>NZ_CP119083.1:5752246-6069662 GCF_029028125.1 Pseudoduganella chitinolytica
CACACTGTTGGCGCCATCCGTATCGCCGAACGCCTCGTCGACGACGAGCCAGCCGCCGCGCTCGGCCAGCGTGCCAGCCCAGTCCAGCAACAGCGCGCGGGGCACGGTGGCACCGGTCGGGTTGTTCGGATTGCAGACGACCAGCACGTCGCAGCGATCCACCGCAGCGGCCAGGGCGTCGTACGCGACCTGGGTGGCCGTGTGGCCGTGCAGCGCCCAGTGATGCGCATGCTCCGCATACGACGGCGCGGCGATGACGATGCGCGACGGCGCGCGCAAGCGCGGCAGCGCCTGGATGGCCGCCTGCGTGCCGGCCACGGCCAGCATGTGCGGCGCGCCGTAGTACGAACACGCGGCTTCGACCAGGGCCGGGTCGGGCTCGGGCAGCCGGTGCCACGCATTGTCCGCCAGTGCCGGCGCGGGATACCAGTCCGGATTGAGGCCGGCGGACAGGTCGATCCAATCGGTGCGGCCGTACAGCCGCCGCGCGTCGCGCAGGTTGCCGCCATGTTCAGGCATGGTGCGCTCCCAATGCGGCAAGGCCGGCGCAGGCCAGCCACAGGACCGTGGTGTGCAGCACGAGACGCCACGCCCGCACGATGTCGGCTGCGTGCGCCGGCGTGCCGCCGCCCAGCGGCGGGCGCTGCTCGACGACTCCGTCATACACCGCCGCCCCGCCCAACGCCAGGCACAGGGCCCCGGCGCCGCTGGACATCACCGGACCGGCATTCGGGCTGCTCCATGCCGGTGCCTGGGTGCGCCAGCACTGCCACGCGCGGCGCTTGCCGGCCAGCGTGGGCGCCAGCAGCACGTACGACAGCGCCGTCAGCCGCGCCGGCACATAGTTCAGCGCATCGTCGATGCGGGCGGCGGCACGGCCAAAGTACAGGAAGCGCTCATTGCGGTAACCCCACATCGCATCCAGCGTGTTGGCAAGCCTGAACAGCACGGCGCCCGGGCCGCCGGCGACGGCAAACCAGAACAGCGTGCCGAACACGGCATCGTTGCCGTTCTCCAGCAGCGACTCGGTGCTGGCCTTGGCCAGGTCCGCCTCGGTGGCGCGCGCCGTGTCGCGGCTGACGATCATCGATGTCAGGTAGCGCGCGCGCGGCAGGTCGCCCGCGCGCAGCGCGGCGGCGATCGGCAGGTTGTGTTCACGCAGGCTGCGCAAGCCGATGCACAGGTACAGCAGCAACGCATGCGCGGCCAGCCCCGCCCAGCCGGAGACGCTGCACAGCCAGGCCGCCAGTAAGGTGGGCGGCAGCACGACAAGCGACCATGCCAGCATGCCGCGCCACAGGCGGCCGGCACCGCAGTTCAGGCGGCGTTGTACGAACGTGGCTAGGTTGCCGAAGCCGACCAGCGGGTGGAAGCGGCGCGCCTCGCCCAGCAGCAGGTCAAGGAAGACGCCGGCCAGCAGCAATCCCGCGACGACAGGCCAGGACAGGCCACTCAGCACGGCTCACCCTTCAATACCAGCGGCAGGCCGGCCGCGACGAAGACGGCGCGGTCGCACAGTGCGGCGACTGCCTGGTTCAGGCGGCCCGCTTCGTCCGCGTAAGCACGCGTGATGGCGCCGTACGGCACGATGCCCATGCCGACTTCATTGGCGACGAAGATGACGTCGCCCCGCGGCTGGGTGAGCTCCGCCAGCAGCGCGGTCCGCTCGGCATGGAAGCGCGACGGCAGTTCGATCGCGCCGACGTCCGGATAGTCGGCGCCGCCGTCGAACAGCAGGTTGCTGAGCCAGAGCGTCAGGCAGTCCACCAGGACCACGCGGTGCGGTGCGCGCCACGTCGCAAGCGCCTGCGGCAGCGCGAGCTTTTCCTCCACCGTCGTCCAGTGCGCGGGACGTTGTGCGCGGTGCAGCGCAATGCGCTGCGCCATCTCGCCATCGCCGGCACCGGCGGTGGCGATGTAGATCACCTCCTTGCCCGCCTGCGCCGCCAGGCGCTCCGCATGGGCGCTCTTGCCGGAGCGGGCGCCACCCAATACCAGCGTGCGCGTCATGCGTCGCTCCGCGAGAACAGCGCCGCGACAGCCGCCGGATTGGACGGAAAATAGCTATGGAAGTACGACGCCGTCAGCGACCCGACGCGATACACCGCTTCCCCTTGCGCGCCGGAGGGATTCTTGCTCGTGTGCGTGGCGACCGGGGCATCCGTGTCCAGCCGGGAGTAGTGGAAGGTATGGCCGCGCAGGATACCTTGCGGTGTCGCCAGCGCCTGCGGTCCCAGGCCGGCCAGTTTTTTCTGCACGGTGACGCGGCCCGGCAGCAGTCCCGCCATTGGCCAGTCCTGGCCGGCGCCGTCGGCCAGCCCTTCAGCCAGGGCCATCATGCCGCCGCATTCCGCCACGATCGGCTTGCCCGCCGCGTGCGCCGCCTGGATCGATGCGCGCCAGCGGGCGGCGCCGGCCAGCCGTTCGCAGTGCAGTTCCGGGTAGCCGCCGGGCAGGTAGACGGCATCCGCGTCGGCGGGTACCGGCTCGTCGTTCAGCGGGGCAAAGTACACGATGTGCGCGCCCAGCTGGCGCAACAGCTCCGTATTGGCGTGGTAGACGAACAGGAACGCCTCGTCGCGCGCGATGGCGATGGTGCGACCGGCCAGCATGGGCTGCAGCGATGCCTGGGGTGCCGGCGTGTCGAACGTTGTCGCGGGCAGCGCGGTCCAGGCATCGAGGTCGAATGTCAGCTGCGCGGCCAGTTCGTCCAGCAGGTCGTCGATGCCCGCCACTTCGTCGGGCAGCACGAGGCCCAGGTGCCGTTCCGGCAGCGAGCGGCCCTGCTTGGGCAGGGTGCCGAACAGCGGAATGCCGCGCAGCGATGCCTGCACCATGGCCGCGTGGCCGGCGCTGCCGACGCGGTTGGCGATGACGCCGGCCATCTCGACGGGGCCGTAGTCGCGCAGGCCGTGCACCAGGGCACCGGCTGTCTGCGCCATCGCGCCCGCATCGATCACGGCCAGCACCGGCACGCCGAACTCGCGCGCCAGGTCGGCCGCCGATGGCGTGCCGTCGTACAGGCCCATTACGCCTTCGATCAAAATCGCGTCGGCCTCCGCTGCGGCCTGGGCCAGTAGCTGGTGGCAGCGTTCGCGGCCGACCATCCACAAGTCCAGCGTTTCGACCGGCGCACCGCTGGCGCGGCGCAGCACCATCGGGTCGATGAAGTCGGGGCCGCATTTGAACACGCGCACGCGCTGGCCGGCCTGCGCCAGCTTGCGCGCCAGCGCGGCCGTGACGGTGGTCTTGCCCTGGCCCGAGGACACGGCGGCGATCAGGACGGCGCGCGCAGCCATCAGAACTCCGTGCCCGCTTGCGCGGCGATGCCGGCCTTGAACGCGTGCTTGACGACGTTCATTTCCGTGACCGTGTCGGCGATGTCGACCAGTTCGGGCGGCGCGCCGCGGCCGGTGATGACGACGTGCTGCATGGCCGGTCGCTCCAGCAGGTCGGCGATGACGGTCTCCACGTCCAGGTAGCGGTACTTCAGTGCGATGTTCAATTCGTCCAGCAGCACCATGCCATAGGCCGGATCGGCGAGGAAGGCCTTGGCCTGCGCCCATGCGGCGTGCGCCTTTTCGGTATCGCGGACGCGGTCCTGGGTGTCCCACGTATAGCCTTCGCCCATCGCATGGAAGCTCACTTCGTCGGGGAAGCGGCGCAGGAACTTTTCCTCTCCCGTCGACATGGCGCCCTTGATGAACTGGACGACGCCGACCTTCATGCCATGGCCCAGCGCGCGCGCCACCATGCCGAAGCCGCTCGAGCTCTTGCCCTTGCCGTTGCCGGTGTTGACGACGATGATGCCGATTTCCTTGTCGGCCGCGGCGATCTTTGCGTCGACGATGGCCTTCTTGCGCTCCATGCGGGCGCGGTGGCGCTCGTTCAGCGCGGCGGTTTGTTCCAGGGTCGGTTCGTTCATGGCTATGCCTCGCGGGGAATGAAGATGGTGCGACTGCCGTGTGCCACGGCGTCGATGGGGTGCTGCAGGTAGTCGCTGAGGATCGGGGCCTGCATGACGTCGTCGCGGCTGCCCGCCAGCCAGCGGCCGTCGCCCATCAGCAGCAGGGCGTGCGTCGAGATGCCGTGGGCCAGGCTCAGGTCGTGGCCGATCATGACCACTGTCTTGCGCTGCTCTCGGCACAGTCTGGCCAGCAGGCCCATCACGCTGACCTGGTGCGCCAGGTCCAGCGCGTTGGCCGGTTCGTCCAGCAGCAACAGCGGCGTGTCCTGGGCCAGCAGCGCGGCAATCGCGACGCGCTGGCGCTCGCCGCCGGACAAGGTGCGCACGTCGCGCGCCGCCAGATCGGCTACCTCCATCGCAGCCAGGGAGCGCAGCGCGACCTGGTGGTCGTCGCTGTTTTCCCAGTAGCTGTTGGCGTGGTAGGGATGGCGCGCCGACAGCACCGTCTCGATGACAGTGTACGCAAACGCGTCGCTGCGCGACTGGGCCAGGAACGCGCGCTGGCGCGCCAGCGCTTCCAATGGCCAATCGCGCAATGCCCGGCCGTCCAGGAGCACGCGGCCGCCATCCGGTTCATGCAGGCCAGCCAGGGTGCGCATCAGCGTGCTCTTGCCGGCCCCGTTGCGGCCGATGATGCTCCAGCATTCGCCATCGCGCACCTGCCAGTCCAGGTCCTGGACCAGGGTACGGGCGCCGATGCGCAGTTGCAGGCGTTCGGTGGCGATCTTCATTTGCGCAAGCGGTGCAGCTGATAGAGGAAGACGGGAGTGCCGATCAGCGCCGTGATCACGCCGACCGGCAGCTGCTGCGGCGCGATAATGGTGCGCGCCAGCGTGTCCGCCAGCACCAGGTAGGCGCCGCCGGCCAGCGTGGCCGCCGGGATCAGCACGCGGTGATCGGGACCGAACGCGAAGCGGCACGCATGCGGCACGATCAGGCCCACGAAACCCACGCTGCCGGCGGTCGTGACGGCGCTCGCCGTCAGCAAGCCGGAACAGAAGAACAGGCCCTTGCGCAGCGCGCCGACGCGAATGCCCAGCGTCTGTGCCGCTTCGGCATGCAGGGCCAGCACGTTGAGCGAGCGTGCCGAGCGCAGCGCGAACAGCAGGCCCGCACCCAGCACGAGCCAGGGCAGCAGGCGCAATGGTGCGCCGGACAGATCGCCGATCAGCCAGAACACCATGCCGCGTACCTGGTTGTCCGCGGCGATGGCCAGCATCAGCGAGATCAAGGCGGAGCCGGCCGACGACAGGATCACGCCCGTCAACAGCAGCAGGGCGGTGCCGCCCTCGGCCGCGCTGCCGCCGCGCAGGTCGCGCCGCGCCAGCAGGTACAGCAGCATCGAGATGACGACGGCGCCGGCAAAGGCGGCCGCGTCGACGACCCAGGCGGCGCTGGCCGCCATGATGGCCGCCAGCGCGCCCACGGCCGAGCCGGAGGAAATGCCCAGCACGTAGGGGTCGGCCAACGGATTGCGCAGCAGCGCCTGCATCATGACGCCGGCCAGCGACAGCGCCGCGCCGGTGACGAAGGCGGTCAGCGCGCGACTTGCCCGCAGGTCCAGCAGCGTCGCGGCCAGCGAATCCGCGCGGCGATGCAGCAGTTCGTCGATTGCTCCGGGCATGTCGGCCAGGGGAATCGATACGGAACCCGTCATCCCCGCGAACAGCACGCTGCCGATGGAGGCCAGCAGCAGGCCGGCAACGACGATGCCGGCACGGTTGCGCAAGTTGGCGGAGGTTGGGTGCATGGGTGCCTGGATCGTTCGGCCCTGCCGGGACGCGCCCGGCAGGGACACCGTTACTTGAAGCCGTAGCGGATGCCGGCAAACGCCGTCGAGCCACCCGTCGGGTAGTAGCGTGCCAGCTCATACGCGCGGCCCGCGACGTTGTTCCAGCGGATCAGCGCCGACCAGTCGCGCGCGAACTGGTACGTCGCGTACAGGTTCACGATGCCATAGCCGCCCAGCGTGTTGCGGTTGGCCGCGTCGTCGAAGCGGGCCGACGACAGGTGCCACTCGACGCCGCCCGTCAGCGGCCCGTTGACGTATTCCACGTTCAGGTTGGCGTGACGCTTGGCCCGGCGTTGCAGGCGCTTGCCGGTCGTTTCGTCGCGCGGGTCCTGGAAGTCGGCATCGGCGCTGACCGTGAAGGCACCGAACGTGCGCCGCGCGCTCAACGTCAGGCCTTCCAGCAGGCCCTTGTTGACGTTGTAGGCGCAGCCCCAGCTATAGTCATGCTCCGGCGTGCTCGGGAACGGACATGGCGTCGTGTTGACCAGCAGGTCGGTCAGCTTGTTATGGTAGTACACGGCGCCCAGTTCCGTCGTGCCGTCGCTGTAGTGCAGCCCCACTTCGGCATTGCGGCCCTTCTCGGGGCGGTTGCGCTGGTTGCCGTAGCCTGGGTAATACAACTCATTGAACGTCGGCGCGCGGAAGCTGGTGCCGTAGCTGGCCTCGACGCGCAGCGCCTGGCTGATGCGGTAGCCATAGCCCAGCGAGCCGGTATTGCGCGAGCCGTACTGCGAGCTGTCGTCGTTGCGCGCACCGATGTTGACGAGGTGATTGCCCCGCTTCAGGCTGTAGGTCGCCGCATACGAGGTGGTGCTGCGCTCCTTGTTCAGCGCATCCGTCGAGCCATCCACTGCTTCCTTGCGGTGCTCGGCCAGCAGCTGCAGGTTGTCGCTGCCGATGCGGATGTCGTTCTGCCACGTGAAGACGGTCTGGGTGGAGTCGATCTGGCCGCCACCGTACGGGCCCGGCGCGTAGTACGAGCCCGACTTGTCGCGCGACTTGGCGGCCTGCACGAACATTGTCCAGTCGGGCAGGATACGGTTGCGCGAATAGGCCGCGAGATTGCTTTGTACCTGCGTGCTGTAGGCATCGAAGGTGGCGCCGCTGTCGTAGTCGGACGTCGTGTCGCCGTACAGGAAGACGCCGCCCACTTCATGGCCGGGCGCGACCTGGAAGGAAACCTGGCCGGCCGCGCTCTTGCGGCGGTAGCCGTCGTCGTCGGCGTTGTAGCTGCCGGAAGGACGGCGCGTGGCCGAGAAACCGTCGGACTGCTCCTTGCCTGCGGAGAGGGAGTAGCTGACCTTGTCGGTGCCGCCGGAGATGGCGGCATCGGCCGCGTAGGTCGCGTCGCTGCCCGCGCCGACGAACGCCGTCACGGCCGGTGCACCCTTGCCTTTCTTCGTGAAGAGCTGGATCACGCCGCCCACGGCATCCGCACCGTACAGGGTGCTCAAGGGGCCGTAGACGATCTCGATATGGTCGATGGCCGACAGGGGAATCGCGTTCCAGCTGGCGGCGCCGCCCGAGACGGATCCGATGCGCACGCCGTCCACCAGTACGATGCTCTGGTTGGCGGATGCACCGCGCAGCAGCACGCTGGCATTGGTGCCCGGCCCGCCGTTGCGGGTGACTTCCAGGCCGCGCTGGCGCTGCAGCAGTTCCGTCAGCGAGCCGACGCCGGCGTTGGCGATGTCCTGCGCGGAAATCGTCAGCGTATCGCTGATGACTTCACTGGCCAGCTGCGGCGTGCGGGTGGCGGTGACGATGACGGAGTCGATGGCGGTGGTCTGGGCGACGGCGGGGGCGGCGAAAGCTGCGGCAATGGCGAGTGCCAGCGCGGCGCGCGCTGCCTGGGGTGCTGCGGGAGAGGTCATGACGATCTGTATTTATATGTGCAACCGGCCCGCTTCCCCGCAGGCCGGATGGAACAGAAGCGCGCGCACTGTTGCGCCAACGCTTCCACCTGAGTCCTGGCCGGTATCCGGGCTGGCAGGTAGGGCCGTCTCACCTTCCCATGGCGGTCGATCGACCGCGCACAGTGGTTGCCTGAGACGGCTGCCGCGCTTCGCGCGCGGCGGCCTGCTTACCGTTGCGGGGGCAGCATGCGTTGGCCCGTGCCGGTATCGGCACATGGCGTTGCATTTCCCGTTTAACTGCGTCCGAGAGACGGACGCGGGCACCAGAACCCCGTCATTATAGCCGCTTTACCCTGCCTCTCCGAAGCCCCGCTCCAGCGTCAGCGGCACGACCGCGCCGTAGGCGATCCGGTGCGGCGTGGCCGCCGCGGCCAATGCGGCCTGTTCCAGTGCGGTACCCGTGGCGAGGGCGGTCATCAGGCGGATCGTGCCGGCGTGGCAGACGACGATGGCGCTGCCGTGACTGCTAAGGGCCATGAGCGCGCGCCGGACGCGGACCGCCACCTCGAGCACCGTCTCGCCGCCACCCGGGCGGTAGTGCAGCAGGTCCGCTGCCCAGGCATCGACGTCGGCGCGCGCGATGTCGTCCCAGGCGCGCTGTTCCCAGCTGCCGAAGTTCATCTCCGCCAGGTCGGCGTCGAACGTGACGTCGTCGGACAAGCGCCGCGCCAGCAGGGCACAGCGCTGCAGCGGGCTGCTGAAGACTGGTGCGGCCGGCAGGACCGGCTGCACTGCCTGCACCACCCGCGCCAGCTCGTCGGCCGCCACCGGCACGTCGCTGCCGCCATAACAGGTGCCATCCGCGACCAGCGGGCGCGGATGGCGGATGAGGATCAGTGCCATGGCGCCGCCAGTACGCACAGGTAGAACACCGCTTCGCACAGCTGTTGCACGGCGCCCAGGCAGTCGCCCGTAAAGCCGCCCAGGCGCCGCTGCAGCTTGCGGGCAAACCACAGCGTGACCAGCGTCATGGCGACGAGGGCCGCCAGCAGGTTGGGCCAGGCCAGCCAGCCGGACAGGCCCGCCAGCAGCAGGGGCGGCACGCAGCACAGCGTGGCGATGAAAAATTCGCCGGTGCTCATCTGCTGCGCCAGCGGCTTCGCCTTGCCCTCGGCACGGGCATATTCCATGCGCCAGATCAGGCTTGCCGCGTAGAGCCGCGACAGCGGATGCGCCACCAGCAGCGCGGCTACCGTGGCCGCGGGCGGCAGATGCGCCAGTGCCGCGCATTTGACGGCCAGCAGCAGGCCGATGCCGATCGCTCCGTACGCGCCGATGCGCGAGTCCTTCATGATTTCCAGGACACGCTCGCGCGTGTAGCCGCCACCGAGGCCGTCGCAGGCGTCGGCGAAACCGTCCTCGTGGAACGCGCCCGTTAGATAGATGCCTGCCGCGGTCGACAGCAGCACGGCGACCGGGGCCGGCAGCACGAGCGCGGCCAGCCAGTACACCAGCGCGGCGCCCATGCCGACCACCAGTCCGACCAGGGGGAAGTAGCGCGACGCGTGGTGCAGCCAGTCCGGCTCGAACCCCACCCAGCGCGGGACCGGCAGCCGCGTGAAGAACTGCAGCGCCGTGAAGAACAGGCGGACCTGGTGCAGCACGGTCAGGCCGACTGCTCGCTGACCTGGGCCGACTCGAACGTGGCCATGCGGTTCAGGAAGTTGACGGCCGCGTGCAGCAGGGGCAGGGCCAACGCGCAGCCGGTGCCTTCGCCCAGGCGCAGGTCCAGGTCCAGCAGCGGCCGCGCGCCCAGCGCTTCGAGCATCTGGCGGTGGCCCTGCTCGCCGGAGCAATGCGCGAACACGCAGTAATCGACGATGGCCGGCTGCAGGCGCGCGGCGACAAGCAGCGCGCTGGTGACGATGAAACCGTCGATCAGCAGCACCATGCGGCGTTCGGCCGCACGCAGCATCGCCCCCGTCATCATGGCGATCTCGAAGCCACCGAAGGCAGCCAGCACGTCCAGGGGAGCCTCGACGCCGGCATGCAGCGCCGTTGCGGCCTCGATGACCTGCTGCTTGCGGCGGATCCCATCGGCCGTCAGTCCCGTGCCGGCGCCGACGCACTGCGCCACCGGAATCCCGGCCAGCTTGTGCATCAGCGCGGCGGCAGCCGTCGTGTTGCCGATGCCCATTTCGCCGAAGCCGATGACGTTGCCGGGCAGGGTGTCCACGAGTGCCATGCCGTGGGCCAGGGCTTGCCGGCACTGGTCCGCCGTCATCGCGGCTTCGTGGGCGAAGTTGCGCGTGCCCTTGGCGATCTTGCGGTCGGCGAGACCGGGGCGGGGCCCGAAGTCGTGGGCGACCCCCGCGTCGACGACGCGCAGGGCGCAGCCGTTCTGCGCCGCGAACACGTTGATGGCCGCGCCGCCGGCCAGGAAGTTCTCGACCATCTGCCACGTCACATCCTGCGGATAGGCCGACACGCCCTCGGCCACGACGCCATGGTCGCCGGCGAAGACGAGGATGGCCGGCTCGCGCAGCTCGGGCGCCGTGCTCTGCTGGATCATGCCGACCTGCCGGGCCAGCGCTTCCAGGCGTCCCAGGCTGCCGAGCGGCTTGGTCTTGTTGTCGATGGCATGGGCCAGGGCGGCGGCCACGCCGGCGGGGGCGTCGAGCAGCGACGGGATGGTCGGAAGCGTCATGGCGGCAGCCTCGGGCAGGTAGGAGTGAAAGAGCGGAATTATAATGGCGCATGCGCCTCCTGATCATCGAAGACAATCCCGACATCGTCGCCAACCTGTACGGTTTCCTGGAACCGAAGGGCTACGTGCTCGATTCCGCCGGCAATGGCTATGGCGGGCTGGCGCTGGCCGCCCAGAACGAATACGACGCCGTGGTGCTGGACGTGATGCTGCCCGGCCTGAACGGCCTGGAGCTGTGCCAGAAGCTGCGCGGCGAACTGCGCAAGGCCACGCCGGTACTGATGCTGACCGCTCGCGACACCTTGGAGGACAAGGTCGCGGGCTTCGACAGCGGCGCGGACGACTACCTGGTCAAGCCGTTCTCGCTGGTCGAACTGGAGATCCGCCTGAAGGCCCTGGTGCGGCGGGCGCGCGGCACCCATGGCGGCAGCAGCATGCTGACGGTGGGGAAGCTGACCTTCGATACCGGCACGTTCGAGGCGCGCCGCGCGGGCCGCCCGCTGGCGCTGACGAAAACCGGTTACACGATCCTGAAGCTGCTGATGAAGGAAGCGCCCAAGGTGGTGTCGCGCGACGCGGTGGCGCAGGAGGTGTGGGGGGACAACCCGCCCGACAGCGACGCGCTGCGCGTGCACATCCACGCCCTGCGCCAGGCGCTCGACAAGCCGTACCCATTCCCGATGCTGCGCACGATTTCCGGGATCGGCTACAAGCTGGTAGCGTCCGATGAGCAGGGCTGAGTCGATGCGGCGACGGATTTCTGTCGCCTACCTGAAGTTCGCAGGCGTCGCCACGCTGTTCTTTGCCGTCATCGCGGCGCTGGCGGTGGAAGGCATCGAGGTCAGGCTGGTCGACGAGCGCCTGGAGGAGGTGGCGTCGTGGGCCAGCCCGCGCTACGCCGGCAAGCTGCCGGTCGAGATGCCGGCCGGGATCAGCTTCCATCATGGCGCCGGCATTCCCCGCTCGCTGCGTGCGCTGCCCGATGGCGTGCAGGAAGTCACGGTGGATGGCGTCGACCTGCACGTCCTGAAGGGGCGCGACAGCCTGGGGCCGTTTGTCGTGGTCGATCACGACAGCGACTACGAGCAGATCGAACTGGTGGTGTATTCGATGTTCGGGGTGGCGTTCCTTGGCTTCCTCGGCTGTTCGTTGATGCTGGGCCGCTATGTCGGCAACCTCGCCGTCAATCCCATCGTCGAACTGGCGCACGCCGTGGAAGGGCGCACGCCCCGGTTGCCGCTGCAGGAGCGCGCCGACGAACTGGGGCTGCTGGCCCGCACTATCGCCGGTCACACGGCGGAGCTGCGCCAGTTCCTCGATCGCGAGCGCTTCTTCACGGGCGATGTCAGCCATGAGCTGCGCACGCCGCTGACCGTGATCGCGGGCGCGGCCGAGGTGCTGATGGCGCAGACCGAGCGCGAACCGGTGTTGTACGCGCCGGCGGAACGGATCTACCGCGCGGCGCGCGAGGCAACCGACGTGACGAGCATGCTGCTGCGGCTGGCGCGTTCGCCGGACCAGCTGGAATGGGCCCACATGTCGGCGGCAGCGCTGGCGCGCGCCGAGGTGGCGCGCTGCCAGCCGCTCGTGACAGGACGGCCGCTGACGCTGCGTTATACGGGCGGCGAGGATTTCACGATCGACGGCGTGCGCGAGCTGGTGCTGGCCGCCATCGGCAACCTGGTTCGCAATGCGTGCCAGTACACGGAGTCCGGGACAGTGGAGGTGAGCCTGCGGGCTCGCGCGGTCGTCGTCGAGGATACGGGCCCGGGGCTGCCGCCGGCGGCGTGGGCGCGCCTGCATGACGAGCCGATCCCGGCGCTGGCCAAGGGGTCGTCCGGCACCGGCCTGGGGCTCGGGCTGGTGCAGCGCATCTGCGCGCACCTGGGCGCAACGCTCGTGCCGGGCGCGCGCGACGGCGGCGGCACGCGTTTCGAGATTCACTTTCCGGACGAATTAACACGGCCTTAACCGGGCCTTCACGCGCTCTTCATCCAGGGATAGGTATCGTAGGCGCCCTGTCCATTGGAGTCCATGCCGTGAGAATCGCCCCCCTGCCGCGCATCGGCGCGCCCTTGCTGACACTGGGCGCGTCCGTCTTCCTCGTGTCGGCCTATAACCTCAGTTTCTGGAAGACGTTCGTTGCCGCCACGGGCGGTATGCGCTTTGACACGGTGCCCGTCCATGCGGGCGCGTTCCTGCTGCTGGTGCTGCTGTTCAATGCCATCCTTACGCTGTTCAATTTTCGCTTTGTCATCAAGCCGGTGCTGATCGCGCTGTTCCTGGGCGCGTCCGCGGCCAGCTACTTCATGAACGAATACGGCGTCGTCATCGATGCGTCGATGGTGCAGAACGTGTTCGAGACGGATCCGCGGGAAGCCCATGAGCTGCTCGGTTGGAGGATGGCGCAGACGGTCACGGTGCTGGGCATCCTGCCGTCGCTGCTGGTGTGGCACCTGCCGCTGGCGTTCCGCCCCGTGCGGCGCGATCTGCTGCTGAAGACCGGCACGGTCGCGGCGTCGCTGCTGGCCGCCGCGGGCCTGCTGCTGTTGCTGTTCAAGGTGCTGGCGCCGGCCGTGCGCGAGCACCGCGAACTGCGCTTCCTGCTGACACCCACCAATATGTTCCAGGCCACGCACAGCTACCTGAAGCGCAGGTGGTCCGTCCCTGTCGTCATCGCGCCATTGGGGACCGACGCCGCGCCGGGGCCGAAATGGACCGCCGCCGGTGCGCGCAAACGCACCGTCACCGTTATCGTGGTGGGCGAGACGGCACGGGCAATGAATTTCTCGCTGAACGGTTATGCGCGCCAGACCAATCCGGCATTGGCACGGCAGGCGGGGCTGATCAACTTCCGCAATGTGAGCTCGTGCGGGACCGCGACGGCCGTTTCCGTTCCGTGTGTGTTCTCCGGCCTGACGCGCGATGACTATTCGGCAGACCGGGCCGGCCGCCAGGAGGGCCTGCTCGATGTGCTGAAGCATGCGGGATTCGACGTGCTCTGGCGCGATAACAATTCGGGCTGCAAGGGCGTGTGCGACCGCGTCCGGTTCGAGGACGTGTCGCAGCCGGTGCCGGGCGACCCGCTGTGCAATGGGGAAGAGTGTTTCGACGAGCGCCTGCTGCGCGGCCTGCCCGAAATGATCCGCACGGCGCAGAAGGATCTCGTCGTCGTGCTGCACCAGAAGGGCAGTCATGGACCTGCCTACTGGAAGCGCTATCCGCCGGGCTTCAGCCGTTTCGAGCCGGTCTGCCGGACAAATGAGCTGGAACGATGTTCCCGCGAGTCGATCGTCAATGCCTACGACAACTCGATCCTGTATACGGATTACTTCCTGGCGCGGACGCTGGACCTGCTGCGTGCCAGTGCCGCGCAGGACAGTGTGGACACGGCGATGCTGTATTTTTCCGATCATGGCGAATCGCTGGGCGAGAACAACCTGTACCTGCACGGCGCGCCTTACATCATCTCGCCCGCGGAGCAGCGCACGGTGCCAATGATGCTGTGGTTATCCGACGGCTTCCGCCAGCGGTTCCGTTTCGATCGCCAATGTCTCGCTGCGCGCAGCGCCCAGGCTTTCTCTCATGACAACGTGTTTCATTCGGTGCTCGGGCTCCTGAATGTCAGCACCGCCGTCTATAACCCCAGGCTGGACCTGACCCACCCGTGTACCCGCGGTAACTGACGGCGCGGCAGGCAGATTAAGCGTCTCATTGTCCATCGTGCCTGGGCCGGGAACGATGACTCCGATTTTTCGACAGGGAGGGCTTGCGCTGTCGCGGTCTTTTCGCTATAGTTCTGTCCCTGCCGCAGCGTAGTAGTGAAAACGAAACGATGCGGCAGTGGTGGAAGCGCCTCCGGCGCCGACATCGAAGGGGTTGACGAGCTGCATGAAACACCGCATAATCTCATCTCTCTGCTGCTGACAAACACAACGCTTTGTCGCCGAACGCAGCAAACGCCTGAGGGCAGAATTCTTTAACAATCAACAGTCGATAAGTGTGGGCGTTTGATGTGAGTGTGCCCGGGACTTTGGTCCCGATACTCAAAATATATAGCATCAAACGCTTACACAAGTAATTAAACGTGACCTCGCAAGAGGAACGTCAGATTCTTGAGTGAGTGACCATGTCAGCAATGACATAAAACAGAGATTGAACTGAAGAGTTTGATCCTGGCTCAGATTGAACGCTGGCGGCATGCTTTACACATGCAAGTCGAACGGTAACAGGGAGCTTGCTCCGCTGACGAGTGGCGAACGGGTGAGTAATATATCGGAACGTACCCAAGAGTGGGGGATAACGTAGCGAAAGTTACGCTAATACCGCATACGATCCAAGGATGAAAGCAGGGGACCGCAAGGCCTTGTGCTCCTGGAGCGGCCGATATCTGATTAGCTAGTTGGTGAGGTAAAGGCTCACCAAGGCGACGATCAGTAGCTGGTCTGAGAGGACGACCAGCCACACTGGAACTGAGACACGGTCCAGACTCCTACGGGAGGCAGCAGTGGGGAATTTTGGACAATGGGCGCAAGCCTGATCCAGCAATGCCGCGTGAGTGAAGAAGGCCTTCGGGTTGTAAAGCTCTTTTGTCAGGGAAGAAACGGGTGTGGCTAATATCTGCATCTAATGACGGTACCTGAAGAATAAGCACCGGCTAACTACGTGCCAGCAGCCGCGGTAATACGTAGGGTGCAAGCGTTAATCGGAATTACTGGGCGTAAAGCGTGCGCAGGCGGTTTTGTAAGTCTGTCGTGAAATCCCCGGGCTTAACCTGGGAATGGCGATGGAGACTGCAAGGCTAGAGTTTGGCAGAGGGGGGTAGAATTCCACGTGTAGCAGTGAAATGCGTAGAGATGTGGAGGAACACCGATGGCGAAGGCAGCCCCCTGGGTCAAAACTGACGCTCATGCACGAAAGCGTGGGGAGCAAACAGGATTAGATACCCTGGTAGTCCACGCCCTAAACGATGTCTACTAGTTGTCGGGTCTTAATTGACTTGGTAACGCAGCTAACGCGTGAAGTAGACCGCCTGGGGAGTACGATCGCAAGATTAAAACTCAAAGGAATTGACGGGGACCCGCACAAGCGGTGGATGATGTGGATTAATTCGATGCAACGCGAAAAACCTTACCTACCCTTGACATGGCAGGAATCCCCGAGAGATCGGGGAGTGCTCGAAAGAGAACCTGCACACAGGTGCTGCATGGCTGTCGTCAGCTCGTGTCGTGAGATGTTGGGTTAAGTCCCGCAACGAGCGCAACCCTTGTCATTAGTTGCTACGAAAGGGCACTCTAATGAGACTGCCGGTGACAAACCGGAGGAAGGTGGGGATGACGTCAAGTCCTCATGGCCCTTATGGGTAGGGCTTCACACGTCATACAATGGTACATACAGAGGGCCGCCAACCCGCGAGGGGGAGCTAATCCCAGAAAGTGTATCGTAGTCCGGATTGTAGTCTGCAACTCGACTGCATGAAGTTGGAATCGCTAGTAATCGCGGATCAGCATGTCGCGGTGAATACGTTCCCGGGTCTTGTACACACCGCCCGTCACACCATGGGAGCGGGTTTTACCAGAAGTAGGTAGCTTAACCGCAAGGAGGGCGCTTACCACGGTAGGATTCGTGACTGGGGTGAAGTCGTAACAAGGTAGCCGTATCGGAAGGTGCGGCTGGATCACCTCCTTTCTAGAGTTGGCACGGATCGTCAAGATCGTGCATCAAACGCTCACACTTATCGACTGTTGTTAGAGAAACAGCAAGAAGCGCGGGTCTGTAGCTCAGCTGGTTAGAGCACCGTGTTGATAACGCGGGGTCGTTGGTTCGAGCCCAACCAGACCCACCACGGTTTAGTTGTCACCGCGGGGGATTAGCTCAGCTGGGAGAGCACCTGCTTTGCAAGCAGGGGGTCGTCGGTTCGATCCCGTCATCCTCCACCATCGCTTCTGTTGAAAGTACAAACGTAAGTCACTAGAGACTTAGGTTTGATCTTTTAGAGATCACTGCTGTTTCGCTCTTTAACAATCTGGAAGAAGTAAAGTTTTATTAAGCGTGTGAGACATCACACACTTAGGGTAGTAGTAAAACTCATCAAACACAGTAGTAAATGCTTGAACCGATAGCCGTTAAGGTTATAGGGACAAGTGAATAAGTGCACATGGTGGATGCCTTGGCGATTACAGGCGACGAAGGACGTAGTAGTCTGCGATAAGCTACGGGGAGCTGACAAACGAGCTTTGATCCGTAGATTTCCGAATGGGGAAACCCACCCTTTTAGGGTATCACTCACTGAATACATAGGTGTGTGAGGCGAACGCGGCGAACTGAAACATCTAAGTAGCTGCAGGAAAATAAATCAACCGAGATTCCCAAAGTAGTGGCGAGCGAAATGGGAAGAGCCTGTACGTGATAGTCGGACTGATAGTGGAAGCCTCTGGAAATAGGCGCCATAGCGGGTGATAGCCCCGTACACGAAATCAGACCGGTGGTACTAAGCGTACGACAAGTAGGGCGGGACACGAGAAATCCTGTCTGAATATGGGGGGACCATCCTCCAAGGCTAAATACTCGTAATCGACCGATAGTGAACCAGTACCGTGAGGGAAAGGCGAAAAGAACCCCGGGAGGGGAGTGAAATAGATCCTGAAACCGTGTGCATACAAACAGTCGGAGCGGACTTGTTCCGTGACGGCGTACCTTTTGTATAATGGGTCAGCGACTTACATTCAGTAGCGAGGTTAACCATATAGGGGAGCCGCAGAGAAATCGAGTCCGAACAGGGCGCTAGTTGCTGGGTGTAGACCCGAAACCAAGTGATCTACCCATGGCCAGGTTGAAGGTGCGGTAACACGCACTGGAGGACCGAACCCACTAATGTTGAAAAATTAGGGGATGAGCTGTGGGTAGGGGTGAAAGGCTAAACAAACTTGGAAATAGCTGGTTCTCTCCGAAAACTATTTAGGTAGTGCCTCAAGTATCACCATCGGGGGTAGAGCACTGTTATGGCTAGGGGGTCATCGCGACTTACCAAACCATTGCAAACTCCGAATACCGATGAGTGCGAGCTTGGGAGACAGACGTCGGGTGCTAACGTCCGGCGTCAAGAGGGAAACAACCCAGACCGCCAGCTAAGGTCCCAAAGATTGGCTAAGTGGAAAACGAAGTGGGAAGGCTAAAACAGTCAGGATGTTGGCTTAGAAGCAGCCATCATTTAAAGAAAGCGTAATAGCTCACTGATCGAGTCGTCCTGCGCGGAAGATGTAACGGGGCTAAGCCAGTCACCGAAGCTGCGGATATGCGTAAGCATATGGTAGGAGAGCGTTCTGTAAGCCTGCGAAGGTGTCTTGTAAAGGATGCTGGAGGTATCAGAAGTGCGAATGCTGACATGAGTAGCGATAATGCGGGTGAAAAGCCCGCACGCCGTAAGCCCAAGGTTTCCTGTTCAACGTTCATCGGAGCAGGGTGAGTCGGCCCCTAAGGCGAGGCAGAGATGCGTAGCTGATGGGAAGCAGGTTAATATTCCTGCACCGTCGTATGATGCGATGGGGGGACGGATCGCGGAAGGTTGTCTGACTGTTGGAATAGTCAGTTTCTGGTTCATAGAAGGCGCTTAGGCAAATCCGGGCGCGGAATTCAAGGGATCGGGACGAGCGAACTTGTTCGCGAAGCAATCGGAAGTGGTTCCAAGAAAAGCCTCTAAGCTTCAGTCATACGAGACCGTACCGCAAACCGACACAGGTGGGCGAGATGAGTATTCTAAGGCGCTTGAGAGAACTCGGGAGAAGGAACTCGGCAAATTGGTACCGTAACTTCGGGAAAAGGTACGCCCCGGTAGCTTGGTCACTTTACTGTGATAGGGCGAAAGGGTTGCAATAAACTGGTGGCTGCGACTGTTTAATAAAAACACAGCACTCTGCAAACACGAAAGTGGACGTATAGGGTGTGACGCCTGCCCGGTGCTGGAAGATTAAATGATGGGGTGCAAGCTCTTGATTGAAGTCCCAGTAAACGGCGGCCGTAACTATAACGGTCCTAAGGTAGCGAAATTCCTTGTCGGGTAAGTTCCGACCTGCACGAATGGCGTAACGATGGCCACACTGTCTCCTCCCGAGACTCAGCGAAGTTGAAGTGTTTGTGATGATGCAATCTACCCGCGGCTAGACGGAAAGACCCCATGAACCTTTACTGTAGCTTTGCATTGGACTTTGAACCAATCTGTGTAGGATAGGTGGGAGGCTTTGAAGCGGGGACGCCAGTTCTCGTGGAGCCAACCTTGAAATACCACCCTGGTTTGTTTGAGGTTCTAACCTTGGTCCGTAATCCGGATCGGGGACAGTGCATGGTAGGCAGTTTGACTGGGGCGGTCTCCTCCTAAAGTGTAACGGAGGAGTTCGAAGGTACGCTAGGTACGGTCGGACATCGTGCTAATAGTGCAATGGCATAAGCGTGCTTAACTGCGAGACCGACAAGTCGAGCAGGTACGAAAGTAGGACATAGTGATCCGGTGGTTCTGTATGGAAGGGCCATCGCTCAACGGATAAAAGGTACTCTGGGGATAACAGGCTGATTCCTCCCAAGAGTTCATATCGACGGGGGAGTTTGGCACCTCGATGTCGGCTCATCACATCCTGGGGCTGTAGCCGGTCCCAAGGGTATGGCTGTTCGCCATTTAAAGTGGTACGTGAGCTGGGTTTAAAACGTCGTGAGACAGTTTGGTCCCTATCTGCCGTGGGCGTTGGAAATTTGAAGGGGGCTGCTCCTAGTACGAGAGGACCGGAGTGGACGAACCTCTGGTGTACCGGTTGTCACGCCAGTGGCATTGCCGGGTAGCTAAGTTCGGAAGAGATAACCGCTGAAAGCATCTAAGCGGGAAACTTGCCTTAAGATGAGATTTCCCGGAGCCTTGAGCTCCTTGAAGGGTCGTTCGAGACCAGGACGTTGATAGGTCAGGTGTGGAAGTGCAGTAATGCATTAAGCTAACTGATACTAATTGCCCGTACGGCTTGTCCCTATAACCTTGACGGTTACAGAGCATTTGCCTGTGTTTGAGATTTACGAGAACTACCCAACCTTACTTCTTCCAGATTAGTAGTCGCGTTGCCCTGTCGGGAACGAGACTACGTACAAGTCATGCCTGATGACCATAGCAAGTCGGCCCCACCCCTTCCCATCCCGAACAGGACCGTGAAACGACTTTGCGCCGATGATAGTGCTGCAACCAGTGTGAAAGTAGGTTATCGTCAGGCTGTTATACCGAGAAAAGCCCACCAGTGATCTGGTGGGCTTTTTTCATTTGCAGATCATTTTCGAGTCCCTGATGAAAACCAGGGTCAGTCCCCGGTGGGGACAGACCCTCAGCCCGCGGCACTGGCGGGCTTTGCTCAGTTCCGCGACCGCCGCTTCAGGCTCAGGGTCTGTCCCACCGGGACTGACCCTGGTTTTTATCAGCACCTGACGTGCTCCGCCGGATATCGACGGCAAAGCCTACAAGAGTCATACGATGAGAACCAGGTTCAGTCCCGGAGGGACGGGCCCGAAGCCCGTGACGCTAGCGGGGCTCTGCTTGGCTCAGCGACTGCCGCTTCAGCCGGAGCCCGATGCAGCAGCGGCACGCAAGCGAAATCGGGGACAGCCTCCGCATCCCAGGTGGAGATACGAAGACTGTCCCCGATCGGAGGCAGCGTGGAGCGAAGGGCGTTATTTGTACATCGGCCCGTCGAAGATGAACTTGCCGCCGTGGTAGTTGCTGGCGGCGTCGTCCTCGGGCGGGTACTCGCCCGTTTCCGGGACGTCGGCGCGGAACTGTTCCGAGCTGTCCTTCGGCTGGAAGCCCAGGTGCGCGGCCTTGCGGTTGTCCCACCACTGGCGTTTGTTGTTCGACGCGCCGAACAGGATCGTGTGGCCGACGCGCGGCGTCAGCAGCGATACGCGCAGCGCCTCGACCAGGTCGTCATAGGAGAGCCACGTGCACATCATGCGCGGGTTGTTCACGGCCGGGAAGGACGAACCGATGCGCAGGCAGACGGTTTCGATGCCGGCGCGGTCGAAGTAGTAGCGCGACAGCTGCTCGCCGAAGACCTTCGACAGGCCGTACATCGAGTCCGGCCGCGGTGGATCGTCGGCGTCGATGACCTGGGTCTGCGGATAGAAGCCGATCGCGTGGTTCGAGCTCGCGAACACGATGCGCTTGACGCCATGGCGGTGCGCCGCCTCGTAGATGTTGTACGTGCCCTGGATGTTGGCATGCATGATGTTCTCGAAGGTGTTTTCCGTCGAGATGCCGCCGAAGTGCAGCACGGCGTCCACGCCTTCCATCATCGCCAGCACGGCCGGCTTGTCGGCCAGGTCGCACTGCACGATCTCCTCGCCTTCACGGGCCTCGCCCAGGTCGCCGATGTCGGACAGCCGCACCACGTCGGCCCAGGGCTTGATGCGTTCGCGCAGGATCTTGCCGAGACCGCCGGCGGCGCCCGTCAGCAGCAGGCGCTTGAATGGTTTTTTCGTCGTCATGAGTGAATCCTCTTGTTAACCAGGGTATTTGACCAGAGTTCCGGCGCCGTGTCGGCTCAGCCGCATGATTGAACGCGCGGGCGTCACGTCACCGGCGCCGGGTTGAACAGCACCAGCGCATTGTGCAGTTTCCAGTGCTCCGCCCACGTCTTCTTGCCGCTGGCGACATCCAACATCAGCTGGAACAATTCCCAGCCGACGCTCTCGATCGTCGCCTCGCCGGTGGCGATGCGGCCCGCGTTCACGTCCATCAGGTCGTGCCAGCGGCGCGCCAGGTCGTCGCGCGTGGCCACCTTGATGACGGGGACCTCGGCCAGGCCGTAAGGCGTGCCGCGGCCCGTCGTGAAGATGTGCAGGTTCATGCCCGCCGCCAGCTGCAGCGTGCCGCAGATGAAGTCCGAGGCGGGTGTCGCCGCGTAGATCAGGCCTTTCGTCGTCAGCTTCTCGCCTGGCGAGAGCACGCCCGAGATCGGGCTGCTGCCGGATTTGACGATCGAGCCCATCGCCTTCTCGACGATGTTCGACAGCCCGCCCTTTTTATTGCCCGGCGTCGTATTGGCGCTGCGGTCGACGCCGCCGCGCTTCAGGTAATTGTCGTACCAGTCCATCTCGCGGATCATGGCTTGCGCCACTTCCTCGTTGACGGCGCGCGACGTCAGCTGGTCGATGCCGTCGCGGACCTCCGTCACTTCCGAGAACATCACGGTGGCACCCGCGCGCACCAGCAGGTCGGTGGCAAAGCCCACCGCCGGATTGGCCGTCACGCCGGAGAACGCATCGCTGCCGCCGCACTGCACGCCCACGACCAGGTCGGCGGCCGGGCACGTGACGCGCTGGCGCCGGTTCAGCACTTCCAGTTGCTGCTCGGCCGTCTGCATGATCGAGTCGATCATCGACATGAAGCCCACGTGGTGGTTGTCCTGCAGGCAGACGACAGGCGCCTCGTCGGCGATCGTGTTGTCGGCCTTGCGGATCGGGATCGACCCTTTCGGGAACAGGCGCGTGGGCTGCAACTTCTCGCAGCCCAGCGAGACGACCATGGCCTGGCCGCCGAAGTTCGGATTCTTGCTGATGTTGTGCAGCGTGCGGATCGGCACCATCGCGTTGGGCGCATCGATCGCGACGCCGCAGCCGTAGGTATGCTCCAGGCCGACGACGTCGTCCACGTTCGGATAGCGCGGCAGCAGCTCGGCCTTGATGCGCTTCACCGCAAAGTCCACCACGCCGGACACGCACTGCACGGTCGTCGTGATCGCCAGGATGTTGCGGGTGCCGACGGAGCCATCCTCGTTGCGGTAGCCCTGGAACGTGTAGCCCTCCAGCGGCGGCAGCGGGGCCGGCTTGACGGTGGCGATCGGCAGGTTGTCCAGCTCGCGCGCGGGCGGCATGTCCAGCAGCTGCTCGGAGACCCAGCTGCCTTTCGGGATGGCCTTCGCGGCCCGGCCGATCGTGACGTTGTAGCGGATCACCGCATCGCCCTGCGCCAGGTCGACCAGCGCCACCTTGTGCCCTTGCGGGACGCCTTCGACCAAGGTCAGGCCGTCGGCGAACACGGTGCCGGCCGGCAGGCCGCCATCGTTGACGACGATCGCCACATTGTCGTTCTCGTGCATGTGGATACGGCGCGGAGAGCTCGCTGTCATCTTCAATCCTGGAGGAGCGGCAGGGCTTCCTGTTGCTGACTTGTTGCGTGATTGCAACGCAGATAAGTCCGTGCCGATGTGTTGTCTGATGACTTCAGTATGACAGAGCCCAACTTTTTTGGCTAGTCCACATTGCGATTTTGGTCTGACCGCTTTAGAATGGCCTGACCAGATGACGACATAATAAGACAAAGCGGGAGACGTATGCAGAAGAGGGGAGCATTCGCCGCGCCGGAACCGGCCGGCCACGAGCCGCGCCTGTATCGCGTCGTGGCGGACCGCATCCAGGCGTTGATCGCGGCCGACGGCATCCGGCCCGGTGCGCGCCTGCCATCCGAGCGCGACCTGGCCACCAAGCTGGCCGTCAGCCGCGCTTCGCTGCGCGAAGCGCTGATCGCGCTGGAGCTGGGCGGCGTCATCGAGGTGCGCGGCGGTTCCGGCGTCTACGTCAGCGAGGTGCCGGAGCCGGCATCGAAGGTTCCCGAGGGTGGCCCCGGGCCGTTCGAAGTGCTGTCGGCGCGGCGCCTGATCGAAGGCGAGATCGCGGCGATGGCCGCGCGTACTGCCACGGATGGCGCGATCGACGCCATCCTGAAGGCGGTGGAGGAAATGGAGGCGCACCACGCCAACAAGACCACCAACGAACAGGCCGACCGCAACTTCCACCTGGCGATCGGCCGCGCGACCGGCAACGGCGCGATGGTCGGCACGCTGGAGTACCTGTGGGACCAGCGCGGCCGCCTGTGGCACAAGCTGAAGGAGCATTTCCAGACCGAGGAACTGCGGCAGGAAACGCTGAAGGACCACCGCCGCATCTTCGAGGCGATCGCGGCGCACGACCCGGCCGCGGCGCGCAAGGCGATGCGCGCGCACCTGGAGCGCGTGACGCGGACCTTCTCGCGCGGCTAGCAGTACCAGTAGAAGAAAAGAGCAGGACCGGCGCGTACACAAAAACCAGGCGCGCCGAGGAGACAGGATGAACAAGATACCATCGGGCCAACCCCGCCAAGTATGCCGGCATGCAGCGCTCGCGCGCGGCAAGTCGCGCCCCTGATCTCGTACCAAAAAGTTATCGACCGCTTGCGACCTCGCCCCAGCGTGGACCTCGTCGCAGCGGCACGGAGTACGCGAGGTGCTCCAACTGCCGGCAGCGCGCATGCGCGCCGACATAACTCAATTTGGAAAAACAAGGAGACGAGAAGCATGAACAAGCGCGAAACCCTCTGTCAGCCACGGCTGGTACTCACTTCCATCGCACTGGCCGTGCTGGCCGTGGCGAATCAGGCGGCGGCCCAGGACGCCCCGATGCAGCGAGTGGAAGTGACCGGCTCGTCGATCAAGCGCCTGGCCAACGAAGAGGCCCTGCCGATCACCACCATCAAGGCCGAGGAATTCGCGCAGCGCGGCCTGACGACCCTGGCGGACGTCATGATGGCGCTGCCGCAATCGGCCTCGCTGGCACCTTCCAACGCCGGCTCGGGCACCAACATCAACCTGCGCGGCCTGGGCGTGAACCGCACGCTGGTCCTGCTGAACGGGCGCCGTCTCGCCAACGAGGCCATCTCGTCGGGCTACGCCAACCTGGACGTGATCCCGATGAGCGCCCTGGCGCGCGTGGAGATCCTGAACGACGGCGCCTCTTCGATCTACGGTTCGGACGCCATCGGCGGCGTCGTCAACTTCGTCACCAAGCGCGAAGTCGAAGGGGGCTCCATCACGGGGCAGTGGGTCGAGCCGGAGAAACACGGCGGCGGCGACGAGCAGCGCGCCACGCTGACCTTCGGCAAGGGCAAGCTGTCCACCGACGGCTGGAACGCCTATGCCACCATCGACTTCCACCAGCGCAGCCGCCTGGCGTCGAAAGACCGGCCGGAACTGGGCTCGGACGAGATCCTGGCGCAAATCGGCCGCTCGCGCACCATCGGCAGCGGCGGCTACGCCATGCCGGCCAACTTCACGACTGCTACCAACAAGACCGCCCGCAATCCGTACGCCGGCGAGTGCGAGGCGCCATACTCGATCGTCGGCGCGAAGAACACCTGCCTGATCGACAACACCGAATACGGCACCGCGCTGCACGAGAATTCGCAGCTGAGCTTCTACGCCCGCGCCACCCGCCAGTTCAACGAAGACCATACCTTCACCGTCGAGTACACCCGCGGCCAGTCGGAAATCCTGGCGGCCCGCAACCCGACGCAATCGGTGGCCGTGGGCGGCGTCACGGCGCAGCTGCCGTCGTCGTCCAAATGGTATCCGGGCAACAGCGGCGGCGTGCCGGCGATGTCCGGCCTGGACGGCGCCCCGCTGATCGTCACGTGGTCGGTGGCCGACCTGGGCATCGCCGTGCAGAAGGACAAGCAGGTCAACCAGCGCCTGGCGTTCGTCGACGAAGGCAAGTTCGGCGCGTGGGACTACCGCGCCGGCCTCGTGGTCGGCATAAGCGACCGCGAGAACTACTACGACCGTGGCTTCGTGCGCGGCCAGGGCCTGCTGGACGGCCTGAAGAGCGGCGCCCTGAATCCGTTCGGCCTGCAGGACCAGGCTGGCCTCGACTACCTGAAGACGATCTCGGTGGACGGCATCAAGAACCGCGACTCGCGCAGCACGTACACGGGCGCCGACCTGACCGTCAGCCGTCCGCTGATGGAGCTGGCCGGCGGTTCGATGGCACTGGCCATCGGCGCCGACGTGAACCACACGACGACGCGCGACGACAAGCTGGCGATCCAGAACGAAGTGCAGTACCTGAACAGCACCGCCTCGCATGGCGAAGGCCAGCGCAATGTCTACGCGCTGTACGCGGAGCTGGACGTGCCGCTGACGAAGCAGTTGACGCTGAACTTCGCCGCCCGCGACGACTACTTCAGCGATTTCGGCAACACCATCAATCCGAAGGCCAGCTTCCGCTGGGAGCCGACCAAGACGCTGATGTTCCGCGGCTCGGCCAACACGGGCTTCCGCGCGCCGACCCTGTTCGACGCCTACGGCTACCGCCTGCCCGGCGCCACCGGCAAGACCAGCTCGCGCTGGGACGACCCGATCCTGTGCCCGAGCGCCACGCCGGCCATCGCCGGCTCGGGCACGCCGCTGCCAGGCTACGTGGAGTCGGAAGTCTGCGACGTGCAGCTGCCGAAGCAGGTGGGCTCGAACGCCAACCTCAAGCCGGAAAAGTCGCGCGGCTTCACGCTGGGTGTCGTGATGGAGCCGATCAAGTCGATGACCTTGTCGCTGGACTACTGGAACATCCGCATGAAGGACATGCTGGCGAACCTGCCGGAGCAAGTCTACTTCCAGGACCCGGCACGCTACGCGAACCTGTTCGCGCGTAACCCGGACGGCACGCTGGCGTTCATCAACAACACGACGATGAACCTGGGCGGCCAGAAGGCGGCCGGTATCGACGTGTCGGGTACGTACCGCTTCCCGCGCACGAACTACGGCGACTTCCGCATCGAACTGGATGGCACGTACCTGACGAAGTTCGACAACCAGCTGTTCCCGGGCGACGAGTGGGTCTCGAACATCGGCCGCTTCGGCAACGCGTCGAACGGCACCACGTCGAGCTTCCCGATCATCACCTACCGCTGGAAGCACACGCTGAAGTTCGGCTGGTCGATGGGCGACTGGACCGCGCAGGCCACGCAGAACTACAACGCGAAGTACGAAGACCAGAACCTGGTGGCCGAGCAGTACTGGCGCGACATCAACTCGTACAAGCCGTGGAACCTGACGGTCGGCTACAAGGGCATCAAGAACCTGCAGCTGGTATTCGGCATCACCAACGTGTTCGACAGCGATCCGCCGGTGACGAACCACAGCGGCTACTCTTTCAGCTACCTGTCCAGCGCCGCCAGCCCGATCGGCCGCTCGTACAATCTGCGCGCGACGTACAACTTCTGATCGGACCGTGCACCTGACGTGACACGCGGCGCCCGCCTGCCTCCCTGCGCAGCGGGCGCCGCTTTTTTATCGAGGACACCGCATGACAGTCAAATTCCTTGCCGCCGCCACCCTGGCGCTGGCTGCCAGCGCCGCCATGGCGGCCGATACGAAGCCCGTCCGTTTCATCCTCGTGGGCGACTCGACGATGGCCACCGCCAGCGGCTACGGCGACGCCTTCTGCGCCCGCGTGATCCGCGCCGACACGTGCATCAACCTGGCCAAGGGCGGCCGCAGCTCCGGCAGCTTCCGGGCCGAAGGCCGCTGGGACGAGGTGCAGGGCCTGCTCAAGGGCAGCGCCGCCTACCGCACCACCTACGTGCTGATCCAGTTCGGCCACAACGACCAGCCGGGCAAGCCGGGCCGCTCGACCGACCTGAAGACGGAGTTCCCCGTCAACATGGCGCGCTACGTGGACGAGGTCAAGGCGCTGGGCGGTGTGCCCGTGCTCGTGACGCCCCTGACACGGCGCAGCTTCAAGGAGGGCAAGCTGGAAAACAACCTGCAGCCTTGGGCGGACGTGATCCGCAACGTCGCGGCCACGAAGCAGGTCGCGCTGCTGGACCTCAATGCGGACAGCGTCGCCGCCGTGCAGGCGATGGGCCCGGACGAGGCGGACACGCTGGCCGTGGCACCGAAGCCGCCCGCCGCTCCGGCCCCCGCACCCGGTAGCGCCGCCGCGGTGGAGCCGCAGGGCGCGGCCAAGAGCGCCTTCGACTACACGCACGTGGGCGCGAAAGGTGCGGCGTACTTTGCCCGCATGGTCGAGCGCGAAATCAAGGCCGCGATCCCGGCCATCGCGGCCGAGTTCCGTGCGGAGGAAGGCCAGTGAAGGCCAGCCTGAGCGTCGTCGCGCTGGCACTGCTGGCCGCTTGCGCACAGGTCCAGGACAGTCTCCCGGCCCGCGCCGACGGGCCGTCGGTCGCGGTGGCGCGTCCGCAGCTGCCAGCAGACGTCGCCAACAAGATCACGATCGCCGAGGTGCTGAAGACCACGGGGCGCGCCGGCAGCGAAATCGTCGACCCGTGGGATCCGCTGGCCGACCCGCTGGCGCAGGGCGCGGCATTCAAGGCCGACTACGTGGTCGACGGCGCCGGTCGGGCCGATGGCCGCCGCACATTCGCCACCGTGCAGGCGGCGATCAGCCGCGCGGTCGCGGACAGTGCCGGCAAGAGCGGTCGCACGTACATTCTCGTCAAGCCGGGCACGTACCGCGAGCTGGTGTACGTGCCTGTATCGGCGCGCCCGATCACGCTGTACGGCGAAGGCAAGAGCGCGGCGGACACGGTCATCACGGCAGGCCTGGATGCCGCCGTGGCGTCCACCGACTACGTGCGGCAGTTCGGTGCGCAGTTCGCCGATGTCGATCCGTCGATCCAGGCCATGCATGCGCTGGTGCGCGAGCGGGTGGGCAACATCTCCACCAGCGGCTCGATGACGGTGTGGGTGCGCAACCACGGCTTCCAGGCCCGCAACCTGACGTTCGAGAACTCGTACAACAAGGCGACCGGCAACGCCCGCGAGGAATGCGGCGAGCGCGCCTGCGGCAACCACGCGCCGGACGCGCAGATCAACCGCGTGCACCACCAGGCGGTGGCGCTGGCGGTGGACGGCGCCGACAAGGCCCAGTTCGAGAACGTGCGCCTGATCGGCTTCCAGGACACGCTGTACCTGAAGTCGGCCGAGACGCGCGTGACGGCCCGCAGCTTCTTCCACCGCTCCTATATCGAGGGCGACGTCGACTTCATCTTCGGCGACACGACCGCTTACTTCTACCGCAGCGAAGTGCGCTCGCTGGGCGACCGCAGCACGTCGTACGTGGGCGCGCCCAATACCAACTGGAAGACGAAGTACGGCTTCGTGTTCGATACGGTACGCTTCACGCATGACGGGTCGCCCAATGCGCTGGCCGGCAAGTTCCACCTGGCGCGCCAGTGGTTCCACAGCTCGCGCTGCTCGCCCTATGCGCCGGTGGCGGTGGCAGGATACCGCTGCGTGCTGGGCAGCGAGAGCGTGTACCGCAAGCCGCACGGGACGATCACGCCGACGGTGCTGGAAACGGTCGGCAAGATGATCGTCCTGAACTCGACGATCGGGCGCCACATCGACCGCGTCAATCCGTGGTCGGACTGGAACCGCTCGGGCACGCTGGCGTACCGGCCCGCGCAGTTCACGTCGGACGATTTCTGGAACAACCTGCGCAAGGCAGGCATCGATCCCGTGCGGGACCTCGGGTATGGCGCGCCGCCGGCGCCGGCCGACATCTACCTCGCGGAATTCAACAATACAGACGAATAAGGAAACCAAGATGAGCACCACCATCAACCAGCAGCGCCGCACGATGATGAAGGCGGTATCGGCCAGCGGCCTGGCCGCCATCGGCGCGGCGAACGGCGCCCAGGCGGCCATCGCCGAGGACCCGTGGGCGCGCGCCAAGGAAATCGCCACCCGCCTTTCGCAGCCGCTCAGGTTCCGCGAGCAGGATTTCGTCATCACCGACTTCGGCGCCGCGCCGTGCGCGCTCACCAAGGTCAAGGCATGGGTGTCGCATGACGACCAGGCCATGGTGGACACCCAGGCGCCCGGCGCGAAGGACTGCTATCCCGCCATCAAGGCAGCCATCGCCGCGTGCCACCAGGCCGGCGGCGGCCGCGTCGTGATCCCGGCCGGGAACTGGTACGTGGCGGGGCCGATCGTGCTGCTGTCGAACGTGCACGTGCACCTGAAGAAGGGCGCGCATGTCTACTTCAGCAACGACCCGCGTGACTACGCGAAGTATGGCGACGTCGACTGCGGCGCCAACGGCAAGCTGGTCATCACGCGCTGGCAGAGCAACGACTGCCTGAACTTCGCGTCGATGATCTACGCGTATGGCCAGGACAATATCGCGCTGACGGGCGAGGACTGGACCAGTGTCCTGAACGGGCAGGGCGGCGTGCCGTTCGCGGGCAGTACCGACTGCTGGTGGACGTGGAAGGGCAAGAACCGCACGATCAATCCCGTCTCGCAGGCCAACACGCCGGGCGACGCGCCGGGCAAGATCAACCAGCGTATCGCCAATCCCGCCAATCCGACCTCGCTGCGCGACGTGGCACCGCACCTGACGGAAGCGGAGCGCCAGCTGATCCAGGGCGAAGGCGACAAGTGGCGCGCCGACGAGCAGTACCTGCCCGCGCTGTCAGAGGCCGGGGTACCGCTGGCGAAGCGGGTGTTCGGCCTGGGTCACTACCTGCGCCCATCGATGGTGCACCTGATCGGCTGCACCAACGTGCTGCTGCAGGGCTACCACGTGATCCACACGCCGTTCTGGCAGCACCACCCGGTCCACTGCCGCAACCTGGTCTTCCGCAACGTGCACGCGGAAAGCCATGGCCCGAACAGCGACGGCTTCGACCCGGAGGCCTGCGACATGGTGCTGGTCGAGGGCTGCACGTTCGACGCGGGCGACGACTGCATCGCCATCAAGGCGGGCAAGAACCGCGACACCCAGTACGGACCGTCGCAGAACATCGTCATCCAGGACTGCATCATGCACAGCGGCCATGGCGCCGTCACCCTGGGCAGCGAAATGGCGGGCGGCATCCAGAACGTGTATGCGCAGAACCTGGTATTCGAAAACACGCACTGGGCCACCAATCCCCTCAACACGGCCATCCGCCTGAAGACCAATATGAACCGGGGTGGCTACCTGCGCAATTTCTACGTGCGCAACGTGAAGATCCCGAACGGCGTGCAGACCAGCCCTTCGTTCTACGCGTCGCTGCCCGGTTCCCCCATTGCGTCGAAGACCGTCGCGACGGCCGCCGGCGCCGTCGTCACGTTCGACTGCGACTACACGCCGACGGCCGATACGGTGCGGCTGCGCCCACCCGTCGTCGACAATATCCAGATCTCCAACGTCACGGTGGGGAACGTGAAGACGAAGCAGGGCGCTCTGGCCTCGTGCTACCAGGCGATCGTCATCCTGGGGCCCGTGGCCTCGGACTACAACGGCCCGCAGCCGATGCCGGCGGTGGTGCCGGTGACGAACGTGAAGATCAGCGACTGCGACTTCGGCACGCCAGCCAATCGCGAGCAGCCCTGGTACCTGTACAACGTCAAGGGCCTGCAGCTGACCCGCGTGAAGGTGGCGGGCAAGGAGATCAGCACCACGCTGTCGGCATAGCGCTGGCCGTGCGCTCTTTCCCGCCGGCGGCGTGATAATGTTCCATCATCACGCAATCAATGGAAGGAGCGCACCATGGAATACACCTACACCGAAGCGGCGCCAACGCGCGCCGAGATCGACGCCCTGGGCGGCCCCGCGCTGCTCGAATTCGGCACCAACTGGTGCGGACATTGCCGCGCCGCGCAGCCGCTGCTGGCCGAGGCCTACGGCGACTACGCGGGCATCCGCCACTTCAAGGTCGAGGACGGGCCGGGTCGCTTGCTGGGCCGTTCCTTCCGTGTCAAACTATGGCCGACCATGATCTTCCTGCAAGACGGGAAGGAAGTGGCGCGGGTCGTACGGCCCGCCGACGCCAGCGAGATCCGCGACGCGTTTGCCCAGATCGCCACCCCCGGTTGACGGCATACCAAACACGTTCAACGTTCGTCCGGAGTCTGCATGCAAGAAACTCTTCCCGGTGCCGCGCGCAACAAGGCCAGCACCGTGCTGTTCGCCAGCCTGATCGGCACCACCATCGAATTCTTCGATTTCTATATCTACGCGACGGCCGCCGTCCTCGTCTTCCCCAAGCTGTTCTTCCCCGCCGGCGACGCCGCCGCCGCCACCTTGCAGTCGCTGGCCACGTTCGCCATCGCGTTCTTCGCACGGCCCGTGGGCTCGGCCGTGTTCGGCCACTTCGGCGACCGCATCGGCCGCAAGGCCACCTTGGTCGCGGCGCTCCTGACGATGGGCCTGTCGACAGTCATCATCGGCATGCTGCCCACCTATGCGTCGATCGGCGCGTGGGCGCCGTTGCTGCTGGCGCTGTGCCGCTTCGGCCAGGGCCTGGGCCTCGGCGGCGAGTGGGGTGGCGCCGTGCTGCTGGCAACCGAGAACGCTCCGCCGGGCAGGCGCGCCTGGTACGGCATGTTCCCGCAGTTGGGCGCACCGATCGGCTTCTTCCTGTCGGGCGGCATCTTCCTGCTGCTGTCCGAGGTGCTGACGGACGCACAGTTCTTCAGCTACGGCTGGCGCATCCCGTTCCTGTCCAGCGCGCTGCTGGTGCTGGTGGGCCTGTACGTGCGGCTGAAGATCACGGAGACGCCCGACTTCCAGAAGGTGCTGGACAAGGGCGAGCGCGTCAAGGTGCCCGTGGTGGCCGTGCTGCGCGACCATACGCGCATGCTGGTGCTGGGCACCCTGATGGCGATGGCCACGTTCGTGCTGTTCTACCTGATGACGGTGTTCGCGCTGAACTGGGGCGTCTCCGCGCTGGGCTTCTCGCGCGAGCACTTCCTCGTGCTGCAGCTGTTCGCCGTGCTGTTCTTCGGCCTGACGATCCCGCTGGCCGCGCTGCTGGCCGACCGCTATGGCCGGCGCCGCACGCTGATCGCCATCTCGGCCGCCATCGCCCTGTTCGGCCTGACGATGGCGCCGCTGTTCGGCTCCGGCAGCACGACCCAGGTCACGGTGTTCCTGTGCCTGGGCCTCGCGCTGATGGGCATGACGTACGGCCCCTTGGGCACGATCCTGTCCGAGCTGTTCCCGGCCGAGGTGCGATACACGGGGGCTTCGCTGACGTTCAACCTGGCCGGCATCCTGGGCGCCTCGCTGGCGCCATACATCGCCACCATGCTGGCGAACCAGTACGGCCTGCAGTACGTCGGCTACTACCTGTCGATCGCGGCGCTGCTCAGCCTGGTTGCGCTGGTGCTGGCCCGGGCGAAGTAGCGGACCCCGCTGACTGACAACCCGCTCCAGGGACTGGGGTCTGTCCCAGCAGGGGACCGACCCCAAGCTCTTCTTCCTTTTTGCAGAGCGGACCCGGCCCCGGACAAGGGATGACGCCAGCAGCCGGCCGCGTATGATGGACCGCATCGTTTCCATCCTGCGCACACCATGCTGATACTTCATAACGGCCGCTTCCACACGGGCGACAAGTCCAACCCCGTCGCCACCGCCGTCGCCATCGACGACGGCAAATTCCTTGCCGTGGGCGACGCCGATGACGTGATGCGCCACCGCACCCCGGCGGCGCAGGTGGTGGACCTGAACGGTCGCACCGTCATCCCCGGCCTGAACGATTCGCACCTGCACCTGATCCGCGGCGGCCTCAATTACAACCTGGAGCTGCGCTGGGAAGGCGTGCCGTCGCTGGCCGACGCGCTGCGCATGCTGAAGGACCAGGCGCTGCGCACGCCCAGCCCGCAGTGGGTGCGCGTGATCGGCGGCTGGACCGAGTTCCAGTTCGCCGAACGCCGCATGCCGACGATCGACGACCTGAACGCCGCGGCCCCCGACATCCCCGTCTTCGTGCTGCACCTGTACGACCGCGCGCTATTGAACCGCGCCGCGTTGCGAGCCGTCGGCTATACCAAGGACACGCCCAATCCGCCCGGCGGCGAGATCGTGCGCGACGCGAGCGGCAACCCGACCGGCATACTGATCGCGCGGCCGAACGCGTTGATCCTGTACGCCACGCTGGCGAAGGGACCCAAGCTGCCACTGGAACACCAGGTCAATTCCACCCGCCACTTCATGCGCGAACTGAATCGCCTGGGCTTGACCAGTGCCATCGACGCGGGCGGCGGCTTCCAGAACTATCCCGAGGATTACCAGGTCGTCGAGCAGTTGGCGCGGGAGCACCAGCTGACGATCCGCATCGCCTACAACCTCTTCACGCAGAACAAAGGCCAGGAGCTGCAGGACTTCCAGCGCTGGACCGACAGCGTCACGCCAGGCCAGGGCGACGACTGGTATCGCCACAACGGTGCCGGCGAGATGCTGATGTTCTCGGCGGCCGACTTCGAGGACTTCCTCGAGCCGCGTCCCGACCTGCCGCCCGAGATGGAAGGACAGCTGGAGCAGGTGGTGCGCCACCTCGTCAGCCAGCGCTGGCCGTTCCGTCTCCACGCCACCTACGACGAGTCGATCGGGCGCATGCTGGACGTGTTCGAGAAGGTGAATCGCGACATCCCGTTCGACGGCCTGCACTGGCTGTTCGACCATGCCGAAACCATCAGCCCGAGGAACATCGACCGGGTCAAGGCGCTGGGCGGCGGTATCGCGATCCAGCACCGGATGGCCTTCCAGGGCGAGTACTTCGTCGAGCGCTATGGCGCCGAGGCGGCCAAGGCCACGCCGCCGATCCAGCGCATGCTGGCAGCAGGCGTACCGGTCGGTGCCGGCACGGATGCGACCCGCGTGGCCAGCTACAACCCGTGGACCGCGCTGTATTGGCTGGTCTCCGGCAGCACCGTCGGCGGCCTGCGCCTGGTCGACGCGGGCGGCAACCTGCCGCGCGAAACCGCGCTGGAATTGTGGACGACCGGCAGCGCGTGGTTCTCCAACGAGCAGGGCAAGAAGGGCCGCATCCAGGCCGGCATGCTGGCCGACCTGGCCGTGCTGTCGGCGGACTTCTTCCGCGTCGGCGAGGAAGCGATCAAGTCGATCGAGTCGGTGCTGACAGTGGTGGGTGGGCGCATCGTGTTCGGCCAGGCCGAGTTCACGAAGCTCGGGCCGCCGGACCTGCCGGTGCTGCCCGACTGGTCGCCCGTGGCGAAGGTACCGGGCCACTACCGGGCAGTGGCGCCGCAGCCGGCGCTGCCGCACCAGTGCGCGGGCGCCTGCGGCGTGCACGCGCATGCGCACGACAGGGCACGCAAGTCGACGGTGCCGGTTTCGGACTTCGCCGGCTTCTGGGGCGCGTTCGGCTGCAGCTGCTTTGCGTTCTGAGGCCGCCAGGCACATGGTGAGGATTTTGGCCGGACTGGCCCTGTCGTTCGTCGTCGGGCTGGCGTGCCGCCGCTTCGATATCCCGGCCGCGTCGCCGCCCGTGCTGTCCGGCGCGCTGCTGGTGTTCATGATGAGCAGCGGCTACTGGCTGGTGGACCGCTTTGTCGCCCGCCGCGCCGCCCGCCACCGCCGGCATTGTGGCGGCCACGCGCTCGATGGCGCGGCGCCGGAGGTTCCGCGATGAGCGCGCTGATCGTCGGCGCGCTGCTGGGTCTCGCCATCGGTGCCGTTTGCCGTGCCTGCGACATCCCGTCGCCCGCGCCGCCCACGCCCATCGGCGCGCTGCTGGTCGTGGCGATGACGTCCGGGTATGTCGTCGGCGGGTGGTTCTAGACGCCGCCTGATGGCTGTGCGCAACAGCCAGTCGCCGTACTTGCGTCAGCGCAACTTGCGCCAAGGCCGCACGCTCTACAGTAGCCCGACTGCAAGGACGGAGGGCAAACATGAACAGCAAATCCGCATTGGCCTTACTGCTGCTGATGGCAGGGGGCCTGATCTACGCGGCCACGCACAACGAGCACCACGCCAGCCAGTGGAACGGTGCACGCGAGGCCAGAGGCGATGGACCGCGCCTGACGCATGCGTCGCGCCGCGACGACCTGGCGTGGCTGGGACCAGTCCAGGTCCTGGAGCAAGACGAGCTGACGCGCCGCATGGACCGCCTGCTCACGAGCGTCATGCACGACGTGGCGACGGTGCAGGACCCCGAGCGTTTCGTCTGCAAGCAGCCCGCCGAGGTGGGCCCGGTGCCACTGCTCGATGCCGTGGACGCCTGGCTGGATCGCTTTCCCGACAGCCGCAGGGACCACCAGCTGACCCGCAACCTGTACCGCGCGGCGGCCGAGGGCAACTGGCTGGCACGGGTGCAGGTCTACACGATCCTCGCCGAGCGGCCCGCGCGCGACAACTCCACGGCCTATCGGACGATCCAGCTGATGGAGTGGCTGCAGCAGCACGGCATCGGCGCGCTGCACGGGATCGTCGGGACCACGTTGACGGGGCGGCATCACTTCGACGGCGAGGCTCCCACGCCCGACATCACGGCATCGGACATGTACGCGGCGCTGCATCACAGTTACCCGGCGCAGCACAAGGTGGGGCTGGCGCTGAGCCACAACGACGACCCGGCGCTGGCGGCTGTCGGCCGCAGGATGATCGACTGCGCGGCCGGGGCGCTGCCGGCATATGCACGCATGTACGGCCCTCCGCCGCTGATCGCCGCCGTGCGATGAAAACGCCAATGAAAAAGCCGCCGACCCTCGCGGATCGGCGGCTTTTCAATGTTTGGTGGTGATAGGTGGACTTGAACCACCGACCCCAGCATTATGAGTGCTGTGCTCTAACCAGCTGAGCTATATCACCGGAAAACTGGACAACTCGACAAGGCCGCGCCTTGAAAGAACAATGGCCTGTGCCGTTACCGGACAGGCCATCTTCGTGCATTCTGGTGGTGGTGATAGGTGGACTTGAACCACCGACCCCAGCATTATGAGTGCTGTGCTCTAACCAGCTGAGCTATATCACCGCAACGGCAAGCATTATGGCGGTTGGGGAGAAAGGTGTCAAGGCAGGCGCGGACGATTTCCCTGTCGCGCACAGCGTCGATGACAAAGCGTCACGCCAGCCGCGCCAGCAGTTGGGCCGTCGCGTCGGGGGCCAGGCAGTCGATGACGATCCGTTCCGGCATCGAGCGCAGCCACGTCAGCTGGCGCTTGGCGAGCTGGCGCGTGGCGATGATGCCGGTCTCGCGCAGCGCCTGGTGGTCGATGCGTCCGTCCAGGTATTCCCACGCCTGGCGGTAACCCACGCAGCGCATCGACGGCAGGCCGGGATGCAGGTCGCCGCGCCGGCGCAGCTGTTCGACCTCGTCCAGCAGCGCGCCGCCCGCCAGCATCTGGTCGAAGCGGCGCGCGATCCGCTCGTGCAGCACGGCGCGATCGGACGGCTCCAGCGCGAACGAGGTCAGCTCGAACGGCAGCGCCTCGGGCGCGCGCTGGGCCAGCAGGGCGGACATCGGCTTGCCGGACAGGCGGATGATCTCCAGCGCACGCTGGATGCGTTGGGCATCGTTGGGCTTCAGGCGCGCGGCGGTTTCCGGATCGAGCGTGGCCAGGCGCGCGTGCAGCGCCGGCCAGCCCAGGCGCGCCGCCTCGTCTTCCAGCTCGGCGCGCACGGCAGGATCGGCGCCCGGCAGGTCGTCGAGGCCATCCGTCAGGCCCTTGAAGTACAACATCGTGCCGCCGACCAGCAGCGGCAGCTTGCCGCGCCCGTGGATCTCGTCGACGAGGCGCAGCGTCGCGCTGCGGAACTGCGCCACGCTGTAGCTGTCGAGCGGGTCGATGATGTCGATCAGGTGGTGCGGCACGCTGGCCAGCTCCTCGGGCGTGGGCTTGGCGGTGCCCACGTCCATGCCCCGGTAGACCAGGGCCGAATCGACGGAGATGATCTCGGCCGGCACGCGGGCGGCAATCGCCAGCGCGGCGGCGGTCTTGCCCGACGCGGTCGGACCCATGATGGCGACCGCGCGCGGCCGCTGTGCAGGATGATTCATAAGGATGGTTATTGGCCGCGCAGGAACAGCTTGTCCAGCGCGCCGATCTCGACCTGCACCCAGGTGGGGCGGCCGTGGTTGCACTGGTCGGCGCGCTCGGTGCTTTCCATCTGGCGCAGCAGGGCGTTCATTTCGGGTTGGCTCAGGATGCGGTTGGCGCGCACCGCCGTGTGGCAGGCGAGGGTGCCCAGCAGCTCGTTGCGGCGCTCGATCAGCACGCGCGAACCGCCGAATTCGCGCACGTCGCGCAGCACGTCGCGCGCCAGCGTTTGCGCATCCGCGTTCTTCAAGAGGGCCGGCACGGCGCGCACGGCCAGGGTGGTCGGCGACAGCACGGCGATGTCGAAGCCGAGGGTTTTCAGCGTGTCGCCATGTTCCTGCACCGTGCCCACTTCGATGGCGTCGGCATAGAACGTGACGGGGATCAGCAGCGTCTGGACCTGCATTTCGCTGCCGGCGATCTGCGCGTCCAGCGCATTCTTCAGCTGCTCGTACAGGATGCGCTCGTGCGCCGCATGCATGTCCACCAGTACCAGGCCCTTGCTGTTCTGCGCCAGGATGTAGATGCCGTGCAGCTGCGCCAATGCGAAGCCCAGCGGGAATTCCTCATGGGCCAGCGCGGCGGACGAGGCGACATACGGCTTCGCCTGCGGCATCGGGTACGACGGCGGCGCGGCCGCATCGGGCTCGGCAAAGAGGGCCCCATAGCGCTCGGTGCTCTGGGCCACGCCGCCTTCGCCGGGCCGCGCGAAGGGCGAGGGCGAGAACGTGGGCGTGTAGGACGGGTTCAGGATCGAGCCGAAGGACGCCTGCTGTTGCGGGCGCCACTGCGGGCCGCCGCCCAGCGTCTCGGCGGCCGGCAGCGGCGCGGGCACGCTGCCGTGCGCCGTGGCCGAGGTCTGCGCCAGCGCGCGCTGCACCGCGTGGAACACGAACTGGTGGACGGCGCGGCCGTCGCGGAAGCGCACTTCGATCTTGGACGGGTGCACGTTGACGTCCACCAGCGCGGGATCGAGGTCCAGCGCCAGCACGTAGGACGGGAAGCGGTCGCCGTGCAGCACGTCCTCGTAGGCTGCGCGCACGGCGTGCACCAGCAGCTTGTCGCGCACGAAGCGGCCGTTGACGTAGAAGTACTGGCAGTCGGCGCGCGCCTTCGACGCCGTCGGCAGGCCGGCAAAGCCGTGCAGGCGCAGCACGCCCGAGCCCTCGTCGATGGGCAGGCGCGCCTCGGCGAAGGTCTCGCCCAGGATCTGCGCACTGCGCTTGGCCATATCGGAGGCCATCCAGTGGTCCACCGTGCGGCCGTTGTGCGACAACGTGAAGGCTACGTCCGGCCGCGCCAGCGCGATGCGGCGCACCACCTCGGCGCAGTGGCCGAATTCCGTCTGCTCGGATTTCAGGAACTTGCGGCGTGCCGGCGTGTTGTAGTACAGGTCCTGCACGTTGACCGTGGTGCCGGGCGCGCCAGACGACGGCTGCACGGTACCCAGGTGCGAACCTTCCAGCTCCCAGGCATGGGCCGCATCGGCCGTGCGCGACGTCAGCGTGACGACGGCAACGGAGGCGATCGACGCCAGCGCCTCGCCGCGAAAGCCCAGCGTGCCGACGTTTTCCAGGTCGTCCAGCGAGGCGATCTTGGACGTCGCATGGCGTGCCAGCGCCAGCGGCATCTGGTCCGGCGGGATGCCCTTGCCGTTGTCGGTGATGCAGATGCGCTTGACGCCACCTTCCTCCAGCCGCACGGTGATCTGGGTGGCGCCCGCGTCCAGCGCGTTTTCCAGCAGCTCCTTGACGACGGCGGACGGCCGCTCGACCACCTCGCCGGCGGCGATCTGGGAGATGAGCTGATCGGGAAGGGCCCGGATGGGGCGGGGGGAGGGCGGCGCATTCATAGCCGCCCATTATAACCGCCGTATCGGTCCGGCAAGCCGCCCCGGCCGGCAAATCCCGCCATACCACAGCCCGGCTGTTCTATTCCCTAGTTGGCGGCGACGGTTTGCCGCACCGGGATCGGTACGTTGCACAGGTCGACGTGGCCGGCGGCGACCTTGGTCCATGGGCCGCCGCGGTTGCGCTGGGCTTCGGCGACGGCCTTGAAGCTGGTCGAGTCCGTGCGCAGGATTTCCAGCTTGCTGCGCTGCTCTTCGGGCACGTCGGCGGCCAGGCGGACGGACTTGATCGGCACCATCTGCTCCGGCTTCTCGTAGAAGCCCATCGCGCCGGCACCACGCGGCAGCACGGACAGCAGCGGCATGCCGTCGATGACGCGGCCGACGACCGTGATGTTGCGGTCCAGGTGGCGCGGTGCGTTGCCGATGACGGCGTACAGGGCGCCGCCGTTGCCGCTGTCGGCGGCCGCGTCGCGGCCCACGCCCACCATGCCGTAGCAGTGCGCCAGCCAGGCCTGGCCGCTCTTCGGGTCGCGGGCTGCGGGGAAGCCGTTGGCATGGCCCACCTGCGGCGCGTAGCCGTCGCGGTCGGGCAGGCGGGTGAATTCCTTGATCGGTGCCATCGGCGCGGTAAATTCTCCCGGCAGCCTGGCTTTCGCGGTCTTCAGCGGTTTCGGGTTCTTCTCGTCCGGATCGCCCCACTGCACCACCCAGTTGTCCTGCGAACGCAGGATCGCCAGGCCGTCGAAGTAGCCCTCGCGCACCATCGCGCGGATGTTGGCAACGTGCCGCGGCGCGAACGCGGGTGCCAGTTCGATGACGACGCGGCCCGTCGGGATCTCCAGGTACAGCGTATTGTCCGGGTCCGGCGCGCGCCATTCGGTGGCGCGTGACGCCTTGACGACGTCCGCGACGGTAGGCTTCGGTGGCAGCTCGGCGGCGACCAGCGCCGGTGGCATGGACAGCAGGGCGGCGGCCAGGAAGGGCAGGGGGCGGTGCAGGGGCATCGAATCTCCTTGGATGGAAGCGACATCGCGCTAAGCGGGCGCTAAGAATTGTAGACGTGAAGCTGGTTAAACTTGCAAAAGGATTTTCTCGTCCGACAATCAAGCAAAATTTCGTCGAGCAGGGTGTTGCATACATGTCGCTGGTGTATGATTCCCGCCGCAACCTTTTGGGATATCTATGGATTTCGTTCAACTGTTGGACATGCTGGTCCACGTCGACAAGACGCTGGGCTTCTTGATTGCGCAATATGGTGTCTATGTGTACGCCGTGTTGTTCTTCATCATCTTTGCCGAGACGGGTCTCGTGGTCCTGTTCTTCTTCCCTGGCGACACGCTGCTGTTCATCGCCGGCGCGTTCTGCGCCACGGGGCAGATGCACCTGGGCCTGCTGATCTTCCTTCTCATCACGGCCGCCATACTGGGGAACACGACCAATTACCTGATCGGCGAGGCTGTCGGACAGCGCATGTTCACCCACGACTATCGCTGGATCAACAAGGATGCGTTGCGCCGCACCCACGAGTTCTTCGAGCGCCACGGCGGCAAGACGATCATCCTGGCCCGCTTCGTGCCTGTCGTGCGCACGTTCGCGCCGTTCGTGGCGGGGGTTTCCGACATGACGTTCGCCCGCTTCCAGCTCTATAACGTGGCCGGCGCGCTGGCCTGGGTCATCTCGCTGTGCGTGGCCGGTTACCTGTTCGGCAATATCCCTATCATCCGCGACAACCTGACGGCCATCGTGCTGTTCGGCGTGGCCGTCGCCATCGTGCCGGTGGCGCTGGGCGGCCTGTGGAAATTCAGCCGCAAGATGCTGCGCCGTTAAGTCGAAAAGGCCTGCACGCGCTGTGCAGGCCTTCACGCAAGGCCTCAAGGGCAGGCCTTAAGGTGAGGCCTCACGGGCTGGGCCTTGAGGCGAGGCCCAAGGGCGAGGCCCAAGGGCGAGGCTCAAGGGCGGGGCTCAAGGGCGAGCCCTCAAGTTTTGCCGCACGGCATCCGTTAACTGGAGTAACGCTTCTTTTACTTTCCGGATTAACATGCGCAAGCCGATCGCCCTCATTGCCTGCTGTCTCGCCCTCGGGACCGCCAGCGCGAACGATCCCCCCGCTTCGGCCAAGGGGTCGATACCTTCCATCCTGCCCGCCAAACCGTCCAAAGCCTCGCTGAAGGAGAAGGAGCCGGCGGCGAAGAAACTGTCCGCGCGCGAGCAGGAGGAGATGGCGGAAGCGGAACTGTCCGCCAAGATCGCCGAGCGCCTGGCCGCGATGCGCGCCAACCAGGCCGCCCGCATTGCCGCCGCCGCGAAGGCAAAGAAGGACGCTGCCGCCCGCGCCGTCCGTGTCGCCGCCATCGCGGCCGCGCCGCCGCCACCGGCCAACGGCACGTTCTGGACCTACGAAGGTGAATTCGGTCCGGCCAACTGGAGCAAGATCAACGCCAGCTGGAACAAGTGCAATGGCGGTACCCGTCAGTCCCCCATCGACATCCGCGACGGCATCAAGGTCGACCTGGAGCGGATCGCCTTCGACTACCGGCCGTCGTCGTTCAGCGTCACGGACAACGGCCATACCGTGCAGGTGCAATTGGGCGGCGGGAATTACCTGTCCGTTGCGGGCCGCACGTACGAACTGCAGCAGCTGCACTTCCACCGCCCCGCCGAGGAGCGGGTCAATGGCAAGAGCTACGAGATGGGCATCCACCTGGTGCACAAGGACGTCGAGGGCCACGTGGCGATCCTGGCGCTGATGCTGCAGCGGGGCCGCCCGCAGCCGGCCGTGCAGACCGTGTGGAACAACCTGCCGCTGGAGAAGACCGACACGTTCACGCCGTCGATCGTGTTCGATCCGAACGACCTGCTGCCGGAGCGGCGCGACTACTACACGTACATGGGATCGCTGTCCGAGCCACCGTGCACGGAAGGCGTGCTGTGGATGGTGATGAAGGAGCCGCTGCAGGCATCGCCCGAGCAGATGGCGCTGTTCTCGCGGCTCTATCCGTTGAATGCCCGGCCGGTGCAGGCCAGCTCGGGCCGGATGATCAAGGAATCACAGTAAGCCCGCAGTAATCGTGTGGCTGCCGGTCCACGTGGCACCGGCGGCCAGTGCGCCCTTGTCGACGCGGGCCGGCTCGATGCAGACGAAGCGCTGCCATTCGTCGTCGGCCATGTCGGAGAGTGCCGCGGCGCCCTCGGCGCCCGGATTCCACACCACCCATTCCGTGAAGCCCTGCTGCCGCAGTTGCAGCTTGCCGCTGTCGTGCGACAGCGCCAGGACCGGCGGCGCCGCATAGATGTTGTCCAGCTTCGGGCCGAAGTGCAGGGGGGACTCGTCCGGCAGGCCTTCCAGCACCGTGCGGGTGAAGTCGTCGACGGCGTAGTAGGTGTGCAGCGCGCACGCAAAGTCGAACGGCGCATCGCCCGTGTTGGTGACGGTGAAGCGCATCTCGATAGCATCGGGCCGCAAGGTAAAGCGCAGGGCCAGCGCGAACGCATGGGGCCAGCCCGCGGCCAGCGCCGGCGGCACGTCGTGCTGCGTCAGCGCGAATTCGGCCCAGGCGGTGTCCGCATCGCTGCCATGGTCCGCCAGGCGCCAGTGCGACAGCCGCGCCACGCCATGGCGCTGGCCCGTGCCGCGCGTGGAGAACTGCGGGAAGATCACCGGCACGCCGCCGCGGATGGCCGCGCTGCCGTCGCGCGGAGAGCGCTCGCTCATGAACAGGCGTTCGCGCCCGTCGGCCGTCTTCCACGACGCCAGGTGGGCGCCGTACAGCGCCACGGTTGCCTCGGCGCCGTCGGGCGCAACGATACACACGGCCGGCAGTTCGCCGAACGTCACGTTCTTCATAGTCTGGTCCTCAGGTCAGCCGGCTCTTGGCGAGCGGCGGGTTCTTGGCGAAGTACTGGCGGATGCCCTTGACGATGGCGTCCGCGATCTGGTCCTGGTAGGCGTTGTCGAGCAGGCGCGCTTCCTCGTCCGGATTGGAGATGAAGGCCGTTTCGATCAGGATCGACGGGATGTCCGGCGCCTTCAGCACGGCAAAGCCGGCCCGCTCCACGGCGCCGTTGTGCAGCTTGTTGATGCCGCCGATCTGCGCCAGCACGGCCTTGCCGACCTTCAGGCTGTCGTTGATCTGCGCCGTCGTCGACAGGTCGAGCAGCACGCTGGCCAGCTGCGGGTCGTGTCCCTTGGCATTGGCCCCGCCGATCAGGTCGGCCTGGTTTTCCTTGTTCGCCAGCCAGCGCGCGGCCGACGAGCTGGCGCCCTTCTCGGACAGCACGAACACGGACGAGCCGCGCGCGCTGGGGGAGACGAACGCATCGGCGTGGATCGACACGAACAGGTCGGCATCGACCTTGCGTGCCTTCTCGACCCGCTTGTTGAGGGGGACGAAGAAGTCGCCGTCGCGCGTCAGCATCACGCGCATGTTCGGGTGCTCCTCGATCTTGAATTTCAGCCGTTTGGCGATGGCCAGCACGATGTCCTTCTCGCGGCTGCCCTTGGCGCCGATGGCGCCGGGGTCCTCGCCGCCGTGGCCGGGGTCCAGCGCCACCGTCAGCATGCGCACCAGCTTGTCGTTCGGGACCTTCTTCGATTCCGCCTTCGGGGGCGCCGGCGGTTCGGCCTTCGGTGGCACGGCGGCGATGTCGGGACGCGGCAGCGCCTCGGACGGCACGCCCGGCGCCGGCAGCTTGTTGTCCGGCAGCGGCAGCGCATTGCCCAGCGTGGCGGCCGGCGCCTCCTCCGGCGTGGCGGGCGGCTGGCCCACCGGCTTGCCGTCGCTGGACCATTCGCCTTTCTCGATCATCGCGGCGATCGGATCGATCGGCTGCACGGGATACAGGTCGAAGATGAGGCGGTGCTTGTAGACCCCGACCGGGTCGAGGGTGAACACCTGCGGCCGGATCGGCGCCTTCAGGTCGAACACCAGGCGCACGACGTTGGGCCGGTTCTGGCCCACGCGCACCTGCTTGATGTATGGGTCGTTCGACTGGATCTTCGCCACCAGCGTCTTCAAGGTGGGGTTCAGTTCCAGCCCCTCGATGTCGACGACCAGGCGGTCCGGGTCCTTGACGAGGAAGTGCGACGTCTTCAGGTCGCTGTCGTTTTCCAGGGTGACGCGGGTGTAGTCGTCGGCCGGCCACACGCGCACCGCCATGATCTGCGCGGCCCGCGCGGACAACGGCGCCAGCACGGACAGCAGCAGGGTGCCGCCGGCCTTCAGGAACGTGCGCCGGGTCTTGCCGGGCCGGCGGCGCGCGATCAGAGTATCCGGGGGAAGTGGAGGCGTTGCAGGCATGACGAACCTAATGCGGAAGAACCCTGCAATTCTACATCACGTCCCGTACCGGCCACAGCGAGAATCACGCGCAGGTCCGGCGGCGGCAGCACGCCCTCCGCTTTTTCCGGCCATTCCACGATGCAGACGTTGCGGCCGTCGAAATCCTCGCGAAAGCCCGCGTCGAGGAATTCCTCCGGGCTGCCCAGCCGGTACAGGTCGTAGTGGATCACGGTGACGGGCTGGCCATCGATCGTCACCTGGTACGGTTCGGCCAGCGTGTAGGTCGGACTTTTCACGTGGCCCGGGTGGCCGGCCGCGTGCAGCAGTGCGCGCGTCAGGGCCGTCTTGCCGGCACCGAGGTCGCCGTGCAGGTGGATCGCCATGCCCGGCAGCAGGGCGCGAGCCAGCGCCACGCCAAGGGCGGCGGTGTGGGATTCGTCACGGAGATGGGCTTTGAAGGACGGCATGGCATAAAATGGTGGATTGTTCCTGCCGCCATTGTACCGTCCGATGTCCCCGTCCCCCGAAGAACTCGCAACGCTAAGCGCCGCCATCAAGGGCTGGGGCCACGAGCTGGGCTTTGCCGAAGTACGCATCGCCGACATCGACCTGGCCGCCGCCGAAGCGGGCCTGCAGGCCTGGCTGGACGCCGGCATGCATGGCGAAATGGACTATATGGCAACGCACGGCATGAAGCGCGCCCGTCCCGCCGAACTGGTGCCCGGCACCGTGCGCGTCATCGCGGCGCGCATGAACTACCTGCCCGAGTCGGCCGGCGCCGACTGGCGCGAGCGGGAACGCGCCCGCCTGGCCGACCCGCAGGCCGCCGTCATCTCCGTCTATGCCCGCGGGCGCGACTACCACAAGGTGTTGCGCGCCCGGCTGCAGCAACTGGCCGACCGCATCCAGGGCGCCATCGGTGCGTTCGGCTACCGCGTCTTCACCGATTCGGCGCCGGTGATGGAGCTGCCGCTGGCCGAAAAGTCCGGCCTGGGCTGGCGCGGCAAGCATACCCTGCTGCTCAATCGCGCGGCCGGCTCGATGTTCTTCATGGGCGAGATCCTCGTCGACCTGCCGCTGCCGGTGGACGCGCCGACGGACGCGCATTGCGGCCAGTGCAGCGCCTGCATCACGGCTTGCCCTACCCAGGCCATCCTGGGCCCCGGCAGGCTGGACGCGCGCCGCTGCATTTCCTACCTGACGATCGAACTGAAAGGCGTTATTCCCGAGGAGTTGCGCCCGCTGCTGGGCAACCGCGTCTACGGCTGCGACGACTGCCAGACCGCCTGCCCGTGGAACAAGTTCGCCCAGCGTGCCACGTTGCCGGACTTCGACGAGCGCCACGGCCTGGGCAGCGCCGGCATGCTGGAACTGTTCGCGTGGACGGAAGAACAATTCAATCGCAACATGGAGGGCAGTCCGATCCGGCGCATCGGCCATGAGCGCTGGCTGCGCAACCTGGCGGTCGGGCTGGGCAATGCCGCCGCTGCCGGCGCGCGCGGCGATGCGGCCATCGTGGCCGGGTTGCTGGCGCGGGTCGAACATCCGTCCGCGCTGGTGCGCGAGCACGTGGCTTGGGCGCTGGCGCGGCATGCGATAGACGCAAGGGACGGCGTCCCGCAAAAATCGGGGACAGCCTCCCAAAATCGGGGACAGCCTCCTTATTCCACCATGCGGAAAAGCTGAAAATAGGGGACAGCCTCCTTATTCCACCATGCGGAAAAGCTGAGTCCGAGGCTGTCCACGATTTGCGCGCATGAAAAATCGAAAAATAGGGGACAGCCTCCTCATCTCACATCCGAAAAAGCGGCATCGGAAACGGAGTCGGAGGCTGTCCCCAATTCGTGGTGCAATTCGTGAAATCGGAGGCTGTCCCCAATTCGCGCTGTCAAGGCTTGGGGGCCGTCCCGGGTTTTGGGACTGACCCTCAGCATGGTCCGGGAAACCGAAATCGGAGACTGTCTCGGGTCCTGTCGCCGGGTTTACTCGTCCGCCAGCAGCACGTCCAGCATCCGCTGCGGATCGAGGAGGAAATCACGCGTCACCTGGTAGTGCTCCGTGTCCATGTAGTCGGTGCGGCGCAGGCCCTTGGCCGTGCAGGCGTAGATGCGGGCGTCCGGGTAGGCCATCAGGATGGGCGAGTGCGTCGCGATGATGAACTGCGAGCCCTCCTTGACCAGCTGGTGGATGCGCCCCATCGCGGCCAGCTGGCGCTGCGGCGACAGCGCCGCTTCCGGTTCGTCCAGCACGTACAGGCCTTGCCCGCGGAAGCGGTGCGTCAGCAGTGACATGAACGATTCGCCATGCGATTGCTCGTGCAGCGAGCGGCCGCCATAAGCGGCTCCGATTGATTCGCCTGGTCCGGCGTCGTACAGTCGCTCGATCTCGGTGGCGACGTTAAAAAAACTCTCCGCCCGCAGGAAATAACCGTCGCGCGGCCGCCGGAAGCCCTTGGCGATACGCACGTACTCGTGCAGCGCCGAATGCGAGGCGCGCGTGTCGAAGTTGAAATTGCGGCTGCCGCCCTCCGCGTTGAAGCCCAGTGCGACGGCGATCGCTTCCAGCAACGTCGATTTTCCGCTGCCGTTCTCGCCGACGATGAAGGTGACGGCGGGGTGGAACGCCAGCACCTGCAGGTGGCGCACGGCGGGCAGGTTGAACGGGTAGCGGTCGAAGCCGGGGACGATGTCGCGCCGCAGCGTCAGGTCGATGGCGAAGCTGGACGAAATCCCCATAGCGGCGAGTTGTACCCTGCTTTATTTCAGCAGGCCGGCCAGCTCCACGGCCGTCTTGACCTGCATCTTGTCGAAGATGTGGGCGCGGTGCACTTCCACCGTGCGCATGCTGATGCCCAGCTCGTCCGCCACCACCTTGTTCATCTTGCCGGCCAGGATCAGGTCCAGCACCTCCCGTTCGCGGCTCGACAGCGTGGCCAGGCGCGCATGCACGGCCGCGCTGGCGCTGGCGTGCAGCGACTTGGCCAGGCCTTCCTGCACGCGGTCCATCAGGTCGTTGTCGTTGAACGGCTTTTCAAAGAAGTCGAAGGCGCCCCGTTTCAGCGTGTCGACGGCCATCGGCACGTCGCCATGGCCCGTCAGGAAGATCACCGGCAGGCGCTGCGTCAGGCCGCGCGCGTGCAGCTGGTCGAACACGGCCACGCCGTTCATGTCCGGCATGCGTACGTCCAGCAGCACGCAGTCGCCGGCCGGGTCGAACTGGCCCGCCTCGACCCAGGCGAGGAACTTGACGCCGCTGTCGTAGGTGGCGGCGGCGATGGCGCGCGACGAGGCCAGCCACGACAGCGAATCGCGCACCACTTCTTCATCATCGACGATATGCAGCATCGGTTACTCCGTTGTTTCTACTGAGGTTACGCTGGCTGGCAGCGTAAAAGTGAATATGGTACCGCCTCCCGGGTTGTCGCGGTGCGTCAGCGTGCCGCCGTGGAACTCGATCGCCGTGCGACAGATGTTCAGGCCCATGCCCATGCCCTGCGCCTTGGTCGAGAAGAACGGCGAGAACAGCCGCTCGGCCACTTCCTGCGGGATGCCGTGGCCGTTGTCGGCCACGCACACGCCGACCTGGTGCGCGGGCGCATCGTAACAGGCTTCCAAGGTCAGCGTGCGACGCCTCAGCGGTACGTTGGCCATCGCCTCGATGCCGTTGCGCGTCAGGTTCAGCAGCACCTGCTCGATCATCATGCGGTCGGCCCGTACCAGCGGCAGGTCGGCCGGCAGCACCGTGCGGAACGTCACCTGGTAGTGGCGCGCCTGCAGTTCGATCAGGGCGCGGATGCTGTCGAGCATATCGGCCAGCGCCACGTCCTGCCGCTCCGCCTCGCGCTTCTTGACGAAGTCGAACACGCTGCGCACGATCTGGCCGGCGCGGCGCGCCTGGGCGCTGGCCTGTTCCAGTGCCGGTTTGAGCTTGCCGCTGTCGACCGGCGCGCCGTCGGTGCGGGCCAGCAGGTTCAGTGCCCCCGTCGTGTAGCTGGAAATCGCGGCCAGCGGCTGGTTCAGTTCATGCGCCAGCATCGATGCGATCTCGCCCATCGTGGCCAGGCGCGCGCTGGCCTGCAGCTTTTCCTGGTGCTCCCGATTGAGTTCCTCGATGCGCTTGCGGTCCGTGATGTCGAGGATGGAGCCCATCCAGCCCGTGTGGCGGCCGGCGTCGTCCACCAGCGGCGCCTCGAAGATCAGCACGGGGATGCGGGTGCCGTCGGGGCGCTGGAAGATGGTTTCGAACTGCGGCGTCACCGTCCCCGCCAGCACGTTGGCCAGGCGGTGCTGGTATTCGGCCATCACTTCGGGCGCCCAGTAGGGCATCGGCGGCGAGCGGCCCACCAGCTCCTCCTCCGTATAGCCGACCATCTGGCAGAAGGCGGGATTGACGTGCGTGATGCGCCCCTCCAGGTCGCGCGCGCGCAGGCCCGTCACCAGCGAATTCTCCATCGCCGTGCGAAACGCCATCTGCTGGCGCAGCGCATCCTCGGCGGCCAGGCGGCGCGAGATGTGGCCCCACAGCGCCAGGAGGCTCCACAGCAGCGCCAGCGACAGCGCGATGACGGAGCCCACCAGCAGGTTGGGCAGGAGCTTCGGTTCGCTCTTGACGCTGTCCGTCATCAACGTGACGGTGACGCCCGGCAGGTCGAGCGCGCGCTTGTGCGTGTAGACGCCGTGGCCCGGGCCGGCGGCCGCGCGGCGTGCCAGGATGCGGTCGTCGCGGTCCAGCAGCGTGATCTGGTTGTCCTGCGCGAACCACCACGGCACCATCTCGTCCAGCAGGCTTGAGAGCTGGTAGGTGGCGACGACGCTGCCGACGTAGTCGTCGCCCCGGAACAGGGGCAGGTGGTAATCGAGCATGATCGCCCCGGGCGTGCCGGCCGGGTTCAGCGTTTCCGGCTCGGGCTGGCCGTAGACGGGGTTGCGGCCGCGGCGGGCCCTCTCGGCCGCGTCGCGCGAGGCCGGCGACAACGTCGCCACCTGCGGCGGCGCCGCTTCCGTGGAGGCGGCGATGCGACCGTCCGGCTCCAGCCACATCAGGCGCTTCAGCTCCGTGCCCGTCTTCATCAGGCGCAGCATGCGCTCGCGCAGCCGCTCGGGCGGCGTGCCGGACAGGATGTCGTTGCCGATGGCGCGCAGGCTTTCCTCGTGGCGCCCCATCTGGAAGCGGATGGTCTGCTCGACCCACAGCGTGTCGGCGATCAGCTGTTCCTGCCGTTCGCTGCTCTCCATCTGGCGCGCCTGCCACGGCAGCCAGATCAGGATGGCGAGGAAGAACAGCACCAGCACGACCGGCATCAGCCAGCGCACGGTATGCGGGAAGGGCAGGCGCGCGGCCAACGATGGGGAATCGGTCATTGTCTGAGAGTAACGAAATTTCGCTGCCCGGCTATTGTGGTTTTCCACAATAGCCCCTTGCGCAGCACTTGCACAGAATGGGATGGCGAGAATTAGGGCTTGCGATCGTGGCAACTGCGCGCTGCGGCCCCGATCGACACCCGATAATAAACCAACTCTTTTTGGGGACACACATGAAGCTCAAGACCATCCTGGTCGCGCTGGCCGCGACCGCCGCCATCACTTCCAACGCCTTCGCGCAAGCACCGATCGTCATCAAGTTCAGCCACGTCGTGGCGCTGGACACGCCGAAAGGCCAGGCCGCCGAGCGTTTCAAGCAACTGGCGGAGAAGGCCACCAACGGCCGCGTGAAGGTCGAGGTCTATCCGAACAGCCAGCTGTACAAGGACAAGGAAGAACTGGAAGCGCTGCAGCTGGGTGCCGTGCAGATGCTGGCACCGTCGCTGGCCAAATTCGGTCCGCTGGGCGTCAAGGAATTCGAGGTCTTCGACCTGCCGTACATCTTCCCCAACAAGACCGCGCTGTACAACGTGACCGAAGGTCCGATCGGCAAGGGCCTGCTGAAAAAGCTGGAAAGCAAGGGCATCACGGGCCTGGCGTACTGGGACAACGGCTTCAAGATCATGTCGGCCAACAAGCCGCTGCGCGTGCCGGCCGACTTCCGCGGCCAGAAGATGCGCATCCAGTCGTCCAAGGTGCTGGACGCGCAGATGCGTTCGCTGGGCGCGAACCCGCAGGTGCTGGCGTTCTCCGAGGTGTACCAGGCGCTGCAGACGGGCGTCGTGGACGGCACCGAGAACCCGCCATCGAACATGTACACGCAGAAGATGCACGAGGTGCAGAAGTTCGGCACGCTGTCGAACCACGGCTACCTGGGCTACGCCGTCATCGTCAACAAGAAGTTCTGGGATGGCCTGCCGGCCGACATCCGCACGGCGCTGGAAGGCGCGATGCGCGAAGCGACCACGTATGAGAAAGCCATTGCCCAGCGCGACAACGACATGGCACTGGAAGCGATGAAGAAGTCCGGCAAGACCCAGTTCATCGCGCTGACCCCGCAGCAGCAGGCCGAGTGGAAAAAAGCCCTGGCCCCCGTGCAGAAACAGATGGAAAGCCGTATCGGCGCCGACCTGATCAACGCGATCAACAAGGAAGGCGCGAAGTAAGCTTCGCACAGCCGTTGTAGCAGCTGTAACCCCGGGGCGGCGTCCTGCCGCCCCGCGTAGTCTCATCAGAGATCATCCCTTCCCGAGTTGCGGTTCACCCGAGCCGTTTCTATTGAAAGATCATCATGAAATTCCTGGACCACCTGGAAGAGTGGATCATTGCGACCCTGATGGGCGCGGCCACCTTCATCATTTTCGTGGCGGTCGTGCACCGCTACCTGTCCGGCCTGCCCATCGGCTGGCTGCAGGACGAACTCATTCAGATCAATACCAGCTGGGCGCAGGAGCTGTGCATCTACATGTTCGTGTGGATGGCCAAGTTCGGCGCCGCCTATGGCGTGCGCACGGGTATCCACGTCGGCGTGGACGTCGTCATCAACCGCCTGTCGACGCCGTGGCGCAACAAGTTCATCATCTTCGGCCTGCTGGCCGGCGCGCTGTTTACCGGCATCGTCGGCACGCTGGGCGCGTCGTTCGTGTGGGAGATCGGCCACACCGAGCAGACCTCGGCCGACCTGGAAGTGCCGATGTGGCTCGTCTACCTGGCCGTGCCGCTGGGTTCCTACCTGATGTCGTTCCGCTTCCTGCAAGTGATGGTGCACTTCATCCGCACCGGCGACCTGCCGAAGCACGACCACTCCCACGTTGAAGGCCTGGACGACGAAGTCCAAGGAGCAAAAGCATGAACGCGCTGATTATCTTTGCACTGCTGCTGGTCCTGATGTTGACCGGCATGCCGATTTCCATTTCGCTCGGCCTGACGGTGCTGACGTTCCTGTTCACGATGACGGAGGTGCCGATCGAGTCGGTGGCGCTGAAGCTGTTTACGGGCATCGAGAAGTTCGAGATCATGGCGATCCCGTTCTTCATCCTGGCCGGTAACTTCCTGACGCACGGCGGCGTGGCCCGCCGCATGATCAACTTCGCCACGTCGATGGTCGGCCACTGGCACGGCGGCCTGGCGCTGGCCGGCGTGCTGGCGTGCGCGCTGTTCGCCGCCGTTTCCGGCTCCAGCCCCGCGACCGTCGTGGCGATCGGCTCGATCATCCTGCCCGCCATGGTGAAGCAGGGCTATCCGAAGCGCTTCGGCGCGGGCGTCATCACGACGTCCGGCGCACTGGGCATCCTGATTCCGCCGTCGATCGTCATGGTGATGTACTCGGTGACGACCAACACGTCCGTGGGCGCGCTGTTCATGGCCGGCGTCGTGCCGGGCATCATGCTGGCGTTCCTGCTCGGTCTCACGACGTGGGTGCTGGCGAAAAAGCACAACTACCCGCGCATGAGGAAGGCCACGTGGGCCGAGCGCCTCGCCGCGTTCCGCAAGAGCGCGTGGGGCCTGCTGCTGATCGTCATCGTCATGGGCGGCATCTATTCGGGCGTGTTCACGCCCACGGAAGCGGCGGCCATGGCGGCCGTGTACGCGTTCGTCATCGCCGTGTTCGTCTACAAGGACCTGAAGATCAAGCAGGTCGGCAAGGTGCTGCTGGACTCCGCCTCGATGTCGGCCATGCTGCTGTACATCATCACCAACGCCGTGCTGTTCTCGTTCCTGATGACGAGCGAGAACATCCCGCAGGAAATGGCGGCCTGGTTGACGGCGCAAGGCCTGGGCCCGATCGCCTTCCTGCTGGTGGTGAACGTGCTGTTGCTGATCGCCGGTAACTTCATGGAGCCTTCGTCGATCGTGCTGATCATGGCGCCGATCCTGTTCCCCGTGGCGGTGGCGCTGGGCATCAATCCGATCCACTTCGGTATCCTGATCGTGGTCAACATGGAGGTGGGCATGTGCCACCCGCCCGTGGGCCTGAACCTGTACGTGGCGTCCGGCATCACGAAGATGGGCATCTCGGAACTGACGGTGGCGGTGATGCCGTGGCTGCTGACGATGCTGGGCTTCCTGATGGTGGTGACGTACGTGCCGGCGATCTCGCTGTGGCTGCCGAACCTCGTGTACGGCAGTGTCGGTTGACGCGCATACCACAAAATTTGCCTTCGTTACCACATCGATTTGCAGCGTGACCAAATTGTGACTTGCTAAAAAAAAACTGGAGAAAATCGAGGATGGATCAGTTATGATTGCCTCGCTCCTGTTTGGTGCAACAGATATCGATATGCACCAAGGTAGCAACGAACATGCAAATTAGTGGGGAGTGGTAAATAAGAAGGCTGCCGGAGACGGCGCGATAATGCGAGGAGACACGCGGTTCACAAGATGCTGTTGGCATCACTGCTGCAGGCGGCCACAAGCCACGCCGCAGCGGGACCAAACAGCCGGGGCCGTGCCAAGGCAAGAGTTAAAACGCACCTGCGGGTGCGTTTTTTTTCGACCCTACGCACCTGCGGGGGCGTATTTTTCGACCCTACGCACCTGCGGGTGCGTTTTTTTTCGTTCACAGGGCTGATTCTGGTCCGGCTGTGAACGATGGTGTAGCATGTCCGCCACAGCAGCAGGGAGTTCAAACGTGACTAAAATACAACAGGCAGGCGAGCTGTTTGCCGCCATCGTCCACACGCCGTTCGGCGCCCTCGGCATCCGCACCGGCGGGGCCGTCATCACCGAGCTGGTCTACCTGCCGGCCAGCTTCGACGAGAAGGCGCCCCAGGACCCGGTCGCGGCGGAAGCGGCCGCCCAGGTGCTGCGCTACTGCGACGACTCCGACTACCGCTTCCACCTACCGCTGGCGCAGGTCGGCAGCGAATTCCAGCGCAAGGTCTGGCAGACCATCAGCGCCATCCCGCGCGGCGAAGTGCGTACTTACGGCGAAGTGGCCAAGCACGTCGGCTCGATGCCGCGCGCGGTCGGCCAGGCCTGCGGCGCCAATTATTTCCCGCTGGTGGTGCCGTGTCACCGCGTCACGGGCGCGCAAGGGCTGGGCGGCTTTGCCGGCAGCGATGACCGCAACGGTTTCACGCTCAACGTCAAGCGCTGGCTGCTGGCACACGAAGGACTGCGCGAATACGCATGGCAGCAGACGACGCTGCTCTGATCGACGCGTTCTGCGACGCCCTGTGGCTGGAAGACGGGCTGTCGAAGAATTCGCTGGATGCCTACCGCCGCGACATGCGCGCCTTCGCGCAGTGGCTGGAGGTGGCGCAGGGCGGCAAGTCGCTGCTGGCCGTGACGCGTGCGGACGTCGACGCGTACTTCGCCGCGCGCCATGACGACACCAAGGCAACGACGTCGAACCGGCGCCTGTCGGTACTGAAGCGTTTCTACCAGCAGGCCTTGCGACAGAACCGGATCTCGCAAGACCCGTGCCTGAAGGTGGCGTCGGCCAAGCAGCCGACGCGCTTCGTCCATACGCTGTCGGAACCGCAGGTCGAAGCGCTGCTGGCGGCGCCGGATGCGTGCGAACCGCTGGGCGTGCGCGACCGCACCATGCTGGAACTCATGTATGCGAGCGGCCTGCGGGTGTCGGAACTGGTGGCCTTGAGACTGACGGAGCTGGGCCTGAACGAGGGCGTGCTGCGCATCACGGGCAAGGGCAGCAAGACGCGGCTGGTGCCGTTCGGCGCCCAGGCCCGCGCCTGGCTGGAACGCTACCTGCGCGAAGCGCGCGGCCTGATCCTCAACGGCCAGCAGGACGACGCGCTGTTCGTCACGGCGCGGGGCGGGGCGATGACGCGGCAGATGTTCTGGGTCATCGTCAAGAAGCACGCCGCGCGTGCCGGGATCACGGCGCCGCTGTCGCCGCACACGCTGCGCCACGCGTTTGCCACGCACCTGCTCAACCATGGCGCCGACCTGCGCGTGGTCCAGCTTTTGCTCGGTCATTCGGACATCTCGACCACGCAAATCTACACCCACGTGGCCCGCGAACGGCTTAAGCAGTTGCATGCGGTACATCATCCGCGCGGATAAAAAATTCTGCGATGCTGGAGCTACGGCATAATGTCCCCAAAGGAGGTACGCCATGGCAAAAACGAATTTCTCATACGAGAAGCGCCAACGGGAGTTGGAAAAGAAGCGCAAGGCCGAGGAAAAGGCCCGGCGCAAGCAGGAAGCGAAGTCGCGGCCGGCAGGAGAGCAGGGCAGCGACGAAGCAGATGAGGCTGAGGAAGCCGAGCAGGCCGACGAGCCGGCGGAGACTGCAGACGCCGAACGCGAGCAGTAACCGCAGCAATGGCAAGGCACATCCGCAGGCTTGCCTCATAAACAAATCGGGGACAGCCTCCGATTCCCGCGCTGGCGGCGAATCGGAGACTGTCCCCGATTTTGCGATTTTGCTGTTGGGTTGGAGCTACGCTGCGTCTGCCACCACCACCGCCGCCTTCTCCTCCGGCGCGGCAAACCACCGCTTGGCCCGCTTGCCGAGATTGTCCAGGTAAGTGTACGCAACGGGCACCACCACCAGGGTCAGCAGCGTCGACGTGATCACGCCGCCGATGACCGCGCGCCCCATCGGCGCCTGCGTCTCGCCCCCTTCACCCATGCCGATCGCCATCGGCAGCATGCCGAAGATCATCGCCAAGGTCGTCATCAGGATGGGCCGCAGGCGCACCTGGCCGGCCGCCATGATGGCCTCGCGCTGTGCCATCCCGCCTTGCTGGCCGTGGTTGGTGAAGTCCACCAGCAGGATCGCGTTCTTCGTGACCAGGCCCATCAGCATGATGACGCCGATGACCGAGAAGATGTTCAATGTCGATCCCGTCACCAGCAGCGCGGCCAGCACCCCGATCAGCGACAGCGGCAGCGACATCATGATCGCCACCGGCTGCAGGAAGCTGCCGAACTGCGACGCCAGCACCAGGTAGATGAAGACCACGGCGATGCCCAGCGCGATCATGGCGCTGGTCAGCGTCTCCTGCATCTGCTTGGCCTGTCCGCCCACGTCGAAGCGCACGCCGGCCGGCATCTCGATCGACTCCATCGCCTTCTTGACGTCGGCATCGACGTCGCCGCCGGGACGGCCCTCGACGCCGGCCATCACGGCCACGCGCCGCATCAGCGCCTGGCGCTTCAGCACCTGCGGGGAGAACGACGGCACGAACTCCACCACCTGGCGCAGCGGTACCATCAGCGGGCGCCCGTCCGGCCCCGGCTTGCTGGACGCCAGCGACAGGTCGGCCAGGTCAGCCACGCGCTGGCGGCCCACCTTCGGCAGCTGCACGTTGACGTCGTAGTTCTGGCCATCCGGCGCCAGCCAGTAGCTGACCGTTTCGCCCGCAACGAAGGGACGCAGTGCCGCGCCGATCTGCTGCGTGGTCAGCCCCAGGTCGCTGGCCAGCTCGTTGTTGATGCGGATCGACGTGGAGGGGTTGGCGCCTTCCTGGCTGTATTCCAGGTCGGCCACGCCCTTGATCGTGCGCATCTTGTCCATCAGCTGGTGGGCCACCTTGTCCAGCTTGGCCTCGTCGGTGCCCAGGATCGCGATGAAGATGGGCTTCTGGCCCACCGACGGCGTGATGCCGGGGATCGTCGCCAGCCGCGCGCGGATGGCCTTTTCCAGTTCCTTCTGCGGGCGACGGTGCGTCTTGTGCACGTCCGTCAGCTTGACGTTGACATACGAGATGTGACGGCCCTCGGCCGCGCCGATATTGCTGAACACCGTCTCCACTTCGGGGAACTCGCGCAGCGCCGCTTCCACCTGCGCGACCTTGCTCGCGTTGTAGTCCAGGCTGGAGCCGACGGGCACCTTGAACTGCATGTCGATCCAGCCGCGGTCCGTCTCGGGGAACATCTCGCCGCCGATCTTCGGCACCAGCAGCAGGCTGGCCACGAAGATCGCCAGGGTCAGCGCCAGGGTGCTCTTGCGCCAGTCCAGCGCAACGGCCAGCACCTTGCCGTACCAGACGTGCACCTTGTCGATGCCGTGCTCGATCGTCTCCATCAGGCGGCCCAGCCACGGCAGGTACTTGAAGCGGTCCTTGACGGGGTCGTGCCAGACCGAGGACAGCATCGGGTCGAGCGTGAAGCTGACGAACAGCGACACCAGCACGGCGACCGTGACGGTGATGCCGAACTGCAGGAAGAACCGGCCGATGATGCCGTCCATGAACGCGACGGGAATGAACACGGCCACGATGGCGAACGTCGTCGCCATCACGGCCACGCCGATCTCGTTGGTGCCGTCCTCGGCCGCCTTGCGGTGGCTCTTGCCGAAGCCCAGGTGGCGCACGATGTTCTCGCGCACCACGATGGCGTCGTCGATCAGGAGGCCGATGCACAGCGACAGCGCCATCAAGGTCAGGAAGTTCAGCGTGAAGCCGAACGCCTTCATCGCGATGAAGCTGGCCAGCACGGAGATCGGCAAGGTCAGTCCCGTGATGATCGTCGAGCGCCACGAGTGGAGGAAGAAGAACACGATCACCATCGTCAGCACGGCACCTTCGATGATGGTGCGCTTGACGTTGTTCAGCTGGTTTTGCACGCGGTCCGATTCGGCGTCGGAAATCGCCAGCACCACGCCGGCCGGCAGGGATTTTTGCAGGTCGGCGACGACGGCCTTGACGCCTTCGCCCACTTCGACCACGTTCGAGTCCTGCACCTTCGTCACTTCCAGCGAGATGCCGCGCTTGCCGTCGATGCGGGCCAGCGAGCGCTCTTCCGCCTCGCCGTCCACCACGTCCGCCACCTGTTCCAGGTAGACAGGACCGCTGGCGCGGCGCGCCACGATGATCTTGTTGAATTCGCGCGGTTCCTTCAGCTTGCCCTCGACGCGCACCAGCCGGTCGCTGGCATCGCGCGTGATGTTGCCGGCCGGGAGATTGGCATTGGTGTCCTGGATCGCCCGCATCACCTCGTTCACGCCGATGCCCTGCGCCGTCATCTCGGCCGGCTTCAGGCTGATGAGGATCTCGCGCTTGGCCTGGCCGTAGCTGCGCACCTGGCCGACGCCGGGCACGCCCTGCAGGCGCTTGACGATGACCTGGTCAGCCAGGGTGGACAGCGTGCGGATGTCGACGCCCGGCGACGTCAACGTCAGCCGCACGATGGGCTGCGCGTTGTCGCCTTCCTCGCGCACGATGAACGGGTCCTTGGCTTCCTTCGGGAAGCGCGGCCGCACGATCCCGACCTTGTCGCGGATGTCCTGCATGGCGCGGTCCATGTCGGTCGACAGCTCGAACTCGATGTAGATGCCGGCCTTGCCTTCCCACGAGTTGGCGCGCAACGTGCGCACGCCGCGTACGGTGTTGACGATGTCCTCGATGGGGCGGGTGATGTCCGTCTCGACGGCTTCAGGCGAGGCGCCCGGATAGGCCACTTCGATGGCGACGAACGGGATCTCCACGTTCGGCATGCTCTCCACGCCCAGGCCGCGGTAGGACGCCAGGCCCAGCACCATCAGGCCGATCATCACCATCGTCGCGAAGACGGGCTGGCGGATACTGATTTTCGTGATCCACATGGCTTACCCCTGCGGTGCTTTGACGGCGGGCTTGGCGTCCTGCGCCAGCGCGCCCGGTGCCGGCAGGAGCACGCTGGCGCCGGGCTTGATGCCTTCCAGCTTCGACACGATCACGTGCTCGCCATGCGCCAGGCCGTCCGTGACGGCGGCCAGCCCTTCGTCGTCGTTGCGCAGGCCCAGCGTGACGGGCTGCGCCACCACCTTGCCACCGGCGACCTTGTAGACGACGCTGCGGCCGTTCTCCTCGTGCAGCGCCGTCACCGGCACCTGCGGCAGCGCGGCCGTGCGTTCCGTGACGATGCTGCCCTTGGCGAACATGCCACCGCGCAGGGCGCCGTCGTCGTTCGGCACCGTGATGTAGACCAGCATCGCGCGCGACCCGGCTTCCGTCGTCGGATTGATGCGCGCGACCTTGCCGGCGAACGTGCGGCCGGCGAAGCCGTCGACGCGGAACGTCACTTCCTGGCCCGTCTTCACGCGCGGGATGTCGGACGTCGGTACCTGCGCCTCGAGGGTCAGCTCGGCCAGGCTGACGATCGTGTAGACCGGCATGTCGGGCGCCACCTTCTCGCCCGCCTGCACGTGACGCTTGCTGACGATGCCGGTCATCGGCGCGCGGATCGTGCTGTCGGCCAGCGCGATACGGGCCAGCTCCACCTGCGCGGACGCCGCCTTGACGCTGGCACGGGCCAGGTCCACCGCGTTGGCATTGGTGTCGTAGGCTGTCTGCGAGATGTACTTCTGCGCCAGCAGCGCACGGCTGTTGTTCTCGTTCTTCTGCGCCATCGCCAGGCGTGCCTGCGCTTCGTCCAGCATGGCCTGCTGCTGCGTCATGCGCGCGCGCAGGTCGGCCTGGTCGATCCGGGCCAGCACCTGGCCCGCAGCGACCGTCATCCCTTCGCGCAGCGCCGATTCCTCGACCACGCCGGACACCTTCGACTTGACGGTGGCCTGGCTGACCGGCATCAGGGAGCCGGACAACGGCAGCTGCACGGCCAGCGGCCGCGCGGCGATGGCGGCGACGTCGGTCGCGGCCAGCTCGTACACGACCGGCTTCGTCGCAGCTTGCGGCGCGGCGGCGGCCGGCGCGGTTTGCGGGCGCAGCGCCATGTACGCGGCGCCGGCAATGGCCAGCACGACGATGGCGATGGCCGGCTTGCGCCAGCGGCGCCGGGACGAGGGAGCGAGGGGCAGTGGATCGGGTGTCATTGATTTTCTCGAAGTGGGTTGGCCGCTGCCGGCGAGGGAAATTGCGATGGTGGCACTGTAGGCAATCGCAAGGGCGGCGGCTACGGGGATGCGACGAAGCGCGTTTTTGCGCGCCTGAATTGCGGCGGGCGCTGATAAAGCGATGAACAAAAGCAAAGGTGTACGGCGCCGGGAACACATCCCCGGCGCCGGGCTTGCGCGCGCTCGTTAGAGCGGACGCACCGGGATGCAGAGATCGCAGCGCATGGCGCCGGTGTCGGCGTCCATGGCCGTGTCGGGCCGGAAGATTTCAAGGCAGGGACGGTCGTCGCATTGCAGGCCGCTCGACGGCAGCCAGTTGCGGGTCAGCCAGGTCCACGCATCGGCGATGCCGGCCGGCTGTCCCGTGAATGCGGCGCGTGCATAGCGGCCGCCGGGCAGCGTGGCGATATCGGCCGAGCCGGTGTCGGTGAAGTCCTCGGGCAGGGCGACGCAGGCGTCGTAGCGGCAATTGTCGGCGGGTGTCATGCCCGGATCGTCGTAGCCGATGCCGATGCAGAGCGGTGCTTCCAGGCCGCGCGACTGCATCCATGGGGCGACGACGGTGCGCCAGAACACGCTGATTCCTGGTCCATACGGACCGATATGGCGAAAATACGCGACCCGGACGGCTGGCAGGTCTGTGATGACAACTTCCATGGTGGGGTTTTCTCTAATGTTGTTGGAAACATCATCGTCGCTCATGGGCAGCGGTCCTGCCTGATCCGGATTGCCGAGCAACTGATCGGGATTGCTGTGGCGGCCGAGGGCCTGCGCGGCCAGGCGCCGGGGCGTGTCGCGCCGCCACTCGCTTGGCGTGCAGCCGAATCTCGTCTTGAAGGCACGGGCAAACGCCTCGCCCGAGCCGAAGCCGGTCGCCAGCGCGGTTTCCAGCACGCTTTCCGTTGGGCCGCAGCTGAGCCGGAAGGCTGCCTTCTCGAGACGCCGGCGCCGTGCATAGTCGCCCAGCGTTTCGCCCATCCAGGCATGGAAAACGCGGTGAAAATGGAAGCGCGAAAAGTTCGCCACGTCGGCCAGCTGCGCCAGCTCCAGCGGTTCATCCAGGTGCTGGTCGATGTAATTGAGCACGCGCGTCATGCGCCGCGCATATTCGTCGCGTGGAGACGGAACAATGGGAGCGTTCATGTTTCCATTATAGCAATGCCGGTTGGGATGCCGGATGCCTGGGCGCGATCTGCCGATAGGTTGGCGTAAGGCAAGAGTGGCGATTGAAGCGGCCTGTACTGTTGAGGTCGCACAAACGCGCGCCGGGCTTGCCCGGCAAGAATGGCCAGATGGACCAGTCAGGACACAGCTCGTTTCCCGCCCTCGCGGGCCAGCCGGCGCAGGAGGCGCTGGGCTGGATCACGCGCCTCGTCGCCGCGCTCGAACTGACGCCGCTGGTGGCCGTTTGCAGCATCGACCGCGCCGGCATCGTCCGCTTCTGCAACCGTGCCTGCGCCCAGCTGTGCGGCATGACGCCGCAGGAGGCGGTCGGGCGCCGGCTGGACGAACTGCTGTCGCGCGGCGAGCGCGGGGCCGAACATGCGGCGCTGCTGGAAGCGGTCTGGCGCACGGGCCACAACGGTCCGGCCGGCGACTGGATCGTGCGCACGCCGGATGGGCGCGAGCGCTGGGTCTATTCGACCACCGTGCCGATCTTCCACGGCGAGCTGGGGCAGGTGTTCTGCATGGACGTCGACATCACGTCGCGCAAGCACGCCGAGCGCACCTTGCAGCTGGCGGCGCAGGTGTTCGAGAACAGCCGCGACGCGATCCTGCTGACGGATGGCCGGCGCCGCATCGTGTCCGTCAACCGTGCCTGCGCCGGGATCACGGGCTACGACGATGCCGAGATGCTGGGCCAGCCGCTGTCGCTGCACCGCACCGGCGTGGAGGACGAAGCGTTCCTGCGCGAGGTCTGGACCCAGCTGGAGGCCGTCGATCACTGGCAGGGCGAAACGTGGTCACGCCGCAAGGGCGGCGATGCCTTCCCGGCCTGGCTGTCGCTGACGGCGATCCGCGACGGCCACGGCCAGGTCAGCAACTACATGGCGATCCTGTCCGACATCTCGGAGCGCAAGCGCAGCGAAGAGCACACGCGCCACCTGGCCGAGCACGACTACCTGACGGACCTGCCGAACCGCGTGCTGCTGCTGGACCGGTTGTCGCTGGCGCTGTCGACGGCGCGCCGCAAGGGCAGCATGCTGGCGCTCCTGTTCCTCGACCTGGACCGCTTCAAGCCCGTCAACGACACGCTGGGCCACCAGGTCGGCGACGCGCTGCTGCGGGAAGTGGCGGCGCGGCTGCTGCACTGCGTGCGCAAGGTCGATACCGTCAGCCGCCAGGGCGGCGACGAGTTCGTCATCATCCTGGCCGACATCGGCGGCATCGATCATGCCGCCCACGTGGCGGAGGCGGTGCGCCAGGCCATCGGCCAGCCGTACCGGATCGGCGAGCACGCGCTGCGCATCTCGGCGTCGATCGGCGTCAGCATCTTTCCCAGCGACGGTGACGACATCGACACCCTGGTCAAGAACGCCGACGTGGCGATGTACCACGCCAAGGAGGGCGGCCGCGACGGCTTCCGCTTCTTCAGCGCCTCGATGAACGAGCGCATCGCCCTGCGGGCCGACTTCGAGGAAGGCCTGCGCCGCGCGCTGGACGAACAGCAGTTCGAGCTGGCGTTCGAGCCGGAACTGGACGTGCAGAGCGGCGCGCTGGTGGGCGCGGAAGCGCTGGTGCGCTGGCGCCATCCGCAACTGGGCCTGCTGCTGCCCGAGCGCTTCCTGGACGTCGCCGAGGAGGCCGGGCTGATGGTCCCGATCGGCAACTGGGTCCTGCGCGAAGCCTGCCGGCACGCGCGTGCCTGGCACGACGAGGGCCACGAGGTCGTCGTGGCCGTCAACCTGTCGCTGGGGCAGTTCCTGCAGGGCGACCTGCCGCAACAGGTGCAGGCGGCACTGCGCGAGGCCGGGCTGGCGGCGCGTTTCCTGGAACTGGAGCTGACGGAAGCCATCATCATGCAGGGCGGCCAGGCCGTCGTCGACAAGCTGCGCGGCCTGCGCGCGCTGGGCGTGCGCCTCTCGCTGGACGACTTCGGCACCGGCTGGTCGCGTCTGGGGCAGCTGAAGGACTATCCGATCGACAAGCTGAAGATCGCCCAGGCCTTCCTGCTGGACGGTTTCGATGCGACCGTCATCCGCACCATCATCGCGCTGGCACGGAGCATGGACATGACGGTGATCGCGGAAGGGGTCGAAACGGCCGAGCAGCTGGAATTTTTGCGCGGGCACGGCTGCGACCAGTACCAGGGATACTATGCGGTCGCTGCGGCCCGCGACAGCGGCCAGGGCGGCGTGCTGCATTGAACGCGCTGTCGTACCTTCAGTCGTGCCTTCAGTCGTACAGCCGCAGCCGCACCAGCACTTGCCCGTGGTCGGATGCTTCCGGCTTGGCCAGGCGCAGGTGGTCGTTGAAGTAGCTCACGTCCAGCACCTCGCCGACGGCACGCGACGAGTCGCCCATGAATTCCTCCGACACCAGCACGTGGTCGATGGTCGAATAGCGGCCCTCGTGGATATTGGTGTAGCCCACGTGGCGCAGCGGATCCTGGCTGCGCTGGATGCGGTGGCAGTCGTACAGCCGGCCACGCCGTTCCTCGGTCGCGACCCCTTCGCCGCCGTAGGTACCGCCGTTGCCCAGCACGATCGTCGTCGTGACGGCATCGGCCGTGTCGTTGAAGTCGCCCAGGACGACGCACGGACGGCGCGTCTCGCGCATCAGTTTCGACAGCAGCACGCGCAGCGCCACCGCCTCGGTGCCGCGCCAGACCAGCGAGCGCAGGCTGGCCATCGCGTACTGCAGCGGATCGGCGCCGTTGTCGCCGTTGCGGTAATCCGGCCGGCGCGACTTCAGGTGGACGACGAACACATCGACGGTGCGCCCGCCGGGCAGCAGCACCTGCGCATGCAGCGGCGCGCGGGCAAAACGGTCCGAGTCGACGCTGCCCGAATCGCACGGCACGTCCGCCGGGAAGCTGGGGTAGGTGGTGGCCGGCGCCGCCAGGGGCAGGCGCGAGACCAGCGCCACGCTGGGCGTCAGGCGCGTTGCGCGCGGGTCCGGATCGAAGCCGGCATGCAGCGCCTCGCGGTACTTGCGGGTGCGCGCCAGCACGTCGCGCAGCGCCGCCTGCGAGAAAATCTCCTGGAAGCCGATGACATCCGCATCCAGTTCGTCCAGCTGGCGGGCGATCCAGCTGGCCTTTGCTTCGTACTCTTCAGGGCTCAGGGGCGCGAGGTTGTCGTACAATTTCGCGCCCGGCGGCGCCAGGTTGCAGACATTGAAGGTGGCAAAGCGAATTTCTTGCTGCATAATTAGAAACTCCCATGAGAGACCCGGGGCCGCGGCTGGTGCCCAGTCTCCTTTCATTACGGTTAGCGTATCACGGCATGGCAAAGAAAGAGCACATTTCAGAAACGCCCGCGACCGCGCTGCTGCGCAAGCACCAGGTGGCCTTTTCCGAACACCCCTACCAGTACGAGGAACATGGCGGCACCGCCGTTTCGTCGCAGGCGCTCGGCGTCGACGAGCACCACGTCGTCAAGACGCTCGTCATGCAGGACGAAGCGGCCCGGCCGTTGATCGTGCTGATGCACGGCGACTGCAAGGTCTCGACGAAGAACCTGGCCAGGAATATCGGCTGCAAGTCGGTGGAGCCGTGCAAGCCGGAGGTGGCGCAGCGCCACTCGGGCTACATGGTGGGCGGCACCTCGCCGTTCGGCACCAAGAAAGCCATGCCGGTGTACGTGGAGGAAACGATCCTCGCGCTGGAAACCATTTATATCAATGGCGGCCGGCGTGGCTACCTGGTCGGCATCGGGCCGCAGGTATTGCTCGACGTGCTGCAAGCCAAGCCCGTGCACTGCGCGCTGGCCGATTGATGGGCTCTGCTGTATAGTCGGCAGCCGGCTGCGGCCGACCATAACAATACTGGGAATTTCGGGGAAATGAATACTCTTCTGTTGACGATAGCCGCCTACCTGATCGGCTCGATCTCTTTTGCCGTCGTGGTGAGCAAGGTTTACGGCCTGGACGATCCGCGCACCTACGGCTCCGGCAACCCGGGCGCCACCAACGTGCTGCGCAGCGGCAGCAAGGGCGCCGCCATCTGGACCCTGATCGGCGACGCCTTCAAGGGCTGGCTGGCCGTCTGGCTGACCATCCACTTCGCCAGGGAGCTGGCCGTGGACGACGCCACCATCGGCCTGGTCGCGCTGGCGGTGTTCCTCGGCCACCTGTGGCCCGTGTTCTTCCGCTTCGTCGGCGGCAAGGGCGTGGCCACCGCGCTGGGCGTGCTGCTGGCGCTGAACCCCTGGCTGGGCCTTGCCACGCTGGTGACGTGGCTGGCGGTGGCGTACGCGTTCCGCTATTCGTCGCTGGCGGCCCTGATCGCGTCGCTGTTCGCCCCGTTCTACTATGGCCTGCTGTTCGGCGTCGATCCGCAGTTCTTCGCGGTCCTCTTGATGAGCGCCCTGCTGATCTGGCGCCATGCGAAGAACATCGGCAACCTGATCGCCGGCAAGGAAAGCCGCATCGGCAGCAAGGGCAAGGGCAAGGAAAAAGCCGCGGCGGTCGCAAAGAAGAAGTAACCCGCTTGTAAAACCGGCGGCGATCCTCATCATGCAGGGATAGCCGCCGCCGGCGGCACCTCGACAGAAAGGCCGCCATGGCAACCGTCCGCATCGACTTCGTTTCCGACGTTTCCTGCCCCTGGTGCGCGATCGGCCTGCGCTCGCTGGAAACGGCCCTGGAGCGCATCGGCCCCGGGATCGCGGCCGAGATCCACTTCCAGCCCTTCGAACTGAACCCCAACATGGGGCGCGAGGGCCAGGACATCACGGAACACATCGCCGAGAAATACGGCTCCACACCCGAGCAGCAGGAGCAGTCGCGCGTGATGATCCGCCAGCGCGGCGCCGACGTGGGCTTCACGTTCGCGATGGACAAGCGCAGCCGCATCTACAACACCTTCGACGCGCACCGCCTGCTGCACTGGGCCGAGGGCAGCGGCCGCCAGAAGGCACTCAAGCACGCGCTGCTGGAGGCGTATTTCACCAACGGCGAAGACCCCAGCTCGCACGACACGCTGCTGCGCGCGGCCGAGAAGGCGGGCCTGGACCTGCGCGCGGCCCAGGACGTGCTGGAGTCGGACCGCTATGCCGACGAGGTGCGCGAGGTGGAGGCATTCTGGCAGCAGCATGGCATCCACTCGGTGCCGGCCGTCATCATCAACCAGCGCCACCTGATCTCGGGCGGCCAGCCGCCGGAACTGTTCGAGCAGGCGCTGCGTCAGATCGCCGCCGGCAGCGACAGCTGACCAGGCGGGGGCCGATACAACGGCTGAGTGGTGACCCGGGCGGCGGTTTGCGCCCCTGGCCATTTGCGCTACACTCCCCGCACGTATCGAACCGAAAGAGTGCATGGCCGCCGCTGAACAGATTTTCCCCACCTTTCCCCAGCCGGCGGACGAGCAGGCCAGGCTCGCCGCCCTGCACCGCAGCGCGGCGCTCGACCATGCGGCGGGGCCCGATTTCCTGTTCCTGACCGAGCTGGCGGCCCGGCTGTGCGACGTGCCGTATGCATTCATCGCCCTGGTGGACGCGGAGCGCGCTTGGACCCGCGCTTGCGTCGGCCTGCAGCTGGAGTCGCTGCCGCGCAGCCAGGCCTACTGCGCGTGGACCGTACTGGGCGACGCCCCGATGGAAATCCCCGACACCCTGGCCGACCCGCGCAGTGCCGCGCTGGCGCTGACGACGGGCGCCCCGTTCGTGCGCCGCTACAGCGCCGTGCCGCTGCGCACCGGCGAGGGCCATTCTATCGGTACGCTGTGCGTGCTGGACAGCCGCCCGGGCGGGCTGACGCCGGACCAGCGCGACACGCTGGCCCGCCTGGCGCGCCAGGTCATCGCGCTGATCGAGGCGCGCGCCAACGAGGTGGCGCTGCGCCAGTCGATGGCCCGGCTGGAGGAGCTGGCCACGACCGATGAGCTGACGGGCCTGCACAACCGCCGCTCGCTGCTGCACCGGTTGAAGTTCGAGGTGGCGCGGGCGCGCCGCTTCCGCGCGCCGCTGGCCGCCGTCATGATCGACCTGGACCACTTCAAGCACGTCAACGACGAGCATGGCCACGCGATGGGCGACAAGGTGCTGGCCGCCGTCGGCAAGCTGGTGCGGGACAACGTGCGGATGATCGACGTGGCGGCGCGCTACGGCGGCGAGGAGCTGTGCCTGCTGCTGCCGAACACGCCGCGCGAGGGTGCGTTCAAGATGGCGGAAACGCTGCGCGCCCGCGTGGAAGCGCAAGTGCACATGGATGGCGCGCGCCGCGTGCCCGTCACCGCCAGCTTCGGCGTCGGCGCGTTCGACCACATGGGGATCGACGACGCCGACAGCCTGCTGCGCGCGGCGGACGAGGCGCTGTACCGCGCCAAGGAAAACGGCCGCAATCGGGTCGAGTGAAGCGCAAATCAAGGAGAACAGCATGCCCAAGGCCGTCTGGAACGGTGCCGTCATTGCCGAGGCGCCGGAACACGAGATCGAGATCGTCGAGCACAACATCTACTTTCCGCTCGAACGCGTCAAGCGCGAATACCTGAAGGACAGCCCCCACACGACGATGTGTCCGTGGAAGGGCGTGGCCAGCTATTACGACGTCGAGGTGGACGGCAAGGTCAACAAGAACGCCGCGTGGTATTACGCCACGCCGTCCGAGGCCGCCAAGGCGATCAAAGGGCGGGTGGCGTTCTGGCATGGGGTGGAAGTGAGTCATTGAACCCTTGGGGACAGGCTCCTTTCTTCGCGTCGGCGACTCGAAGAAGGGAGCCTGTCCCCGGTGTCGTTCCGGGTCGGTTACCATTTCGCCATGGACAACATCACCCACTCCTTCGTCGGCCTCGGTGTCGGCGAACTGGTACAGCGCTCGCTGCCCGCCGAACCCGACGCGGCGCGCCAGCGCACCCGCCACCGCCTGCTGCTGACGGCCTGCGCCGCGGCCAGCAATTTTCCCGACCTCGACCTGTTCCTGACGCACCTGCTGCCGGCGCCGCTGGGCTACCTGCTGCACCACCGGGGCCATACGCATACGCTGCTGTACGCGCTGCCGCAGGCATTGCTGCTGCTGGCGTTGCTGTGGGCCTTGTGGCCCAACGCGCGCCGGCTGCTGCGCACCAGCGGGCCGGCCCGCCTGGGCCTGGGCCTGGCGATCGTGCTGGGCTTCTGCCTGCACCTGTCGATGGATTTCCTGAACTCGTACGGCATCCACCCGTTCTACCCGTTCGATCCGCGCTGGTTCTACGGCGACATGGTGTTCATCGTGGAGCCCGTGTTCTGGATCGCGTTCGGCGTGCCGCTGGCGCTGGCGATCCCGCACCGCCTGCTGCGTGCGGCCGCGCTGACGGGCCTCGTCGTGTTCGTGCTGGGGGCCACCTGGCGCGGCTACCTGGACTGGCGTTCGCTGGCGGCGCTGCTGGTCATCGGCGGCGCCATCGCGGCCCTGCGCGTCACGCGCCGGCACAGCCGTTGCGCGCTGGCGCTGGCCGCGGCGATCGCCATCGGCTTCATTGCCGTGCAGGGCGCCACCTCGGCGCTGGGGCGCCAGCGCATCACGGCCGCGCTGCAGGCGATCGATCCGGCCGCGCGCGTGCTGGACGTGGCGATGACGGCCTATCCGGCCCAGCCCCTGTGCTGGGCGTTCGTGTCGATCGAATCGAACGAAGCGGCCGGGCAGTACCGGCTGCGGCGGGGATCGCTGAGCCTTGCGCCCGCGTGGATGCCGGTCGCCAGCTGCCCGGGCGGGTTTGCCGATCCAGCCGCCGCCGATCCGGCGGCGCCCGGTATCGCGCTGGCACCGCCGTGGCAGGGCGACCTGGCGCTGCTGCGCACCCTGGCGCGCAGCGACTGCCACGTCAATGCCTGGCTGCGCTATGCGCGCATGCCGGCGGTAACCAGGGACGAGGCCAGCGACCTGCGCTACGCGGCCACGCCGCGCGGTAATTTCACCGCGTTGCCGCTCGAGCCGGCGGGCCGGACACCCTGCGGCGACGTGCCGCGCTGGGGATACCCGCGCGCCGACCTGCTGGGGGCTGCGCTAAGATGACCGGCATGTCTACCGAGATGCAACCCGACCGCGGGCCGCCCGATCGCGGGCCCGACCCCACGCCGCCCGTGCGCACCACCGACCCGCAGCAGCGCCTGGGCAAGCCCGACGGCGGCTGGCGCGCGCGGATGTACGAGGTCATCTTCGAATCGGAGACGCGCAAGGGCCGCGCCTTCGACCTGGCGCTGATCGCCGCCATCCTGCTGTCGGTGCTGGCGGCCGTGCTGTCGTCGATCGAGTCGATTGCGCGCAACCACGCCGACTGGCTGGTGGCCGCCGAATGGTGCTTCACGATCCTGTTCTCGTTCGAATACATCGCCCGCATCGTCTGCGTGCGCCGCCCGCTGCTGTACGCGCGCAGCTTCTTCGGCGTGATCGACCTGCTGTCGATCCTGCCCAGTTATATCTCGCTGTTCGTGCCGGGCGCGCACGTGCTGCTGGACGTGCGCATCCTGCGCCTGCTGCGCATCTTCCGCATCCTCAAGCTGACGCTCTACATCCAGGAATACAGCATGCTGGGCGACGCGCTGCTGGCCAGCCGCCGCAAGATCCTCGTGTTCCTGTCCACGGTGTTCCTGATCGTGTTCCTGCTGGGGACCGTGATGTACGTGGTGGAAGGCCCGGCGCACGGCTATACCAGCATTCCCGTCGGCGTCTACTGGGCCATTTCGACCGTGACGACCGTCGGCTTCGGCGACCTGGTGCCGAAGACGGACATCGGCCGCGCCATCGCGTCGTTCATGATGCTGCTGGGCTGGGGCATCCTGGCCGTCCCGACCGGCATCATCAGCTCCGAGATCACGCACCAGCGCGGCGTGCGCCTGCTGGCCGGGCGCTCCTGCACCCGCTGCATGACGCGGGGCCACGAAGCCACGGCACGCTACTGCAAGCAGTGCGGCAAGGCGCTGCCGGCGCTGGTCGAGTAGTGGACCGGCTGCACCTGATGACGGTGTTCGTCGCCGTCGCCGAGGAGCAGGGCTTTGCCGCGGGCGCACGGCGCCTGGGCTTGTCCCCGGCCGCCGTCACGCGCGCCGTGGCGGCGCTGGAGGAGCGCCTGAGCGTGCGCCTGCTCGAACGCAGCACGCGCCACGTGCGCGTGACGGAGGCGGGCCAGCGCTACCTGGACGACTGCCGGCGCCTGCTGGCCGAGCTGGACGAAGCCGACGAAGCGGCGGCCGGCCTGAATGCCGCGCCGCGCGGTCTGCTGGCGATCACGGCGCCCGTGCTGTTCGGGCGCATGTACGTCATGCCCGGCATCGTCGATTACCTGCAACGGTATCCCGGGACGGAGGTGTCCGCTGTGTTCGTCGACCGCGTCACCAACCTGCTGGAAGAGGGTTTTGACGTGGCGGTGCGCATCGGCGAGCTGCCCGATTCGGGGCTGCGCGCCTTGCGCGTGGGTCAGGTGCGGCGCATGATCTGCGCGGCGCCCGGCTACCTTGCCACGCAGGGCGAGCCGCGCATACCGGCCGACCTGGCGGGCCATACGATCGTCGCCAGCACGGGCGCCAGTACCCAGCCGGAATGGCGCTTCCGGGAAGGCGGCGCGGTGCGCGGGTACCGCATGCGCCCGCGCCTGACGGTCACGAGCAACGACAGCGCCATCGAAGCGGTGCGCCACGGGCTGGGGATCGCGCGGCTGCTGTCTTACCAGGTGGCGCCGCTGCTGGCCTCCGGCGCGCTGGTGCCCCTGCTGGAACAATTCGAGTTGCCGCCGGTGCCCGTCAACATCGTGCACCGGGAGGGGCGGCATGGCACGGCACGGGTGCGGGCGCTGATCGACCTGCTGGCCGCACGATTGCGCGGCGACCCCGCGCTGGACTGGACTGTAGCCTGACGGTAACGGAAATTTACCAATTGGGTGGCAATGGCATGCAAATTGCTGGTACATTTGTCTGTATAGACAAATCGAGGAGACCGGCATGAATGAATCCGTTGACGACCACAATAAATCCCACGCCCCGAGCCCGGCCAAGCCGTTGCGCAGCGAGCGCATGGCGGCGCGTGGTGTCGACCTGAAGAAGAAGCCCGTGCGCACGGGTGCCGTGGCCGCTGGAGGCCTGTTGGCCCTGGTGGGCCTGGCAGCTATGTTGCTGGGTAGTTAATTCAATCGCCCATTGACGCCCGCCGGGCGTTTCAGACGACTTTCAGCTCGTCCAGCGGCCAGCGGGGCCGCACATTGAAGCCGTACTCGCGCCGTGCCGCCTGGGGATTGATCGACAGGCGCATGGCGCCCGCGAAGGCGATCATGGCGCCGTTGTCGGTGCAAAATTCCAGTTCCGGGTAGTACACGCGGAAACGTTTTTTCGCGGCCGCCGCGTTCAGCGCGGCGCGCAGCTGGCTGTTCGCGCCCACGCCGCCGGCGATCACGAGGCGTTTCAGGCCCGTCTGCTTCAGCGCGGCCACGCATTTCGCCGTCAGCACGTCCACGATGGCATCGACGAAGCCGCGCGCGATGTTGGCCTTGTCCTGCTCGCATACATTCGCTGCGGCGCTGTTCTTCACCACTGTCAGCACGGCCGTCTTCAGGCCGGAAAAGCTGAAGTTCAGGTCTTTCGAGTGCAGCATGGGGCGCGGCAGCTTGTAGGCCAGCGGGTCGCCGAATTCGGCCAGGCGCGAGATGGCCGGGCCGCCCGGGTAGCCGAGGCCCAGCAGCTTGGCCGACTTGTCGAAGGCCTCGCCGGCCGCGTCGTCCAGCGTCTCGCCCAGCAGCTCGTACTGGCCGACGCCGTCCACCCGCATCAGCTGCGTGTGGCCGCCCGAGACCAGCAGGGCAACGAACGGAAACTCGGGCGGGTCGGAGGCCAGCAGCGGCGACAGCAGGTGGCCTTCCAGGTGGTGCACGCCCAGCACGGGCTTGTCCAGCGCCAGGCCCAGGCTGCACGCGATCGACGACCCCACCAGCAGGGCGCCTGCCAGGCCGGGGCCTTGCGTGTAGGCGATGGCATCGATGGCCTGCGGCGCGATGCCGGCCCCCTTCAACGTCTGTTCCAGCAGCGGGATGGCACGACGGATATGGTCGCGCGACGCCAGCTCCGGCACCACGCCGCCGTACTCCTCGTGCATCGCCACCTGCGAATACAGGGCATGGGAGAGCAGGCCGCGCGCTGTGTCATACAGGGCCAGGCCGGTTTCGTCACAGGAGGATTCGACGCCGAGAACGATCATGGGGACGCTGCAAAGTAAATGGGCAATCCGCCATTGTAATGGAAAGCCGGCGGGCCGTCGCGGGGCGCCGCCGCACCGCAGCGGTGCAGCGCCGCCGCATTCTGGCGGCCGGCGAGTGGCATCGCTCTTGCTAAACCTTGTGGTGGGCGGCGCAGCCCGCCAAAGGAGAAGCGATGCAGGAGCACTGGAAGCAGGTATGCAGGATCAGGGACATCCCGGCCACGGGCGCCTACGTGGTGCCGCGCGGCCTGGCGTGGCAGGAGCTGCCGGGCGTGGCGCTATCCAGGACGGCAGACGACGCCATCGTCGCGCTGCTGGACAGCCCGGGCCTGCCGGAGGAAGCACCGCGGCACTACCGCGTCAAGGTGGAGGCGGGCCGGGTCTACCTGGATTTCGCGGAGCTGAACGCCCCGGCCAGCCGCGCCGAGGCGGCGCTGGCGGGCAAAACCCGGGACAGACCCTGGTTCTGAGGAAATTTCTTGAGAACAGGGGTCTGTCCCGGGTTTTTATGGGCGGCCGCGCAGTTCGGCGTGGGCCGCGCGCAGCATCTGCGCCGTCGTGTCCCAGTCGATGCAGGCATCGGTGACGGAGCAGCCGTACTTCAGCTCGGCCAGGTCGGCCGGGATCTTCTGGTTGCCCGCCTCGATGTTCGACTCGATCATCACGCCCACCAGCGACTTGTTGCCGTGGACGATCTGGTTGATCACGTCCGTCATTACGAGCGGCTGCAGTTCCGGCTTCTTGTAGCTGTTCGCGTGCGAGCAGTCCACCACGATATTGGCCGGCAGCTTGGCCTTGGCCAGCGCCTGCTCGGCGATCGTGACGGAGACGGAATCGTAGTTGGGGCGGCCGTCGCCGCCGCGCAGCACCACGTGGCCATAGGCGTTGCCGCGCGTGCGCACGACGGAGACGTTGCCTTCGCCGTTGATGCCCAGGAACGCGTGCGGGTTGGCCGCGGACAGGATGGCGTTGATGGCGATGCTGATGTCGCCGTCGGTGCCATTCTTGAAGCCCACCGGCGTGGACAGGCCGGACGACATCTCGCGGTGCGTCTGCGATTCCGTCGTGCGCGCGCCAATCGCGGTCCAGGCGATCAGGTCGCCCAGGTACTGCGGCGAGATCGGGTCCAGCGCCTCGGTCGCCGTCGGCAGGCCCAGCTCGCACACGTCCAGCAGGAACTGGCGCGCCTTTTCCATGCCGACGTCGACGCGGAATGAGTCGTCCATGAACGGATCGTTGATATAGCCCTTCCAGCCCGTCGTCGTGCGCGGCTTCTCGAAATACACCCGCATCACCAGCAGCATCGTGTCCTTGACCTCTTCCTGCAGCAGCTTCAGGCGGCGCGCATAGTCCAGGCCGGCGACGGGATCGTGGATCGAGCAGGGGCCGACGACGACGAACAGGCGCTTGTCCTTGCGATCGAGGATGTTGCGCAGGTCTTCGCGGCCCTTCGTCACGGTGTCCGAAGCGGCTTGGGTCAGCGGCAGCTTCGCGTGCAGGGCGGCCGGGGTCGGCATGGTCGCGAACGAGGTGACGTTAATATTTTCGAGATCGGGTGCAATCATGGTTGTGTCTGCTTCTAGCGTGTGTTTTCTTCAGGGGATCGAATAGTGTAGCCGAAATAATGTAAGCTGTTTGACATGACCATCGAATCCACCGTCACACCATTCCCCGCCGCGCTGTTCATCAAGGAGATCGGGCGGGGCCAGAAGGGCGCCCGCAGCATGAGCCGCGAGGATGCCTTCAACCTGTACCGGGCCATGCTGGAAGGCCGCGTGTCGGACCTCGAGCTGGGCGCCATCCTGCTGGCGATGCGCATCAAGGGCGAGTCGGTCGACGAACTGGCCGGCTTCCTCGATGCCGCCGAAGCATCGTTCCCGCCGCTGCACGGGCCGGCCGGCGAGTTCGTCCCGGTCGTCATCCCCAGCTACAACGGCGCCCGCAAGATGGCCAACCTGACGGCGCTGCTGTCCCTGCTGCTGGCACGCGCCGGCGTGCCCGTGCTGGTGCACGGCGTGCCGGATGATCCGGGCCGCATCACCACCGCCGAAGTCTTCGCCGAACTGGGCATCCACGCCGCGCCGTCGCCGCAAGCGGCCGAGGCGGCGCTGGCCGACGGTCACGTCAGCTTCATCACGATCGACGCCCTGGCGCCGGAATTGGCCCACATGCTGTCGCTGCGGCGCGTGCTGGGCGTGCGCAATTCCACGCACACGCTGGTGAAGATCATGCAGCCGTTCGCCGGCCCGGCGCTGCGGCTGGTGTCGTACACACACCCGGAGTACCTGGAAACGCTGGGGGAATATTTCACGACGGCGGCCCCGCACGAGCGCGGCGACGCGTTCCTGATGCGCGGCACGGAAGGGGAGACGGTGGCCAACGCCACCAAGGCGCAGAAGATCGACTGGTTCCACGCGGGCGAACGCACGGTGCTGGTGGAACGGCAAATGATCGCCGAGCACCTGCCCGCGCTGCCGGAAGACAAGAGCGCCGCCGCGACAGCCGCCTGGATCCGCTCGGTGCTGGACGGCACGATCCCCATCCCCGATCCGATCGCCCAGCAGGTGGGCCACGTCATCGACACGGCCCGCGCGCTGCGCCAGCGCTATCCAGGCTAAGCACCCCACCAGCCGCAACCCCACGGCCCAGCCCGTGTGCCACCACGGGGTCAGTCACCAAAACGGGACACGAACGCGGCCGTACGGCACGCCGTCGCAAACAACAGCCCAGCCCGTGTCCCACAAAGGGGTCTGACCCCGCGGTGGGACACGGGCTCAGCCGTAGCGGACGCTTACTTTGTTGCGACGTCGGCAATGACGCCGCAGGCGATGCGGCCGCCGCCACCGCCCAGCGGGGCTGGCGCGTCGGCGTAGTTGTCGCCGCCGGCGTGGATCATCAGTGCGCGACCCTTGACGTCGGCCAGCGTTTTCAGCTGGGGCGCGACGACGGGCTTCAGCGCCGAGCCGCTGCTGTCCACTTCCAGCGCGGGCAGGTCGCCCAGGTGGCCGCCGTTGCCGGGGCCCTTGTGGGCGTTGCTGCCGTGCGGGTCCAGGTGGCCGCCCGCGGCACCGGCCGGGGCCACTTTGCCGTTGACGGGACCTTCGCCGCAGTTGCCGTTCATGTGGACGTGGAAGCCGCGCTGGCCTGGCGGCAGGCCTTGCAGCGCGGGCGTGAACTGCAGGCCGCCCGGGGTTTCGGTGATCGTCACGCTGCCCAGCGAGCGGTCGCCGTCCTTGCTGGCGACGGAATGGATCGGCACGGTGATCTGGGCGTGGGCGACGGCGGACAAGCCCAGTGCGGCCAGCGTGAAGGACAGACGAGTAAGCATGGTGGCTCCTGTTGGTTGTTGTTCAGAAAACAAGGCAGCATACCGCATGTCGTACCGCCGCGTCCGCAAAAAGCCGCAGCCAGACGGGGCCGTCTCGCGTAAAATGGCGGGTTTGACCGGGGCGGACGATGGCGAAACAGTTTGATGTGGCAGTGATTGGCGCGGGCGCGGCCGGCATGATGTGCGCGGCGGCGGCGGGCCAGCGCGGCAGGAAGGTCGTGCTGATCGATCACGCCTCGAAACTCGCCGAGAAGATCCGCATCTCCGGCGGCGGCCGCTGCAACTTCACCAATATCAATGCGGGGCCGGCCAACTTCCTGTCCGAAAATCCGCACTTTGCCAAGAGCGCCCTGTCGCGCTACACGCCGCAGGATTTCCTCACCCTCGTCAGGAAATACCGTATCGCCTACCACGAGAAGCACCGGGGCCAGCTGTTCTGCGACGACTCCGCCGAGCAGATCATCGAGATGTTGAAGGCCGAGTGCGCCGCCGGCGACGTCCACTGGCGCATGCCTGCCAAGGTCGAGACGCTGGACCAGACCGACACCGGCTTCCTGCTGCACACCGACAGCGGCGACATCGAAGCGGCCAACGTCGTCATCGCCACGGGCGGCCTGTCGATCCCGAAGATCGGCGCGACCGACTTCGGCTACCGCATCGCCAAGCAGTTCGGCCTGCAGATGGTCGAACCCCGTCCGGCCCTGGTGCCGCTGACGTTCGACGAAGCCCAATGGCAGCCCTTCGTCCCGCTGGCCGGCATCTCGCTGGAAGTGGACGTGACGACGGGTACCCTGAAAGGCCGCAAGGCCACGGGCGCGCGCTTCCGTGAAGACCTGCTGTTTACGCACCGCGGCCTGTCGGGCCCTGCCATCCTGCAGATCTCCAGCTTCTGGCAACCGGGCGAGCCGATCACGATCGACCTGCTGCCGGAGATGGACGTCGCCCAGGCGCTGATCGAAGGCAAGGGCACGCAGAAGAAGCAGCTGGGCAACGTCATCGCCCAGTGGCTGCCGGCGCGCCTGGCGGAAGGCCTGCTGACGGCGCACGGCTTCGCGCACGACGCCCGCCTGGCCGACCTGCCGGATGCGCAGCTGCGCAAGCTGGGGCAAGCCCTGAACGCATGGACGATCACGCCGAACGGCTCCGAAGGCTACCGCAAGGCCGAAGTGACGCGCGGCGGCGTCGACACGAAGGAACTCTCGCAGCAGACGATGATGGCGAACAAGGTGCCGGGCTTGTACTTTATTGGCGAGACTGTCGACGTGACGGGGTGGCTGGGCGGCTACAACTTCCAGTGGGCCTGGGCTTCCGGGATGGCGGCCGGGCTGGCAATCTGATATCATTCCGGTCCCGCAGCGATTGTTTCCCAGGCAGTCGCGGCGGTTCTTGATGTTAGCGGGGCAGGAGTTAGCGGGGCAGGCCAGCCCGTTCAGATGCGATTTCCGCAGAACCCGCCTGCCGGGCCAGTGTGGCAATCGCGCCTATTGTATATCTGGACAAATGCTGCTAATATCGCTGTCTTCCTAAAAACCCTCTAACGGTTTGAATTTTTACATGACCACTATTCGCCTTAAAGAAAACGAGCCGTTCGAAGTCGCCATGCGCCGCTTCAAGCGCACCATCGAAAAAACCGGTCTGCTGACCGAACTGCGTGCGCGCGAGTTCTACGAGAAGCCAACCGCAGAGCGCAAGCGCAAGCTGGCCGCTGCCGTGAAGCGCCACTACAAGCGCATCCGCAGCCAGCAACTGCCGAAGAAGCTGTACTAATTCCCGCTTTCGCAACGGGCCTGCCGACGGCGCACTTCGCCTCCTGGCTCGTCTGGCGTTCGCGCTCACCCGCTCCGGCCCGGCCGCAGCGGGTTTTTCGTTTTGTCCTTAACTATTTTCCCGAGGTTGCCATGAGCCTGAAAGCCCAGATTTCCGAAGACATGAAAGCCGCCATGCGCGCAAAAGAAACCGGCAAGCTGGCCACGATCCGCCTGCTGCTGGCCGAGATCAAGCGCAAGGAAGTGGACGAGCAGATCGAGGTGAACGACGACCAGACCGTCGCCATCGTCGAGAAGATGATCAAGCAGCGCAAGGATTCGATCACCCAGTTCGAAGCGGGCGGCCGCGCCGACCTGGCCGATATCGAGAAGGCCGAGCTGGCCGTGCTGACGGCCTACATGCCGGCCGGCCTGTCGGATGACGAAATCGCCGCTGAAGTCAAAGCCGCCGTCGCCGAATCCGGTGCCGCCGGCCCGCAGGACATGGGCAAGGTCATGGCCATCCTGAAGCCGAAGCTGGCCGGCCGTGCCGACATGACCGTCGTGTCCGGTCTCGTCAAGAAAGCGCTGGTGCCGGCATAATTGTCCGGCCCTGCCGTGGTGCCACCGCGCGCCACGGCCGACCTGAGTTGTAACCACTGCGACACCACCCGTGCGAATTCCAGAGTCATTCATTTCCGATCTGCTCAACCGTGTCGACATCGTCGACGTGGTGGGCCGCTACGTGCAGCTGAAAAAGGCCGGCGCCAACTACCAGGGCCTGTGCCCGTTCCACAACGAGAAGTCGCCCAGCTTTACCGTCAGCCCGACCAAGCAGTTCTATCACTGCTTTGGCTGCAGCGCGCACGGCACGTCGATCGGCTTCCTGATGGAATATTCGGGCATGGGCTTCGTCGACGCGGTCAAGGACCTGGCGCAGGGCGTGGGCATGGTCGTGCCGGAAGAGGACGACAAGATCCCGCCGGCCCAGCGCGCCCAGATGCAGGCGCAGAGCATGGCGCTATCGGAGGCGATGAAGCTGGCGGCCGAGTATTACAAGAACCAGTTGCGCCAGGCGCCTAACGCCATCGCCTATTTGAAGGGGCGCGGCCTGACGGGCGAGGTGGCGGCGCGCTTCGCGCTGGGCTACGCGCCCGAAGGCTGGGACAACCTGCGCAGCGTCTTCCCCGACTACGATGCGGTGGCGCTGGTCGAAGCCGGCCTTGTCATCGACAAGGTGGACGAGGAAGGCCGTCACATCAAGCGCTACGACCGCTTCCGCGAGCGCATCATGTTCCCGATCCGCAACGTCAAGGGCCAGGTCATCGCCTTTGGCGGCCGCATCATGGAGCAGGGCGAACCAAAGTACTTGAATTCCCCGGAGACGCCTTTATTTTCAAAGGGTTCCGAGCTGTATGGCCTGTTCGAGGCACGCCAGGCGATCCGCGACGCGGGCTACGTGCTGGTGACGGAAGGGTATATGGACGTGGTGGCGCTGGCACAGATGGGCTTCCCGCATGCGGTGGCCACGCTGGGCACGGCATGCACGACGATCCACGTGCAGAAACTGTTGCGTCAAACCGACACGGTGATCTTCAGTTTCGACGGCGACAAGGCCGGCCGTCGTGCCGCGCGCCGCGCGCTGGAAGCCTGCCTGCCGCACGTGTCGGACGACAAGACGATCAAGTTCCTGTTCCTGCCGTCCGAGCACGACCCGGACAGCTATATCCGGGAGCATGGGGCGGAAGGCTTCGAGCAGCAGATCGTCGAGGCGATGCCGCTGTCGCAGTTCCTGCTGCGCGAGGCGGCGGGCGAGCATGACCTGAGCGAGCCGGAAGGGCGCGCCCGCGCGCAGTTCGACGCCAAGCCGATGCTGCAGGCGATGACGCCGTCGGCGCTGCGGCTGCAGATCGTGCACGGGCTGGCGTCGATGACGCAGAGCACCACCGGCGAGATCGAGCAGCTGTTCGAGCTGAGCAAACCGGTGGCGGCGAACCGCAAGGCGCCGCCCCGCAGCAAGCGACCGGAGCCGATGGGGCTGGAGCGCAAGATGATCCGCGCGCTGGTGACGCACCCGTCGCTGGCGCTGAACATGGACGAGGAAGCGTTGGAAGCGTGCCAGCAGTTCGGCCCCGACCAATACGACCACCTGCTGCACCTGGTGCAGCTGGCGCAGTCGCTGGGCCCGAACGGCACGTTTGCCGCGCTGGCCCAGCAATTGAAGGAGCAGGGCACGGAATACGACGCGATCGTCGGCGAAATCGCCGCCGCGCCGGAGCCGGATATCGATACTGAGCGGCTGTGGCTGGCGGCGACGATCCGGCAATTGAAACTGGAACAGGTCAGGAGCCAGATTAATATCCTGATGGCCGCGATCAACGAGGCAATCCTTGCGAAAGAGCCAACGGACGTGCTGACGACGGGCTATCGCGAATTAAAGGCCATGGAAGACCAGCTGCTGCGCGAGCAGGAAGCGGATAAAAGTTATCGCTGACCCGGCCGATTGCCCGACCGGGCCCGTTCTGGTAATCGAAAAGTGACGTGCTATAATAAAACGCTAAGTATTTGATTACTTTGGCAAGGTTCGCAGTTCAGAATTTGTGTTTGTTTTCAGTGAGTTAGGCTCTCGAACGGGGCGCTGTGGCAGCGCCGGCGGTGGGAAGCAGGACGACGACGAAACGGCGCGAGTTACTTGTCGCCCCCAATCGGTATGCAACCGGCAAACAGTTTCAATGCCGCGTCCGCATCGTCCACTCTAGCCCCCGCGCGCTGTCATACAGTAGAATTTCCGCCACAGTTGGCCGAAGTACAAAAGGTACGTTCGGCTGCCGGTCCGTCGGCGGGTTCAGGTCTGTCGCCGGGAGTCTGCAAGGAGCAGCAGAAGTAGCAGTGCCGTAGCATAGCAAGCCCGTGGAAGGACCCCTGCGAAGGAGGTCTGGCCGGGAACGCCGCTGTATCGGTAGGGGTGGCGAATGGCCGGATTGGCAAGCGCAGGGATTCGACGGTCCGCGGGATGGCGGCATCGTCCTAATCCGTAAGCAAGTCGTTGTGACATCGAAAGCGCCTGTGCCAGCAAAGAAACCTGAAACCCAAGCGGCTGCAAAGCCCAGCAAAGTGACCGCCCGAGCAGCCAAGACGGCCGACAAGTCCGAAACCAGCACGCCACCCGTGGTGAGCCAGACGACGGACGCGGCCGCATTGGCGGCCATCGACACGTCCGGCTACGTGCTCCCGTCCGTCAAGGTACCGGGACGGCGCGGTCGCAAGCCAAAGGAATTCCAGCCAGAGAACGACGAGGTCGCCGCGCTCAACGCGGTCGAGCGCGCCGAGCTGAAGGCCGTCGACAAGGCCAAGGCCAAGGACCGCAAGGCCAAGGAAAAGGCGCTGCTGAAGGACGCGTTCTCGTCGGACACGGAAGCGACGGAAGAAGAGCTGGAGCGCCGCCGCCAGAAACTGAAGACGCTGATCAAGTTCGGCAAGGAACGCGGCTTCCTCACGTATGCCGAGATCAACGACCATCTGCCCGACAATATCGTCGATCCGGAAGCGATCGAAGGCATCATCGGCACGTTCAACGACATGGGTATCGCCGTCTACGAGCACGCCCCGGATGCCGAGACGCTGCTGCTGTCGGACAATGTCGCCACCGTCACCAGCGACGACGAGGCGGAAGCCGCCGCCGAGGCCGCGCTGTCCACCGTCGACTCCGACTTCGGCCGCACCACGGACCCCGTGCGCATGTACATGCGCGAGATGGGGTCGGTCGAGCTGCTGACGCGCGAAGGCGAAATCGAGATCGCAAAGCGCATCGAAGATGGCCTGAAGGACATGATCCAGGCGATTTCCGCCTGCCCGGTGACGATCGCCGAGATCATCGCCACGTCCGACCGCATCCGTAACGACGAGACCAAGATCGACGAGATCGTGGACGGCCTCGTCGACGAAAACGAAGACCAGCCGGCCGCGGCCGCGCCACCGGCCACGGAAGACGACGAGGACGACGAGGACGAGGAAGAAGAGGAAGAAGCGGAAGAGGAAGAAGCCAGCCCCGCCGGTGCGGCGGCCGGTTACTCGGCCGAGCAGCTGGAAGCGATGAAGAACGCCGCGCTGGCCAAATTCGACGAGATCGCCAACCAGTTCGACCGGATGCGCAAGGCCTACGAGAAGGAAGGCTACAACTCGAAATCGTACATCCGCGCGCAGGAAGCCATCTCGAACGAGCTGCTGGGCATCCGCTTCACGGCAAAAGTCGTCGAAAAGCTGTGCGACACGCTGCGCGGCCAGGTCGATGAGGTGCGCCACATCGAGAAGCAGATCCTGGACGTGGCGGTGAACAAGTGCGGCATGCCGCGCGCCCACTTCATCAAGGTCTTCCCGGGCAACGAAACGAACCTGGAGTGGGTGGACGGCGAAGTGGCCGCCAACCACGCCTACAGCGCGATCCTGGGCCGCAACATCCCGACGATCAAGGAGCTGCAGCAGCGCCTGATCGACCTGCAGGCGCGGGTCGTGCTGCCGCTGCCGGACCTGCGCAACATCAACCGCCAGATGGCGGCTGGCGAGATGAAGGCGCGCAAGGCCAAGCGCGAAATGACGGAAGCCAACTTGCGTCTCGTGATCTCGATCGCCAAGAAATACACGAACCGCGGCCTGCAGTTCCTGGACCTGATCCAGGAGGGAAATATCGGCCTGATGAAGGCCGTGGACAAGTTCGAGTACCGCCGCGGCTACAAGTTCTCCACGTACGCCACGTGGTGGATCCGCCAGGCCATCACGCGCTCGATCGCCGACCAGGCCCGCACGATCCGTATCCCGGTCCACATGATCGAGACGATCAACAAGATGAACCGGATCAGCCGCCAGATCCTGCAGGAAACAGGCGCCGAGCCCGATCCAGCCACCCTGGCGATCAAGATGGAGATGCCAGAGGACAAGATCCGCAAGATCATGAAGATCGCCAAGGAGCCGATCTCGATGGAAACCCCGATCGGCGACGACGACGATTCCCACCTGGGCGACTTCATCGAGGACAACAATACACTGGCCCCATCGGACGCCGCGCTGCACGCCTCGATGCGCGGAGTAGTGAAAGACGTGCTGGACTCGCTGACGCCACGCGAAGCCAAGGTGCTGCGCATGCGCTTCGGCATCGAGATGTCCACCGACCACACGCTGGAAGAAGTGGGCAAGCAGTTCGACGTCACCCGCGAGCGCATCCGCCAGATCGAAGCGAAAGCGCTGCGCAAGCTGCGCCACCCGTCCCGTTCAGACAAGCTGAAGAGCTTCCTGGAAGGGAACTGATCTCTTTGAAGGCCAGTCAGGCGCCGGTTGGGCTTGACTGGAGCGGCCCCAGGCTCTAAGCTGCCGAGTTCGTTGTAGCAGGTCTGGCAACGAACTCGTGCAGCGTATCACCGCACGACCTCCGCACTACCTCAGGGCCTCTAGCTCATGCCTGGTTAGAGCAGCGGACTCATAATCCGTTGGTGCCCGGTTCGACTCCGGGGAGGCCTACCAGTTTCTTCTAGCCAGCCCGAGAATAATTACCCAGCATTATTCCACGCTTGCGTTTGCTTGGTGATCTGATCCTGAGAGCGGGTTCGCGCCAAGAGTCACTTTCATCTTGATATCTGTACGTTTATACAGTAGTCTGATCTTGCCTACTTCGTATTTGTGTAGATTGATTGGACGTACACCGCGGAGTCCTCGCCGATCACTGCCGTGCAGAATGTCAATCATGTGCGGAAATTGTGGAGCCGCTGCTAAGGAGGCAGTGCTTCTTTGGACCTTTTGCGCATAGAAAAATAGTGCTCGTAGGGTTGTCTGAAGGGGGCGCTAGTTTTGATAGCTGCACAGTACATCTTGAAGAGGCAGTGTGACCTGCGTAAGGATGAAAAAAGATGACGGGACGCACTGCTATTGAGGTGGTCGATAACGCGGCGGGCCACACGACAACGGAAGCCTTTGAAGCGTGAAAGAATTTGACAAATAACTATGAAACCCAGACCCAGTGCACGCGGCATCACAACGGTTAATGCCCTTCTTGACCTACCGACTTTGATCTCCGTAGCGACGAGGCTTGTCAATCGGGAAGCATTGTCGGAAGCTGAGGAAGCGATTGCTAATCTACACTCTACGGCGGTGAGCGACGAGCTCGTTGAGGTTGTTCGCGCCGCGATTGTTGACGGCACGGACCCCCTGGGCGCTGCCTATTGCGTCATTCGGTCGCCGCAGCAACGCCGTAGCACAGGACAGACGTTCACTCCTGTCGAGGCAGTGCTTGGTATGTTTACTTGGGCTGAAGCGCAAGGGGAAATCGCACGAATTGTCGACCCTGGGGCAGGAACCGGACGTTATGTGTTACACGGATTGCGCCAAAACCCGCGAGCAATAGGTATTGCGTCTGAAATGGACCCGCTCGTAGCTTTGCTCCTCCGAGCCAATGCCACAGCGCTCGGCTTAGCCGAGCGGCTTGCAATTTTCATCGGTGATTACCGAACGCTCGAGCTTGAACCGATTACGGGTCGGACTCTGTTTATCGGGAATCCACCCTACGTCCGTCACCACGACATCTTGCCTTCATGGAAGGAATGGTACAGCGACAGTCTAAAGGCTCTCGGCCATGCGGCTAGTAAGCTAGCCGGACTCCACCTACACTTTTTTGTCAAAACGTTAGACCTTGCCCGACCCGGGGACTTAGGATGCTTCATCACCGCGGCCGAGTGGCTTGACGTCAACTATGGCCAGTCGATGCGTGACATGTTGACAAATGGACTGGGTGGTAGGGCGATCTTCGTTGTAGCCCCTGAAGTTCCAGTTTTTGGGGACGCTATGGTATCCGCTTGCATTACATGTTTCGAACCCGGTACTACGGAGGAGAACATCGAGTTCAGAACTATTGACAATCTTGAACAGTTACTGGACCTTACGGGCGGACACTTTGCTGACAAGAAAGCGGCGCAAGCTCAACGTACTTGGTCTATCCTGCTCAGAAATCAGGACGTTGTTAGGAATGAAGCATTCGTCGACTTAGGCGAGCTTTTTAAAGTCAGTCGTGGGCAAGTGACTGGGAAAAATAGCGTTTGGGTGGCAAAAGACAACAGGTTTGGTATACCTGCGGAATATTTGATTCCGGCGATCACCGATGCCGCTGACATTATTCACTCGGGCGGACGCATCGCTGATGTTCACGCTCTGCGGCGCGTAATCGCGTTGCCGGCGGTATTGGATGACCTTCCGCGCGAAGAGTACTTGGCAGTACAAGAGTTCCTGAGGTGGGCGCGATCCCAAGACGCTGACAAGGGATGGATTGCACAGCATCGCTCGCCTTGGTGGCGTGTTAATATGTCCAAACCTGCGCCTCAGATCGTAGTCACCTATATGGGGCGCCGTCCACCGGTGTTTGCAGTAAATGCCGCAGGCGCTGGTATCATTAACGTCGCCCATGGCTTGTACGCTAAGGTTGCCTTGCCAGAACAGTCGGTCGAGAAATTGGTCACTTGGCTGAATTCTAACGTGAGTCAAGATTTGGGAAGGGTGTATGCGGGAGGGCTGACGAAGTTTGAGCCATCAGAAGTGGCGCGGTTACGTATTCCTAGCGTAGATCTGCTTAGGGAGGGTTTCGAATAGATGATATCGAGGTTGGAGTGAACAGAGGCAAAGTTTTCACAAGTGATGAAGTCCGGAATGATTGTAACGAGTCTACTCGGCTGTTTCGTCTGAGGCGTATGAGTGAACCAGTGGGTGATTATCTGGCTGAGTACACAAGCGCGCAAGCTGCAGCTGACTACGTTATCGATAAATTACCAAAAATTTTAGCATCGCCAACTGATCGAATTGAACTTGCGACGATCATAAAAAACCCGGCTTTCAACACCGCGCTTCGTTACCTGATGGCGCCTCCGATTTCTAAAGATGATTTAGATACGGTAATGTGTAGAAGCGTTACCGGTACGGCCATCCGTAATGACCAGGATTTTGCGGATGAGCTGGTAGCGTTGCTTCGCCAGACGATAGATCCTAAGCGGTTCCCATGGTTGTCAAATGATGCTCCTCCGACAGACGCAGAGCTAAACATTGCTAAAATTTCTTCAGCGGTGGTTGCTACTTGTCAGCGGGTGCAAACAAAGCGCAGAGGTGATGAGAAGGCTGAGCTTGAGGGAGCAGTGGTACGCCTGTTGGACGCTTTGGGATTTGTTCGTATTCCAACGCCGCGAGGTTCAATAAAGCACGCCGAAGACCTTCCCAAAGCTGGAGAGTATATGGTCGGTGCCACCTTGGGAAATGATAATGGTGACTGTATTATCGGGTTATATGACCGCCGACGATTGGCTCTAGAGTGTAAGAGCTCAAATTCGGAGATAAATAGCCGTAAACGTCTCAATAAGGAAGTAATTAAAGATGCAAAGAACTGGAGTGCACAGTTCGGCGCGCAAGTGCTGACTGCGGCTGCTTTGCGGGGTGTGTTCAAGCCCGAGTATGTTCTAGATGCACAAAATACGCCCATCATGATCGTCTGGGAGCATCGCTTAGACGATCTCGAAGCTTTTATCGAGTCTACCAAGCTATAAGGCCCCCGTTGTTGACCTCTTCCGGAGCCGAGAACTATCAGTGCGCCGACAGCGCTGCTGCTCCGATCAATGCGTCTCCGTCCCGCTCTCCCTCCTTTCCGTCAATAATGCCAGATCATTGCAGCAGAGCCCGCCGGCGGTAGCTTGATATTGCGCGAAACACTGTTCCGTGTATCTGGAAAAGGAGTGTCTGTGCTGAGATCCAGGGTTTTCGTTGGAATGTACAAGACAAGGGCTGCGGTAGGCTGACAAATGCCTTACTTGAAATGTGCCTACGGCGTGACGATAGCGATCAACTTAAAAAAATCCCCCAGGCTTGGAGGATTTTTTTGTTGCGCTATTGTGGCAGGGCTAAGCTGATTGTCGCTCTAATTGCGTTTCAAATGCGTCATAGATAAGGTCGTAAGAGCCTTCGTTTTTGCCTACTTTCTGAGGGTCAAAGCGGAATGCATCCAGCACTGGCCTATACTTACGCACGATCACAGCAAGGTGCTCATCCAGAAATTTCATCGGCTCAGTCGCCCATGCGACAGTACCGTTGTCCTCAACCTGGATCAACGCCTTGAGGCCATACACCAGGGGCATGATAAGACCGTCGGGATAGCTATAATCAACATTCCGTTCCGTGAAGTAAGTCGTGGGTTGGGTGCGCATGTTGGCAGCGACCTTTACCACGTTGATGTTCCCGAACTTACCGCCATTTGCCTTATACGCCTCAGGAAAATCCTTGTAGATCTTGTCATACAACGTTGGTAACATGCCAGCCAGCTTCAAGGCGCTCATCACTTGCTTATTATGCACTTTTCGCGTGTACTCGCCATCGGTTGCGCGGGAGACGTCATCGCGGCTCATAAAATCGTCGAACAACTTCGCACATTCGCCTTTGTTGCGATAAATGTTCTGCGGAAGGATTTTCGGCATATCGTCGAGGTCCAGCTTTGATAGTGGAATCCACGAAAGAGCGATTAGATCCCGAACTTTCACATCGCCGCCATCATTGCTTTTCCATTCCACTCGTTCTTCTATCTCCATCGGAAGAGCCGAACGAAGCACCTCGTAAAAGCCCTTTTTTCCTGCTTTCGTTTCCAGGGTTAGCTGGACGTTGTTATTGCGGGCTGAACAGATGGATAGCAAAGAACTATTAAACGCGTCTGTGGATTCGTCATCCTCAAGGTTCGAAGGTACCAGCACTTCAAGCGGGATGAGGAAGTCCAGTGCGCTGGAGTCATAGTCATCATCGCTAGCCTTTCTCGCTCGCAAATCCTCGACCTCATCACGGTGTTCTTCCCAGAATTCCTTGAAGTCCGCCCATGTACGCACCTTCCGCTTGATTGCGTTATCGCCAAGGGCGTGCACGAGTATATGCGTACCTAGTGCTAGAGTGTTGTGGCCACCGTCTAAGATGCCTTCGATCTTTGTGTTTTCGAAAGTCAAACGGTAGCGATTGCGTTGCAGCTTTTCATAAGAGCTAGCACCCACCAGAATGCCTTTGGTTTTGAATACAAATGTGTCGGGCGTCTCGGTAATGCTTTCCAAGATACTCTCTGTGACCGGACCGGCCTTTGCAGAGCGCGGATTCGCTTCTAGGTCGGCAGAGTCAATTAGGCTGAAAAGCTCTCGGGCGCGTGTAAAGCCAATGATTCGGCGCACGGGCCCAGCAGTTTGCTCCGCTACGGTTTCGAAGCGGACAATAACGGTGTTGGGATTCATTTCCGGATTCCTATGTAGGGAGGATCCAGCTCTAGACCGGGGGCATTACGCAAGGCGTAGATTACTAATCACCACGTCACCGTCCGGTGACTCACGTTCCAGAACCATCTCCAGGTTCGATTCCGCCCGCTATCCAGTAGGCTAGATTATTAAAGCAGATGCCTCGCGCGTTGTCAAGGATGAGTTCGCTGAAGTACCAATGTGTCGAGTTGGCTCCCCGCTACGCTGCCGGAAGGCCTGCACGTGGAGGGATGCTGACGCCGCCGTGATAGCGCGCCAGCAGGCGCTCGTCTTCCAATTCGCGGATGTCGGGCGGGATCGTTTGCGTAGTCACACTCCGGTGCGCAACAAGTTTATGCATCAGCCTTCCCTCGTTGCCGCTGGCAACCTATCGAGCACAGCGGTGGCAGCTCGCCATACCAAGTTGCCAGAGTATAATTTTTCCCATCTGACATAAACCTAGAGCATGGGATGAACATTGGCTTTGATGACATTTGGAGGATTTGGAGCGCGCTTCGACGCAAAGAAGATGAGCTGAAATGGGGTGGGTATTTGCCTGGTTCCACTACGCGGCAGTATGACAGCATGGGTCGCCCTGCAATCGCGTCATCACCGCTCACTAGCGGTTGGATGGATGCCCAGCTCGGCCGTGTTGAAAGGGTGCGCGCAGCGCTGACAAAGTCGGGGCCGCTGGCCGGTAAGATAATCATCCAAACGTATTCGGGCATCAACATCTCGACTATTGTGGGCATTTTAGTTTCGGCGTGTCAGGACTTCGCTCTTTGCTATGGCGGATCGGGCCGCAAAGGACGTCCTGGGCTACGCAAGTGGTGCGGTAAAGATGAATGCAAGACTGAAGCGCTGTTAATGGGGAATACAAATGGATGAGAATTTTTCTTATTTTCTCGAACAGATGGGGCCGGCGATCGATGTGAACAATGTTCCGCCATCGACAATTGAACGTTACCGCGGGAAGCTACCAAACCAGCTGCTCACCTACTGGGAGGAGCACGGCTGGAGCGGATATGCCGATGGATTGTTCTGGACCGTTAATCCTCAGGAATACGAGCCAGTGCTGGAGGCATGGATCGGCGATTCACCTTTCATGGAGCAGGACGCGTATCACATCATTGGCCGGACAGCGTTTGGTGGACTATATTTTTGGGGCGAAAACACCGGTAACAGCTTGCAAGTTCTTCCTTGGGATGCTCTGGCGTTCCCGTCGGCAGGGGCCGCACCTTACATTGCGGCTGGACGCGGCGAGGAGGCCATGAGCTGGTTCTTCAGTACGCTGGAGCGCGCTGACTTCGAGCTGGAGGACGATAACCAGCGTCCGCTGTTTACCCCGGCGCTAAGGAAATTAGGTCGTCTGAAGCGGGGTGAGATGTACGGCTTCGTACCTGCCCTCGCTCTGGGGGGCACCGCGACGATCGATCATTTGCAAAAAGTCCAAGCAGTCGAGCACCTTGTGATTCTCGCTCAGCTTGCACCCTTGCGGGTGATGCAGTCACCTTTTGGTTGAGAGCAACGACGTCGCCCAGCATGAGTACGCAGGACAAGGTGAACGGGACCTGTTCTCTACAGTAACGGGTTCAGCCGCCAAATCATGTGGCCAAGCTTCTACGTCAGCCTTCTCGCGGCCCTGTCGATGCGGCCGACGCAGTCTCATCTATAATAGGATAATTATATTTTTATTAACGTGAGGACAGCGTGAAGAAAATAGCACTGGCGTTACTTTCGTTCCTAAGCATGCATCAGTCGGCTTATGCAGCCGACTCGCACGGCGCACTGGCCGTCGATCGCGCAGACAAGTTCCAATATGGCTTCGCATACGATTACGACCGGCCAGACGAGGCGCGCGACCGGGCGTTGGACGAGTGCGGGAAGCGCAGCCAGGACTGCGCTGTCGTGCTGGAATTCTCCGGCAAGGGCTGCGTTGCCTATGCCACCGTGCCCGCCGAGCAAGGTGACGCTTTTGGCTGGGGCACCGGCAGGACGAAAGCGCAGGCGAAACAACAGGCGCGGGAAGCGTGCGAGAAGGAGAGCGCGGGGCAAGCCTGCTCGCACAATGTGTGGGCCTGCAATGGCAAGGGATCGAGGCGGATTCGCGTCGAGCTCGACCCGGCTTTGCAACAGGCTTCCTGAGCACACCCGCTTGCCATCGGGCGCAGGCCGTCGCCCCTAGTCGGGCGCGGCCACCACCACCTCTACCCCAGCCTTCTCAAAAGCCTCCGCAGCCTCCGCCGGCACCGGCAAATCCGTAAAGAACTTGTCCACCTGCGCAATGCTCCCCAACCGCACCAAGGCATGCCGCCCGAACTTGGTGTGATCCGCCACCAGCCATACCTGCCGTGACTGTTCCATGATCGCCTGCGTCACGCGCACCTCGCGATAATCGTAATCGAGCAAGGTGCCGTCGTTTTCGATGCCGGAGATGCCGATGATGCCGATATCGACCTTGAACTGGCGCATGAAGTCGATCGTGGCTTCGCCGACGATGCCGCGGTCGCGCTTGCGGACGACACCGCCGGCGACGATCACTTCGGCGTCGTCGCAATTGGACAGGATCGACGCCACGTTCAGGTTGTTCGTCACCACCCGCAGGCCGCGGTGGCGCAGCAGCGCCTTCGAGACTTCTTCCGTTGTCGTGCCGATATTGATGATCAGCGAGCGGTCGTTCTCCACCTGCGCCGCTGCCAGTTCGCCGATGCGGCGCTTGGCGTCGCTGTCCATCACGCGGCGCTGGTCGTAGTCGATGTTTTCCACCGTGGACGGGATGCTGACGCCGCCGTGATAGCGCGCCAGCAGGCGCTCGTCTTCCAGTTCGCGGATGTCGCGCCGGATCGTTTGCGTCGTCACGCTCAGGATGCGGGCCAGTTCTTCTACGGAGGTGTCGCCGTGCTGGCGGATGTGGTCGAGCAGTCTGCGGTGGCGTGGAGTCATGGGGACCTGGACAAGGTGGAAGACAGCGGCGAGCGCGTGAAGCGGCTCATTATAGTTCACCTTCTGCTGTCATTTTGACAAATGAACACGCCGAACGTGACAGAAGCCCCGGGTCAGCGGCATTTTCACAACAAACGAACATCCGTACGGCTGAGCGCGAACAAAAACGAACGAAATCGCAAAAATCTTGTTGTTCGCAATGTGGAAATATGTACAATGAATTCCTGCGTTCCCCATCAAGGGGTGCGCAGAACAGGAAGCAGAAACACTGGCGTCAGGCACCTGACTCAGGGTCGGAGACTCTGACCCAGGTGCCCCGGGGCCGAGGGTCCAAGCGCCAACAACAACACCGACCGGAGACTGGATATGAACAAAAACGACCATATTCGCGCCAAGTGCCGCAGCAATCCCGTCGGTTCGCGCGTCACCGCGGCCCTGGTATGCCGTCCGGAGCTGTGATGGCGCTGTCTCCCGGCGGCCGCATCGACTGCGACCTGCTCGTCGTCGGCGGCGGCATCAATGGTGTCGGCATCGCCCGTGATGCCGTAGGGCGCGGCCTGCGCGTCGTCCTGTGCGAGCAGCACGACCTGGCGCAGCACACGTCGTCCGCCAGCACCAAGCTGATTCACGGCGGCCTGCGCTACCTGGAGTACCGCGAATTCAAGCTGGTGCGCAAAGCGCTGCAGGAGCGCGAGGTCCTGCTGCGCAATGCGCCGCACATCATGTGGCCGCTGCGCTTCGTCATGCCGCACGATGCGGCGCAGCGCCCCGCGTGGATGATCCGCGCCGGCCTGTTCCTGTACGATCACCTGGCCAAGCGCGAGTTCCTGCCCGGTTCCGAAGGCATCGTGCTGGCCGATCACGTCGCGGGCGAGCCGCTGAAAGGCAGCTTCCGCAAGGGCTTCGTGTATTCGGACGGCTGGGTCGACGATGCCCGCCTCGTCGTGCTGAACGCCCTCGATGCCAGCGAGCGCGGTGCCACCATCCTCACGCGCACGCCATGCAAGTCGGTGCGGCGCGAGGGCGACGGCTGGCGCGCCACGCTGGAGAGCGCCGAGCAAGGCCGCATCGACGTGCGCGCGCGCGCCGTCGTCAACGCGGCCGGGCCGTGGACGGGGCAGTTCGCCGCGTCCGCGTTGAGCGCCGGGCGGGCCTATGGCCTGCGTCTGATCAAGGGCAGCCACATCATCGTGCCGCGGCTGTTCGAGCACGAGTACGCGTACATCTTCCAGAATCCGGACAAGCGCATCATCTTCGCCATTCCGTACCAGGAAGAGTTCACGCTGATCGGCACCACCGACCTCGAATACACGGGCGAACCCGGGCACGTCAAGATCAGCCCCGAGGAGATCGACTACCTGTGCGAGATGGCGAACCGCTATTTCAACCGGCAGATCGGGCCGCAGGACGTCGTCGGTACCTACTCCGGCGTGCGCCCGCTCCTGGACGACAACTCCAGCCAGGCTTCCGCCATCACGCGCGACTACCTGCTCGAATGCCCGGACGACCTGCCGCCGTTCCTGAATATCTGGGGCGGCAAGATCACTACGTACCGCAAGCTGTCCGAGGAAGCCGTGGCCATCCTGCAGGGCCGCCTCGGTTCTTCCGCGCCGGAGTGGACGGCCGATGCGCCGCTGCCGGGCGGCGACCTGCAGTTGCCGAACATGTTCATCGTGCGCTATAACTTCGCCGGCTTCCTGCGCCGCTTCCGCAATCGCCATCCGTGGCTGCCCGCCAAACTGGCGCAGCGTTACGCGCGCAATTACGGCAGCCGCGCCGAGCGCATGCTGCACGATGCGGTGGGGCTGGACGACATGGGAATCGAGCTGGCACCTGGTGTCTACAGCCGCGAAGTGCGTTATCTCATGCAGGTAGAATGGGCCCGCACGGCCGAGGACGTGCTGTGGCGCCGCACCAAGTGCGGCCTGCACAGCAAACCTGAGGACGTGGCGCGGCTGCAGGAGTGGATGGACCAGCAGCTGGGGCATCGGGACGAAGCCCGCGCTGTGAATCACCAATAAAACAAGCAACAGCAATAACAACAGGAGACCGCAGTGAAACTGCAGCTGAAGGAAATCAGCTTGCGGGTCGGCGCCGAGACGCATCTGTATCCGCTGGACCTGGAACTGGTCCCGGGAACGATCAACGTCCTGCTCGGGCCCACGCAAGCAGGCAAGACCACGCTGATGCGCGTCATCGCGGGGCTCGACCGCCCCAGCACCGGCCGCATCCTCGTCGATGGCCAGGACGTCACCGGTGTCAGCGTGCGTGAGCGCAAGCTGGCGATGGTGTACCAGCAGTTCGTCAACTACCCCGCGATGACGGTGTTCGACAATATCGCCGCGCCGCTGCGCCTGCAGCGCCGCCCGGCCGCCGAAGTGCGGCAGCGGGTGACGGAGATGGCCGAGAAGCTGCACATCGCCCACCTGCTGCAACGCCTGCCGGGCGCGCTGTCCGGCGGCCAGCAGCAGCGCTGCGCGCTGGCCCGCGCGCTCGTAAAAAAGGCGCCGCTGGTGCTGCTGGACGAGCCCCTCGTCAACCTCGATTACAAGCTGCGCGAAGAACTGCGCGCGGAGCTGGCGTCGCTGTTTGCCGATGGCGCCACCACCGTCGTGTATGCGACCACCGAACCGCAGGAAGCGCTGCTGCTGGGCGGCCAGACGGTCGTCATGGACGCCGGTCGCATCCTGCAGACGGGTCCCACCTTGGACACCTACAGCAAGCCGATCTCGATCCGCTCCGCCGCCATCTTCAACGATCCGCCCATGAACGTGCTGGATGGCCGCATGGAAGACGGCCACACGGTGCGGCTCGATGCCGGCCCGGTGCTGCGCATCGCCGGCGCCCCGCTGGCGCTGGGCCAGGGCCAGCCGTGCAAGGTCGGCATCCGCTGCCATCACGTGGCGCTGGCGCCCGGCGCGGCGCAGGTCAACCGGATGGACTGCACCGTCGACCTGTCCGAGTTGAGCGGCTCGGAAACCTATGTCCACCTGCGCCTGGGCGGCAGCGGCCTGGTGGCCCAGGTGCCGGGCGTGCATTCCGTCGCCATCGAATCCAGGGTGCAGGCCTGGGTCGATCCGCGCGAACTGTTCATTTTCGACGCGGACGGCGCGCTGCTGCGTTCACCGGGGGAGGCCAGCCATGGCGCGCATTGAATTCCGTAACCTGGGCCATGCCTATGGCAAGAACCCGCAGCAGCCATCCGACTTCGCGCTGCAGCCGATGAACATGGTGTGGGAAGACGGCGGCGCCTATGCACTGCTGGGGCCTTCCGGCTGCGGCAAGTCGACGCTCCTGAACATCATCTCGGGCCTCCTGGTGCCGTCGCACGGCCAGGTCCTGTTCGACGGCAAGGACATGACGGACACGCCCACGCGCGGCCGCAATATCGCACAGGTGTTCCAGTTCCCCGTGCTGTACGACACGATGACGGTGTACGACAACCTGGCTTTCCCGCTGCGCAACCGCAAGGTGCCGGAGGCGGAAGTCCACAAGCGCGTGCACGAAGTGGCGGAGATCCTCGGCATGAAGGATGCGCTGAAGGTGCGCGCCAGCGGCATGTCGGCCGATGCCAAGCAGAAGATCTCGCTGGGCCGTGGCCTGGTGCGCAAGGACGTGTCGGCGATCCTGTTCGACGAGCCGCTGACCGTCATCGATCCGCACCTGAAATGGCAGCTGCGCCGCCAGTTGAAGCAGATCCACCAGCAGTTGAAGCTCACCCTGATCTACGTGACGCACGACCAGGTCGAGGCACTGACGTTTGCCGACGAGGTGGTCGTCATGACGGACGGGAAGATCGTCCAGAAGGGCGCGCCCGACGCGCTGTTCGAGCGGCCCGACCACACGTTCGTCGGCTACTTCATCGGCAGCCCCGGCATGAACTTCTACCCGGTCCGGGTGGACGCGCAGGACACGGCCGGCATCTACATCGGCAACGACCGCCTGGCGCTGGACCCGGCCCGCGTGGCGCAGCTGAAGCGCACGCAGGGCACGCTGTCGATGGGCATCCGGCCCGAGTTCGTCGCCCTCGCGCCGGAAGGCGCCGAAGGCGCACTGGAAGCGGAAATCCGCCACGTGCAGCACCTGGGCACCTGCCAGCTGGTGACGGGCACGGTGGCCGGCCATCCGCTCAAGGGCAAGCTCGATACGGCGGTGCCCGTGCAGGCGGGGCGCCACTGGCTGCACCTGGCGCGGCCGCAAACCATCTTCTTCTGCAACGACGAAAGGATCGCGCAGTGAACAAGCCCTATAACAACAAGGCCTGGTTCTTCATCCTGCCCGTGTTCCTGTGTGTCGCGTTCTCCGCGATCCTGCCGTTGATGACGGTGGTGAACTACTCGGTGCAGGATATTCTCGGCCCCGGTCAATCCGTCTTTGTCGGCCTCGAATGGTTCCGCGAAATCATGCGCGACCCGGAACTGCATGGCGCGCTGGCCCGCCAGATGATCTATTCGCTGTGCGTGCTGCTGGTGCAGATCCCGCTGGGGATCGCGCTGGCGCTGGCGATGCCGTCGAAAGGCTGGAAGTCGTCTCTGTCGCTGGTCGTGCTGTCGATGCCCCTGCTGATCCCGTGGAACGTGGTCGGCACGATCTGGCAGATTTTCGGCCGCGCCGACATCGGCCTGGGCGGCCATGGCCTGCAACTGCTGGGCATCGACTACAACTACACGTCGCACACGCTGGATGCGTGGCTGACGGTGCTGCTGATGGACGTGTGGCACTGGACGCCGCTGGTGGCGCTGCTGGCCTTTGCCGGCCTGCGCTCGATCCCGGACGCCTATTACCAGGCGGCGCAGATCGACGGCGCCAGCCGCTGGGCCGTGTTCCGCCACATCCAGCTGCCGAAGATGCGCGGCGTGCTGATGATCGCCGTGCTGCTGCGCTTCATGGACAGCTTCATGATCTACACGGAGCCGTTCGTGCTGACGGGCGGCGGGCCGGGCAACTCGACGACGTTCCTCAGCCAGTACCTGACGCAGAAGGCGGTCGGCCAGTTCGACCTGGGCCCGGCGGCGGCGTTCTCGCTGATCTACTTCCTCATCATCCTGCTGTTCAGCTTCGTGCTGTACAACTGGATGCAGAAGGCCGGCAACAGCACCAACGTGGAGACCGACCATGCCTAGAGACCTGCAGGCCGGCGCGACCCCGGCCGATTCAACGATCCAGCGGAGTACCCCGATGAGCCAGGCTTTCGTCAAGAACAACCGCATTCCCCGCGCCGTCATGATGGTGCTGTACGTGGCCTTCACGCTGGTGCCACTGTACTGGATGCTCAACACGTCCCTGAAGACCAACGAGGAGACGCTGTCGGTCTTCACCTTGTGGCCGCAGAACCTCACGTGGGACAACTACCGGACGATATTCACCGACCCGTCCTGGTATGGTGGCTACATCAACTCGATGATCTACGTGGCGATGAACACCACGTTCTCGCTGCTGGTGGCATTGCCCGCGGCGTATGGCTTCTCGCGCTACCGCTTCCTGGGCGACAAGCACATGTTCTTCTGGCTGCTGACGAACCGCATGACGCCGCCGGCCGTGTTCCTGCTGCCGTTCTTCCAGCTGTATTCGACGGTCGGCCTGATGGACACGCACATCGCCGTGGCGCTGGCGCACATGCTGTTCAACGTGCCGCTGGCCGTGTGGATCCTGGAGGGCTTCATGTCCGGCATCTCGCGCGAGATCGACGAGACGGCGTACATCGACGGCTACTCGTTCCCGCGCTTCTTCCTGCAGATCTTCCTGCCGCTGATCAAGGCCGGGGTGGGCGTCACCGCCTTCTTCTGCTTCATGTTCAGCTGGGTGGAACTGCTGCTGGCGCGCACGCTGACGTCCGTCGACGCCAAGCCGATCAGCGCCATCATGACGCGCACCGTGTCGGCCGCCGGCATGGACTGGGGCGTGCTGGCCGCCGCCGGCGTGCTGACCCTGGTGCCGGGCATGCTGGTGATCTGGTTCGTGCGCAATCATATTGCCAAGGGCTTCGCGATGGGGAGGGTGTGACAATGGAATGGTCATTTGCATGGATGGCATGGACGGCCCCGGTGGCCATCTTCTTCGGCTGCATCGTCCTGATGCTGGCGGGGATGACGCTGCTGGAACTGCGCTGGCCCACGGTCGAACGCAAGGGCTTCCTGCCGATGCGCACGACGCGGGGCGACCGCCTGTTCATCGGGCTGCTGGCCGCGGCATACATCAACCTGGCATGGGTGGGGTTCACCGACATGAGCCAGTGGATCGGCACGGCGTTGGGATTTGCCGCGCTGGCCCTTATCATGGCGAAGGCTTGAAGTGGAAGAAGTGCCCGGGCTTCCGGGAAGGCGACAACAATAACGTGGAGAAGACATGACTCAAACCAAGCAAGCGGTGTTCAAACCGGGCGCCATCGCGATCGCCGTCGCCATCATGGCGATGAGCGGCCAGGCCATTGCCGACAGCAAGTCGGCCGAGAAGTGGATCGACAGCGAATTCAAGCCCAGTACCCTGAGCCGCGCGCAGCAGCTCGAGGAGATGAACTGGTTCATCGGCGCCGCCGCGAAACTGAAGGCCAAGGGCGTCAAGGAAATCCACGTGGTGTCGGAGTCGCTCGACACGCACGTCTACGAATCGAAGGTGCTGGCCAAGGCGTTCGAGGAGATCACGGGCATCAAGGTGGTGCACGACGTGATCCAGGAGGGCGACCTGGTCGAGAAGATGCAGACGTCCATGCAGTCCGGTAAATCGATCTACGACGGCTGGGTCAACGACTCCGACCTGATCGGCACGCACTACCGCTATGGCCAGACCGTCGTGCTGTCGGACTACATGGCCGGCCCCGGCAAGGAATTCACCAACCCCGGCCTGGACCTGAAGGACTTCATCGGCACCAGCTTCACGACCGCGCCGGACGGCAAGCTGTACCAGCTGCCCGACCAGCAGTTCGCCAACCTGTACTGGTTCCGTGCCGACTGGTTCGCGCGCAAGGACCTGCAGGCCAAGTTCAAGGCCAAGTACGGCTACGACCTGGGCGTGCCGCAGAACTGGTCGGCGTATGAAGACATCGCCAGCTTCTTCACCAACGACGTCAAGGAGCTCGATGGCAAGAAGGTGTTCGGCCATATGGACTACGGCAAGAAGGACCCGTCGCTGGGCTGGCGCTTCACCGATGCGTGGCTGTCGATGGCCGGTGCCGCCGACAAGGGCCTGCCGAACGGCCTGCCGGTCGACGAATGGGGCATCCGCGTGGCGGCCGACAAGTGCACGCCGGTCGGCGCCTCGGTGGCGCGCGGCGGTGCGACCAATTCGCCGGCAGCGGTCTACGCGCTGACCAAGTACCTGGACTGGATGAAGAAATACGCGCCGCCGCAGGCGCTGGGCATGACGTTCTCCGAATCCGGACCGGTGCCGTCGCAGGGCCATATCGCCCAGCAGATCTTCTGGTACACGGGCTTCACGGCCAGCATGACGAAAGCCGGCCTGCCGGTGGTGAACAGCGACGGCACGCCGAAGTGGCGCATGGCGCCCGGTCCGCACGGCCCTTACTGGAAGGACGGCATGCAGAACGGCTACCAGGACGTGGGCTCGTGGACCTACCTGAAGAGCACCCCGCCGGACCGCCTGGCCGCCGCCTGGCTGTACGGCCAGTTCGTCACGTCGAAATCCGTGTCGCTGAAGAAGTCGATCGTCGGCCTGACGTTCATCCGCGATTCGGACATCCGCTCCAAGGCGATGACGGACATGGCGCCGAAGCTGGGCGGCCTGGTCGAGTTCTACCGCAGCCCGGCCCGGGTGGCATGGACGCCGACGGGCAACAACGTGCCGGACTATCCGAAACTGGCGCAGCTGTGGTGGAAAAACGTGTCCACCGCGATCTCCGGCGAGAAAACGCCGCAGGGTGCGATGGACAACCTGGCCGACGAGATGGACAAGATCCTCGGCCGCCTGCAGCGTGTCGGCATGGCCAAGTGCGCGCCGAAGCTGAACGACAAGAAGGACCCGGCGACGATGTTGACCAACAACGCCGCGCCTTGGGCCAAGGTCGCCAACGAGAAGCCAAAGGGTGAGACGATCCCTTACGACCAGCTGTTGAAGGCCTGGCAGGCCGGCAAGGTGCGCTGACGTCATCCCCGCGCGGCGGCAACCGCCGCCGCGCGAACGATCATTTCTATTTTTCGGCAGGATCACTCATGGCCTATTTGCTGGCCCTCGACCAGGGCACCTCGAGCTCGCGCAGCATCGTGTTCCGCGACGGCGCTGTCGTCGCCACGGCCCAACAGGAATTCCCCCAACTCTTCCCGCAGCCCGGCTGGGTCGAACACGACCCGGACGAGCTGTGGCGCAGCCAGCTTGCCACGGCCCGCGAGGTGCTGGCCAAGGCGGGCCTGAAAGCAAGCGACATCGCCGCGCTGGGCATCACCAACCAGCGCGAGACCACGGTAGTGTGGGAACGCGCCACGGGCCGCCCCATCTTCAACGCCATCGTCTGGCAGGACCGGCGCACCGAGGCGCTGTGCCAGCAACTGCGCACGGACGGCCTGGCGGAGGCGATCCGCGCCAAGACGGGCCTCGTGCTGGACCCGTATTTTTCGGCGACCAAGCTGAAATGGATCCTCGATAACGTCGACGGCGCGCGTGCCCGCGCCGAGCGCGGCGAACTGGCCTTCGGCACCGTCGATTCCTGGCTCGCCTGGAACCTGACGGGCGGGCGCGAACACGTGACGGACGTCAGCAATGCGGCCCGCACGATGCTGTGGAATATCCACGAGCGCTGCTGGGATGCGGAGCTGCTGGCATGGCTCGACATTCCCGCCGAACTGCTGCCGCAGGTGCATCCCTCAAGTCACCTGTTCGGCATGACGGATGCGCAGTGGCTGGGCCGCGAAGTGTGCATCGGCGGCATCGCCGGCGACCAGCAGGCCGCGCTGTTCGGCCAGGCCTGCTTCCAGCCCGGCATGGCCAAGAACACCTACGGCACCGGGTGCTTCATGCTGCTCAATACGGGCGGCGAATGCGCCGCGTCCAACAATGGCCTGATCAGCACTGCCGCCTGCGAGGCGCAGGGCCGGCACCAGTACGCGCTGGAAGGCAGCGTCTTCATCGGCGGCGCCGTGGTGCAGTGGCTGCGCGACGGCCTGAAAGCCATCAAGTCCGCTTCCGAGATCGAGGCGCTGGCCGCTTCCGTGCCCGATGCGGGCGGCGTGGTATTCGTGCCGTCCTTCACGGGACTGGGCGCGCCCTACTGGGTCCCTTCCGCCAAGGGCGCGATGTTCGGGCTGTCGCGCGGCACTACGGTCGCGCACATCGCCCGTGCGGCCCTGGAGTCGATCGCGTTCCAGAGCGCGGCGCTGCTGCAGGCCATGCAGCGCGATGCCGCCGCGCCCATCACCGAGCTGCGCGTGGACGGTGGCGCCTGCGCCAATTCGCTGCTGCTGCAGTTCCAGGCCGACCTGCTGGGCATTCCCGTCGTGCGCCCGGTGGTGACGGAAACCACGGCGCTGGGCGCCGCCAGCCTGGCGGGCCTGGCCGCCGGCGTCTACCGCGGCACGGACGACCTGGCCGCGCAGTGGCGCGTGGACCGGGTGTTCGAACCGGCCACCGACCGCGCCGAAGCGCTGCGCCGCGTGCAGGGCTGGGAGCACGCCGTGACCCAGTTGCGCTCGGGATGTGCCGAGCCGGCCGCGTTCGTGGCGTAAAGCGTCAGCCGGCACGCGGCGCTGCCGCCATCATCAGGGGCAGCGTCACGCTGAACCGGCTGCCTCGGCCGGCGCCGGCGCTGTGGGCCGTGACGCTGCCGCCGTGCAGCTCCGTCAGGCGCTTCACCAGCGGCAGGCCCAGGCCCAGGCCGCCCTCGGCGCGGTCCGGTGTCAGCGCAGCCTGCGCATAGGGCTCGAACACGCGCGGCAGCACGTCGGCGGCGATGCCAATGCCGTTGTCCTCGACCGTCACGGCCACCGCCTTGGCGGAAAGGACGACGCGCACGTGGATCGTGCCGCCCGGTGGCGTGTACTTCGCCGCGTTGTTGAACAGGTTCGACAGGATCTGCACGAGGCGCATGCGGTCGCCGCAGACATGGATGGGGGACGCCATGGCGTCGACCCGGCAGTCGTGGCGCTTGCGCGCCAACAGCGGGCGCACCTGTTCCAGCGCATCGGCGAGCGGCTCGCGCAGGTCCATCACATTCTTGTCGAGGGCGATGCGGCCGCTGCTGACTCGTTCCATGTCCAGCAGGTCGTTGACCAGGTTGACAAGGTTCGCCGTCTGGGCCGCGACGATGGCCCCGATGCGTTCGCGCTCGGTAGGTGTCTGGCCGCCGCCGTGGCGCAGGATTTCCGCCGCCGCGCCGATCGGCGCCAGCGGATTGCGCAGCTCGTGCGCCAGCGTGGCCAGGAAGATGTCCTTGCGGTCGTGTTCCGCGCGCAGTTCGCGCAGTGCGCCCTGCAGTTCGCGTTCCGCCTGGCTGCGGGCGACATCCACGTCGAGCAGCTTCAGCGCGAAGCGCCAGCTGGTCACCAGCAGCAGCACGGCCAGCGTCCAGATGAACAGGGGCAGCGCCGTACCGCTGTCGTACAGGCCGTAGCGGGCGGCGAGCTCGGTCGCGGCGCCCGTCAGCACCGGCGCCACGAAAGCCCAGATGAGCAGACGGCGTGAGATCCGCGCCGCGGGCAGCTCCCCCGTGACGGCGGCCAGCAATCCGCCCCGCGGGTGCAGGAACAGCGTGCCCAGTGCCAGCAGGATGGCCTGTGCGCTGGTCAGGATCGACGTGCCGCGACCCGGCAGGAAGCGGTACAGGAAGGTGTCGCGAAACAGGTAGCCGCTGAGGTTCAGCAGCGCGAGCAGCAGCACGGCCAGCGCGATGCCCTGGGCGACCATGGCATGCCTGGTCCCGCCCGACAGCAGCAACGCCAGGCCCAACGTGAAGAACATGGTTGCCGTCACCGGCGATGACAACGTGGTGGGCGAGACCTGCGCACCGTGCGCAAACTGGAACGGTGCCGGTGCGTTGCCGGCGGCATGGCAGGCGACGATGGCCGCGCTGGCGGTCATAACTAGGGCCGCAATCCACCAGCTGCGGTCCGGACGGTCGTGCCAGCGCCAGCGTACCCACAAGGCGGCCGCGCCCAGCAGCGACAGCACCGTGGTGACGGGCACCATCGACGGCAGCCCGGGTGCGACGAGACCAGGAATGTCGTCCCCGTCAACCAGCCAGCCAGGTTCGCCAGCCCGATGGCGAGGCAGGCCGTGACCGCCCAGGGCGGCACGTGGCCTGCGGCACCGGCAGCTTGCCGCTCAGTCATCGCACGCCGCCGCGGGCGGGATGCCGTTGCGCTGTCCCGGCCTTGGCCGTCTGCGCTGCGCGGTGTCGGGCGCGTGGGCCATGCCGTCCTCCGTCGGGTCGAAACGGTCAGGGTAGTCCCGTGTCCGACCGCGATCTGTACGGTCGAACACATACGCGCGCGGTGCCTATTTGCCGACCTTGCCCGGCAAGGTCAGGTTATCCGAGGCCACCTTGTACACGTCCACCACGCACAGCAGGGGGCTGTGGACGCTGGCGTTGACACGCAAGGCGGCCGTGACGCCGTCGAAGCCGGCTTCCGTCAACACACCGATATCGTCGAACGGCACCCGCACCTCCAGCACGTTCTCCTTGAAGACGGGGCTCCAGCCGGGGCTGTCGATCAGGATCGGCAGGCCGGGCCACGTCTTCGGCAGCTTCGGCCTGGCGCCGTCCGGGATATCGACGACTTTCAGCGCCCCCTTGCCGCAGGCGTCGTCCGGTTGCAGCACGACCCAGTGCGAATGCCACAGGTCGCCGTCGTTCTTCAGGTTGCCGTCGCCGTTCTCGTCGTACAGCGGGGTGTCGTCGAAGTCCGGATGCGACGTCACGGCAAAGGCCAGGATGCCCGCGCCCTTGTCGAACCCGACGACGGCCGGGTCCAGCGTGGTCGGCCACACGTACGAGAACACGCTGCTGCCGGCCAGCTTGCCCACCTTCGACGGTTTCGACGCGCCGGCCTTGCCGGAGACGGCGACGTGGAACACGGCCACGTTGCCCTCCGTCGAGATCTTCGTGTGGACGATGTCGAAGGGCGCACGGACGCTGCGGTCGGGCGGCGTCTGGATGCCGCCCGTGTGACCGGAATGGGCCTGCGCGCCGAGCGTCAGGGCAAAAGCGGCGGCGGCGAATGCGGACTGGATGAGCTTCATGGTGGTTCCTTTCAAGACGGCCTTGCAAGGAATGTCGCGTGGCGGCCAGGCACATGACATTAGGAGTCCTAATTATTTCGATCAAAAAAAACTCAGGCGAAGGCATCCCAGTTGCGCCGTTCCGTGACAGGGTCCGCCGGCACGTGCTCCGCGCAGTCGATGCGCAGGAACGTGATCGGCAACGGCGCCTTGACCAGCGCGCAGTGGTGCGGTGCCGCGCTGCCCGGGAAGGCGTTGGCCTCGAAGTAGCGGCACGACAGGCAAGCGCGCAGGGCCGGGAACCGTTCGCTCTTCTGCAATTGCGCGATCAGCTTGAACAGGCCGATCAGCAGGGCGGCCTGGTCCTCGCCCGGGAGCCGCGCCGCCGCTTCGTCCGCAAAGCTGACGGCGCCGGCCATCCGGGCCGCCAGGGCCTTGCCTTCTTCCGTCAGCCACAGCGCGCTGGCGCGGCCATCGTCCTCGGCGCGCGCCTTGCGCACCAGGCCCTTGGCCACCAGCGCCGTGACGGAGTCGCTGGCGCTGGCGGCAGACACCGACAGCTGCGCGGCCAGCCAGGACAGCCGCACACCCTGCGTGCGGTCGCGCAGCAGCTGCAGGATCTCGGCCTGGGCGGGATTGAGGTGCTCCGCCGTTGCCGCTTCCCATACGCCGGCACGCAGCACGCTGGCCACCCGGGCGATCGCGACGACGATGCGCGCCGAGATGTCGGGAGTGCCTTGCCACGGGTTTTCCGGTTGGATGTCCATGCGCGCATCATAGCACGGAAGAAGATTTTGTAAAGAGTCCTAAGTATTCGTCGCTTCGATCCGCAGCCATGCCAGCGCGGCATCCACTTCCGGCCGCGCCGTGTGCGCCGCGCTGCGCACGAGGTGGTAGGTGTGACCCGCCACGGTGGGGCCGAACGGCTGCCGCAGCCGGCCTGCCATCAGGTCGTCGGCCACCAGCGCAAGGCTCAGCAGCGCGACGCCCTGGCCCGCCAACGCCGCCTGGATCGCGTGGTCCTCGTCGGAAAAGCGCAGCTGCGCGCGCGGCGCTTGCCAGGGCACGCCCGCGGCCGCGCACCACGCCTGCCATGTCGGGTTGTCCGGATGGGGGCGGCGCCAGGTGAATTCGATCAACGGCAAGATGGTTAAGTCGGACGGTACGAGCATGCCCAGCGCGGGACTCGCGACCGGTGCAAAGCGGTCGCCGAACAGCGGCTCGGCCACCAGGCCGGGGTAGGGACCGCGCCCGTAGCGGATCGCCACGTCCACGCCATCGTGCTGCAGGTCGACAGCGACGTCGGTGGCGCGCAGGTCCAGGTCGATGTCCGGATGCTGCGCGCGAAAGCGGGCGACGCGGGGCGCCAGCCAGCGACCCATGAACGCGCCAGTGGCGGAGATCGTCACGGACCGACGTGCGGGTGCGGGCGCCAGATGCTGCAGGGCGGCGGCGAACGCATCGAAGCCGTCGCGCAGCACGGGATACAGCGCGGCGCCAGCGTCGGTCAGCACGACCTGGCGCACGCGCCGTTCGAACAGGGGCATGTCCAGGTACTCTTCCAGCGCACGCACCTGGTGGCTGATCGCGGTGGCCGTCACCGCCAGTTCGTCGGCGGCGTGCTTGAAGCTGCCGTGCCGCGCCGCCGCTTCGAAGGCGCGCAGGGCCGGCAGGGGAGGAAGTCGGCGCATGGGGACAGGTGAAATACGTTCAGCTTATGCCTGACGAATCCTCGTTTGTCAACGCGTCCGACCGCCGCTATCGTCGATGCCTCCACCAACCCAACCGGAGCCTTTCATGGAACGCATCGTCAGCCACCCCGACCATTACGAACCCTTCCTGCTGTCGCAAGGTATCCGCGCCGGCAACCTGCTGTTCATCTCCGGCCAGGCCGGCGCCGGCGCGGACGGCAGCATCGTGCCCGGCGGCTTCCAGGCACAGGGCGAGCAGGCCTTCGCCAACCTGCGCCGGGTACTGGAAGCGGGCGGCGCCAGCCTGCGCGACGTCGTCAAGGTCACCATCTTCGTCACCGACATGGCGCACTTCGCCCAGGTGGTCGAGCTGCGGCGCCGCTTCTTCGCCGCGCCTTATCCGGCCGACACGATTGCCGAGGTTCGCGCGCTGTACGACCCGGCGGCAATGATCGAGATCGAGGCGATCGCGGTCGTGGGCGCCGGCGCCACAGGCTAGCCCTGGTGCCGGATGGCGTCGATGACGATGCCCAGCGCGCGCGACGAGTGCCGCCGGCTGGGGTAGTAGGCATGCAGCCCGGGGAAATGCGGGCACCAATCCGCCATCACGCTGACGAGACGGCCCGCCTGCACGTGCGGGCCGGCCATGTCCTCCGTCAGGTAGGCCAGGCCGCAGCCGCTCAGGGCCGCGTTCAGCATCTGGTAGGTGCCGCTGAAGATGAACTGGCCGCGCGGCCGCATCTCCAGGTCGCGCCCCTCGTGGCGCAACTCCCAAGCATAGACGCCGCCGGCGCTGGCCAGGCGCAGGCCGATGCAGTTGTGCTTCATCAGGTCGTGCGCGGAAGTCGGGACGGGCCGCTGCGCGAAGTAGCCGGGTGCTGCGACGATCATCGTGCGCATATCCGGCGTCAGGCGCACGGCGATCATGTCCTTGTCGACCTGGTCGCCCCAGCGCACGCCGATGTCGTAGCGTTCCGCCACGATGTCGACCATGCGGTAGTCGGCGCTGAACTCCACGTGGATGTCGGGATACTTGGGCAGCACCGGGGCCAGGCGGGGCCACAGCACGTTGTCGATCACCTGGTCGGTGGCCGTGATGCGGATCGTGCCCGTCGGCTTGTCGCCCAGGTCGCTGACGGCGGCGATCTCCGCCTCGATCTCCTCCATCCGCGGCGCCACGTTCTGCAGCAGGCGCTCGCCCGCCTCGGTGGGCGAGACGCTGCGCGTGGTGCGCGTCAGCAGGCGCACGCCCAGGCGCGCCTCCAGGCCGCGGATGATGTGGCTGAGGGCGGACTGCGTCATGCCCAGCTTGGCGGCCGCGCGCGTGAAGCTGCGTTCGCGCGCCACGGCCAGGAACACGAGGATGTCGTTGATGTTTTCGCGTGCCATCGGGCTTGCCGCTGTTCGGGGAAACCCCGATTCTAAGCCAGCGGGGCCGTGTCTGCAGGCCGTGCAGCGCGTGCAGCCAGCCAGGCCATGGAGGCGCCGGCCACGAGGATCGCCGCGCTGGCGCCGAACGTGGCGCGGTAGCCGTAGCCATCGAACAGCAGCCCGCCCAGCGTGGCGCCGCCGGCGATCGCCAGCTGGACGATCGCGACCAGCAGGCCGCCGGCCGCCTCGGCATCGCCGGGCAGCGTGCGCGCCACCCACGTCCACCAGCCGACCGGCGCGGACGTGGCCAGCAGGCCCCACAGGCCAAGCAGCAGCGCCGTCGCGGGCACGGACGTGCCGCACGCAATCAATCCCAGCGCGACGGCCGCCAGCAGCAACGGGATCGCGACCAGCGTGCGGTACAGCGAGTCCCGCAGCAGCGTCCCGATCAGCGTCGTGCCGACGAAGCCGGCGATACCGATGACGAGCAGCAGCAGCGACAACAGCCCCGGGCCGGCCTGCGTGACCGTCTCCAGGAAGGGGCGCAGGTATGTGAACAGCGCAAACTGGCCCATGAAGAGCAGGGCGCAGCCCACCATCCCGAAGACCACGGCCGGACGCTTGAGCAAAGCGAACATGCCGCTGCCCGTGCGTTCGCGCGCGGCCGGCATGCGCGGCAGGCTGGCCAGCTTCCACGCCAGCGCGATGGCGGCAATGGGGATCAGGCAGAAGAACGCGCCGCGCCAGCCGATCAGGGCACCCAGGAAGCTGCCCAGCGGCGCCGCGACCACGGTAGCCAGCGCATTGCCGCCGTTGACGATCGCCAGCGCCTTCGGCACCCCTTCCGGCGGCACCAGGCGAATGGCGGTGGCGGCCGACATCGACCAGAAGCCGCCGATGGCCACGCCGATCAAGGCGCGGCCCAGCATGAACGTCGGGTAGTCGGGCGCAAAGGCGGCGACGGTGCCGGAGACGATCATCAGCAGCGTCAGGGCCGCCAGCAGCATTTTGCGATCGAGCCGGCCTGCCAGCGACGCAATCGCCAGGCTGGTGATCAGCGCGAAGGCACCGGAGACGGCGATCGCCTGGCCGGCCTGGCCTTCGCTGATGCGCAGGTCGGCGGCGATGGGCGTCAGCAGGCTGACGGGCATGAATTCGGACGCGACGAGCACGAACGCGCCCAGCGACAGGGCCAGCACGCCGCCCCAGGCAGCCGGCGCGGCGGGGGCGGCCGCGGGGGGCAGACGTGCCGTCATCAAGCCGCCAGCGTGGCGTTGTCGATCACGAAGCGGTACTTGACGTCGCCCTTGAGCATGCGTTCGTAGGCCTCATTGATCTCGTCGGCACGGATCATCTCGATGTCGGCCACGATGCCGTGTTCGGCACAGAAGTCCAGCATTTCCTGCGTCTCGGCGATCCCGCCGATCATCGAGCCGGCGATGGCGCGGCGCTTCGTGATCAGGTTGAACACCTGCGGCGACGGGTGCGGCGTCGCCGGCGCGCCGACCAGCACCATGGTGCCGTCGCGCTTGAGCAGGTTCAGGAACGCGTCCAGGTCGTGCGGCGCCGCCACGGTGTTGACGATCAGGTCCAGGCTCTTGGCCTGCGCGGCCATGGCGTCCGCGTCGCGCGACACCACCACTTCATGCGCGCCCAGCGCCTCGGCATCCTGGCGCTTCGATTCGGAGGTGGTGAAGGCCACCACGTGGGCACCCAAGGCGCGGGCCAGCTTGATGCCCATGTGACCCAGGCCGCCGATGCCGACGACGCCGACCTTCTTGCCGGGACCCGCGCCCCAGTGGCGCAGCGGCGACCAGGTCGTGATGCCGGCGCACAGCAGCGGCGCCACGGCGGCCAGTTGCTCTTGCGGATGGCGCACGCGCAGCACGAAGTGCTCATTGACGACGATGCGTTCCGAATATCCGCCCAGCGTGTGGCCGGGCGCATCGGCGGTGGCGCCGTTATAGGTGCCGACCATGCCGTCGCAATAGTTTTCCAGGTTATCGCCGCACTCGGCGCAATGGCGGCAGCTGTCGACCATGCAGCCCACCCCGACCAGGTCGCCTACCTGGAAGCCGGCGACGTGCGCACCGACGGCGGACACGCGGCCGACGATCTCGTGGCCCGGCACACACGGGAACAGCGTACCGGCCCATTCGGCCTTCACGGTGTGCAGGTCGGAGTGGCACACGCCGCAGAACGCGATGTCGATCTGCACGTCATGGGCGCCGGGCGCGCGGCGGGCGATGTCGAGCGATTGCAATGGCTGGTCGGCGGCGTGGGCGCCGTAGGCTTTGACGTTCATTGGTAGTCCTCATGGTTGCGTTGAAGTGATCCAGGCTCAGGCAGCGCGCGCGATGCCGGAAGCGCAACGATGGTAAGCGCAAATTGATGAGGAAAACGGGTTTGAAATTGCTTGGGCTTATGAAAATGAATCATGAATCTGACGCGTCCATCCCGTGGTCGCGTAACCGATCTAATACCAATGGTTACAGATAGTTGCGCTCGAATGTGTATCCCACCGCAGCAGCGCCGGTAAATTGATGTGAAAGAAATCTTTCACATAAATTCGCTGGAGAAATAATTCCATTAAGTAATCCCGATACGAATTTCCACCTTGAAACGTTACGGGAACGTAACCGTTCCACGTCGACGCTGATCATCCTTAGAATTTTCCCTCTAATCCGCGCAATCTTGCGCCGGGATGGATGGGTTCCCTGGAGGAGCACTGTGATTATTGGAGAGAATTATTAAATCATCAACAAAATCCCCGCTCGTCACCTGTCACTTGTTACAGGAGAATTAATATTTCCTGTTGTGATCAAATTGCGAAGAGGCTACACTTTGTTACATACGTAAATTCTATGCGCTGCGTGCGCGATGGGCGGGAAATGGACTTGATGGTGGTGGCTGCCGATGCCATGCGGCAAGATGCGGCGCGGTTGCAAGGCATCGCTCAGAACCTCAGTAATGCACTGACGCCCGGTTACAAAAAACAGGTTGCCAGCACCCAGCCGTTCAGCGCGCAGTTCGACGCCGCCAGCGCAGCCCAGCAGTTCCAGCGTGCCAGCGCGCCGCTCCAGCAGATGCAACTCGATCCCACTGCCGGCACCCTTCGGGTGACGGGCAGCGGCAGCGACGTTGCCATCGATGGCGAAGGCTTCTTTGAATTGGCGCATCCTTCCGGTCCGGTCTACTCGCGCCGCGGCGACTTCCACGTCGACAGCGGCGGGCGGCTGGTGGGCGCGCAAGCACTGCCCGTACTGGGCGCCGGCGGTGAAATCCGCCTGACCGGCGAACCTTTCGGCATCTCCGGCAATGGCGACGTGACGCAAGGAGGAGCGGTCGTGGGCAAGCTGCGGGTCGTGCGCCTGGCGCGTGCCGAGCTGCTCGAGCCGGTCGGTGGCGGCGTCTATGCACTCGGTGGCGCCACGTTGGAGGATGCGGCTGTGGTGCCGCGCGTGCGCATTGGCTACCAGGAAAATTCGAACGTGGATACGGCGCGCGAAATGGTCGGCATGACGGAAACCGTCCGCCATTTCGAGTCGCTGCAGAAGCTCATGCAGGGATATGACGAGGTGCTCGAAAAAAGCATCCGCAAACTAGGGGAATTCTGATGAACGACGCGCTTTATATTGCCGCGACAGGGATGCAGACGCAGCAGAAGAGCGTCGAAACCATTGCCAACAACCTGGCCAACGTCAACACGCCGGGCTTCAAGCGCGGCAAGGTCAGTTTCGAAGACCTGGTGTATCGGGGCCTGGGCACCGCACCCCAGCAAGCCGGCGCGCCCGCGCTGTGGCAGGGCAGCGGCGTGGGCATTGCCAGCATGGTCAAGGTGTTTGCCGCCGGCGAGATCAAGAAGACGGACCAGCCGCTCGACCTGGCGATCGACGGTGCCGGCTTCGTCGAAGTGATGACCGCCGACGGCACGCCCGCGTTTTCGCGCGGCGGCACGCTCACGGTCGATCGCGACGGCATGCTGGCGACCGCCGAAGGGTATGCGCTGAAGCCGGGCATCCACGTCGGCCTCGACGCCGAGCAGCTCACCATCCAGGCCGACGGCCGCGTGCTGGCCCGGGTGGCCGGCCAGAAGGAGGCTTCGGAAGTCGGCCGCATCGAGATGGCGCGTTTTGCCGACACCGATGGCATGGTGGCCCTGGGCGCCAACCTGTACCGGCCCAGCGAGAAGTCCGGCGATGCCATCTACGGCAAGGCCGGCGAAGACGGCATGGGCCGGTTGGTGCAGGGCGCCGTCGAGGCCTCCAACGTACGGCTGATCGATGAGATGGTGGGCCTGATGGCGGCCCAGCGTGCCTACGAGAGCAGCGTCAAGGTCATCCAGGCCGCCGACGAGATGCTCGCCATGAGCAATAACCTGCGCAAATAAAGCGGCGCCGTCCCCGTCCCCTTATGAGCTGGAAGCTGGCACTGGCGCCCTTGGCGCTGTGGGCGGGTTGCGCCCTGGCGCAGGGTGCCACGGTGGCGCTCGACCTGCGCGCCGCGGCGACGGTACGAGGCAAGGATGTGCTGTTGGCCGACGTCGCCGCCATCGAAGGCGCCGATGCGCGGCAGCGGCAGGCGTTGGGGGCCGTGCGCCTGGGGCCTGCGCCGCTGGTCGGTTACGCGCAGGATTTCAGCCGCGCCGCGATCGAGGCGGCCGTGCTGGCGCGGCCGCTCGCGGCCGGGCTGGTGCTGGACTGGCGCGGTGCGGCGCGCGTCATCGTGCGACGCGCAGGCACGCTGGTGGCGGGCAGCGAGCTGGCGGACGTCGCCCGTAAGGGCCTCGCGGCGCGCTACGGCCGCGAGTACGACGAGATCGAACTCACGCCAGTCGGCACAGTGACGGATGTGCAAGTCGCCGATGGCCGCCTGGAACTGCGGCCACGGGAAACAGCCGGGCCGCTGCGGCCCCGCACGACGGCATGGATCGACGTGCTGGTCGACGGGGCGGTCTATCGGTCGGTGGCGCTGCCGATGCAGGCCAAGGCGTGGCGTACGGTGGCGCTGGCCCGGCGGTCCTTGCCGGTCGATGCACAAGTCGGCGCCGACGACGTCCGCTTGGTGCGGCAGGAAGTGCTGGCGCTGGCCGGCCAGCCTGCCGCGGCACCGGCGGTCGGCGAGCACTGGCGCCTGCGCACGGCCGTGGCCGAGGGCGAAGTGCTGCTGCGCGAACAGCTGGTGCCGACGGGCGCGATACGGCGCGGCGATCGGGTCACGCTGCTCGTCACGGCGGGGGCGATCCGCATCGAGTCGGCCGCGGTGGCCCAGGAGGACGGGGTGGCGGGTGCCGTGCTGCGGGTGCTGCCGGCCGGCGGCGAAGCGGTCGTAAAGGCCAGGGTGATCGGCACCCATTTGGTGGCAATGGATGAAAACTAATATGAACCTCTTCAGAAAAATCGTGGCGGCAGGCATGTACTGGATCGTTGGCGCTGCCGCCGCGACCAGCTTGTACCAGCCATCCACCTACCAACCCTACACGTCGGACCTGCGGCCACGCCAGGTAGGCGACCTGATCACCGTGATGGTGTACGAAAGCGCGAGCGCCAGCACGACCGCCAACACGACGGCCGGCCGCGACGCGGCGGTCGGCTGGACCACGCGCCTGCCGGGCAAGAACTACAGCGGCGCGCTGGGCACCAACAACCAGGTCGACGGAGGCGGGCGCACCGCGCGCGAAGGGCGCGTGCTGGCGCAGATCACCGTGGCCATCACGGCCATCACGGAACGTGGCGACCTGCTGGTCGCCGGCGAGCAGCTGCTGGACATCAACGACGAGCGCCAGCAGATCCGCGTCGAGGGCCGCATCCGGCCCCAGGACGTCTCCGATGCCAACGTGGTGCTGTCGACGCGGATCGCCAACGCGAAAATCAGCTATGCCGGCCAGGGTGACCTGGCCAATGCGCAGCGGCCGGCCTGGTGGCAGCGCCTGTTGACGATGTTTGGATTGTGATCATGTGGCGCTCCCTCCTGCTGGCGCTGGCGCTGGCCATTTCCGCCGGCGCGCACGCCGAAGGCATCCGCATCAAGGACCTGGGCAAGGTCGGCGGCTGGCGCGAGAACGCGCTGACGGGCTACGGCCTCGTCACCGGCCTGGCCGGTACCGGCGACTCGTCGCGCAACAAGGCCACGCGCCAGTCGATCGCCAACATGCTGGCGCGATTCGACATGACCATCGTGGCCGACGACGTGCAAAGCCGCAACGTGGCCGCCGTGATGGTGACGGCCAGCCTGCCGCCGTTCGCACGTGCGGGCGATACGGTGGACGTGACGATCACGTCGATCGGCGACGCGCGCAGCCTGGTCGGCGGCGCCCTGATCCTGGCGCCGTTGAAAGCGGCGGACGGCAAGATCTACGCGCTGGCCCAGGGCCCGGTGTCCGTGGGCGGTTACAAATACGACATGAACGGCAACGTCGTGCAGAAGAATCACCCGACGGTGGCAGCCATTCCGGGTGGCGCGACCGTCGAGCAGACGGTGCTGTCCGACGTGACGCAAGGCGGCAAGGGCCTGACCTTCGTGCTGGCCGAGCCGGACATCACGACGGCCAGCCGCGTCGCCAATGCCATCAACCAGCAGCTGGGCGAGTCGCTGGCGGTCGCGCAGGATGCGGCCGGCATCGCGATCCGCATCCCGGACGGCCGCCGCGCGCGCCTGAACGACTTCCTGATGGCCGTGGAGAACGTGACGGTCGAACCGGACCGGCGCGCCAAGGTCGTCATCAACGAACGCACGGGCACCATCGTCTCGGGCGGCGACGTGCGCATCGCCCGCGTCGCCGTGTCGCAGGGCGACCTGAAGGTCACCATCGCCACCGACAAAACGGTATCGCAGCCGCTGTTGATCGGCCAGGGCGGCGGCGGCATCCGCACGGCGATCGTGTCGAACAGCCAGGTCGATGTCCAGGAGCGCAATAGCGCCGGTTTCGTCAGCGTGCCCGGCACCACGGTGGCCGACCTGGTGCAGTCGCTGGCCCGCATCAAGATCAATACCCGCGACATCATCTCCATCCTGCGCGCGGCGAAGGCCGCCGGCGCGCTGCATGCGGAGCTGGTGGTGCAGTAACGCGCCCCACGTCATTCTATTTTTCGGAGCACACAGTGTCATTCATCGATCAGAGCACCGTCGGACTGTTGAGCATGGCGCTCGACGCCACGGCGCTGCGCCAGCGCGCCATCGCGCAGAACATCGCCAACGCCAATACGCCGGGCTACCAGCGCATCGGCGTCAGCTTCGAGACCCACCTGGGCGCCTTGCAGAACACGCTGAAGCAGGGCGGCACGCCGTCGCTCGCCTCGCTGCGCGACCTGCGGCCGATGCTGGAACCGGTGGGCAAGCCCGGCGATCCGGTGGCGCTGGACATGGAAGTGGCGGCCCTGTCGGACAACACGCTGCAGCAGCAGGCGCTGCTCAAGGTACTGAACAAGCATATGAGCCTGCTCAGCACCGCCGTCAACGAAGGGAAGCGCTGATGGACTACCGCGCCGCTTTCCAGATCAGCGCCGCCGGCATGGCCGCGGAAAAGCTGCGGCTGGACGTCACGGCCCTGAACCTGGCGAACATGCACGCGGCCGGTACCTCGGCCGAGCAGGTCTACCGCCCGCAGCGGGTGGTCACGCAGACGGTCAGCTTCAGCCAGCAGTTCGGCCAGCTGGCCGGTGCCATGGCCGGCGTGCAGACCACGGTCGTGCTGCAGAACGTGGCGCCGCGCATGGTGTACGAGCCTGGCCACCCCTACGCCAATGCCAAGGGCATGGTGGCGTATCCGGGCGTGGACAACGTCACCGAAATGGTCACGCTCAATACGGCGCTGCGCGCGTATGAGGCCAACGTCACGGCCATGAACGCGGCGCGCACGATGGCCGCGCGCGCCCTCGATATCGGAGGCCAGCAATGAGCATCGAACCCGTCAGCCTGACGGCCGGACTGTCGGCCATCCTGCCGGCCGCCACGCCGGCCGTGGACGGCTTCCTGCCACCGGCCACCGTGCAGCAGCCGGCCCCCGGCTTCGGCGACATGGTCACCCGCGGCATCGACTCGGTCAACGACACGCTCGTCAAGGCCGACAACGAAGTGCGCCAGGTGGCGGCCGGTGGCGGCCCGAGCCTGCACGAAGTGATGATCCACCTGGAAGAGGCGCGCCTGTCCTTCCAGTTGCTGGCCCAGGTAAGAAACCGCTTGCTGGACGCGTACCAGGAAGTGATGCGGATGCAGGTCTAGGAGTAAATGGTGATAGCAGAAAGCTGGAAAGCGTTGGCCCCGCGGGCCCGGATCGGCATCGCAGCCGGGGTCGTGCTGATCGCGTGCCTCACGGTGGGCCTCGGCATCTGGGCCTATCGTGCCGACTACCAGGTGCTGTTCGCGGACGTCTCGACGGCCGACGCGGCCGCGATGACGGCGGAACTGGACAAGCAGAAGGTACCGTACCGCCTGGCCGACAACGGCACCACGATCCTGGTACCGCAGGAAATCGTCTACAAGACGCGCCTGAAGCTGATGGGTAACCAGATGCCGCTGCATGGTGCCGTCGGCTTCGAGGTATTCAACAACGCCGACTTTGGCATGACGGAATTCGTCCAGAAGGTCAACTACCAGCGCGCCATCCAGGGCGAATTGACCCGCACGATCCTGGCGATCGAGGACGTGCAGGCGGCGCGGGTCCACCTGGCGATCCCCGAGCAAGGCTTGTTCAAGAAGGCGTTGACGCGGCCGAAGGCCTCGGTGACGCTGACGATGAAGAAAGACCGCACGCTGGCACCGGAGCAGGTCACCGGCATCCAGCGCCTGGTCGCCGCTTCCGTGCCGGACATCGCCAGCGGCGACGTGACGGTGCTCGACCAGCACGGCGTGGCACTGACGCGCCCCGTCAGCGCCGATGCCGCGGCGGACAGCAGCGGCGCGGGACTGGAGGCCAAGCGTGGCACGGAGAGCTATCTCGCGAAAAAAGTCACCGAAGTGCTGGACCGCAGCTTTGGCGCCGGCGTTGCCGTCGCGAGTATCGATGTCGCGCTGAACCTCGACCAGAGCCGCATCACCACCGAGGAAGTGCTGCCCGCCAAGGGCCAGGCGGCCGAGGGCGGGCCGGCCGGTGTCATCGTGCGTGAACGCCACACGTCCAGCGAGGCCGGCGACCTGTCGGCCGGGGCGCCACCCCGCGCCGGCGGCAACAGCAGTACCGAGTCCGACTACCAGGTCGGCCGCCGGGTCGAGCAGCTGGTGCCCGCCAGCGGTGGCATCCGCCGCATGACGGTCGCCGTGCTGATGCGCCAGCCGCTGACGGAAGACCAGGTGGCCAAGCTGAAGGAAGTCGTGATGCTCGCCGTCGGCTATAACGAGGCGCGTGGCGACGCCATCGTTGTCTATCCGATGGCGCAGTTCCAGCAGGTGGGCGCGCCATCCGCGGCCGAAGCGGTACCCGCGGCCGGGCCGGTACAGACCGAAGCACCGGTACCGGCGCGGCAGGACATGGGACCGGTCGCGGTCGCACTGGCTGCCTTGACGGCGCTGGTGCTGCTGGCCGGCCTGGTCTACCTGCTGCGGGCCCGCCGGCCGGCGGTGGTCGTGGCCCCGGTCCGCCTTGGCACGGAAGAACGCGCACGCATGGTGGCCGACATCCGCCAATGGATCGAGCAAGCACCGGTCGTCACCGGCGAGGTGCGCAAATGAGCGGGTATCGCCGCGCGGCGGTGGCTTTGCATGCGCTGGCCGAGGCCGACCGCACGCTGATCCTGGCCGAGCTGCCGGAGCAGGACCGCACCGTCCTGCGCGACTACCTGAACGAGCTCGATGAGCTGGGCTTCGATACCGGTGCCGCGACCGACCTGCTGCCGCGCCAGCCGGCCGATGCCGTGCCGCCGGCCGCCAACGATACCCCGGTCGACACCCTGGGCGCCGCAGCCGCGGCCAGCGTCAACACCGTACTGGAAGGCGAGCCGGCCTCGCTGGTGGCGCAATTGCTGTCGGTCGAGCCGTGGGCATGGCGGGGCGAATACCTGGCGCTGCAGACGTCGGCGCGGCGCGAGCAGTTGCATGCGGCAGCGCCGACGGCGGCTGTCGCGCCTGCGCGCGCGGCGTTCCTGCGCAGCGCGGTGGCGGCACGCCTGCAACGCCTGCCGATCCGCGCCCCGGCCGCCCAGCCGGTGGCTCGTGCGCCGTGGTGGCGCCTGGTCAGGTTGCCATGGACCCGATAATCCGCGCCGCCGCGTTGACGGCGATACCGCGCCCGCTGCGTCGCCCGGACGGCAGTGCCGCCACGGTGGCGCCAGCCGCATCCATCGGTCCGGCCGTGGCCGTCGAGCCCGTCGAGTCCGTCAGACCGGCCGTCGCCGTGCTGCCGGAACTTGGGGAATCGCCGCAGGCGGCGCCACCCTCCGGTCCGACGCCGGCCGAACTGGCGGCTGCCGCCGAAGCCGAACTGGCGCGCGCCCGCCAGGTGCTGGCGGATGCGCAGGCACAGCACGAGCGCTGGCAGGCCGAGCAAGCCACCGGGCAGGAGCAACTGGCGGCAGCGGCGGCCGACCTGGTCCTGCGCGAGGAAGCATTGCAGCGCGACCGTGCGGCCCTCGATGCCGCCTGCGCCAGCGCACGTGACGAAGCGGCCAGCCGCGGTTACGAGGAAGGCTTAGCCAGCGGCACGGCCGAGGGCAGGGCCGGCGTCGATGCCGCCATGGCACGCCACCTGGCGCAGCTGGAGGACATCGTCGCGCAGGCGGCCGAGGCCCGCGAGCGCCTGCTGGCCGGGCACGAAGACATGCTGGTGGAGGTGGCGTATGCCGCCATCTGCCGGCTCGCCGGCGCCGCGGCGAGCAGCCGGGCCGGCGCACTGGCGCAGGTCCGCACTGCCGTCGCGCAGGTACGCGAGGCGGATGGCGTACGCGTGCGCCTGCATCCGGACGATGTCGCGTGGCTGGCCCCGCAGGCGGGCGAACAGCACAGCTGGGCCCTGCTGGCCGACGAACGGGTGGAACTGGGCGGCTGCATCGTCGAGGGCGGCCATGGCAGCCTGGATGCGCGCCTGGAGCTGCAGCTCGAGCGCTTGCGCGCCGCGCTGTTGGCGGCACGCGCCGCGCGCGCCGCGGAGGTATGACGATGCAGGCTTACCTGGACGCGGTGCGCTCGGCCGAGCTGACCCGGCGCAGCGGCAAGGTGCTGGCGGTGGCGGGACACAGCATCGAGGCCTCCGGCCCCGATGCGGCGCTGGGCGAACTGTGCGAGCTGGCCGTGGCACCCGGTACCCGCCTGCTGGCCGAGGTGGTGGGCCTGCGGCCGGGGCGCGTGCTGCTGATGCCGTATGGCGATCCGCGCGGCGTCGCGGCCGGCATGGATGTGGTGGCAAGCGGCAGCCCGCCCGGCATCGGCGTCGGTGCGGCGCTGCTGGGGCGTGTGATTGACCCGTTCGGCGTACCGCTGGACGGTGGCGCGCCGCCCCAGCCGCTGACGACCCGCAGCCTGTACGCGCCGCCAATCAATCCGCTGACGCGGCCGCCCATCGACCGCCTGCTGGAAACGGGCGTACGTGCCATCGACAGCCTGCTGCCGCTGGGCTGCGGCCAGCGTGTCGGCATCTTCGCGGGCAGTGGCGTCGGCAAGAGCACGCTGCTGGGCATGCTGGCGCAGCGGGTCAACACGGACGTCAACGTCATCGCCCTGATCGGCGAGCGGGGCCGCGAAGTGCGCGAGTTCGTCGAAAGCCAGCTGGGCGAGGAGGGGCTGCGCCGCAGCGTCGTGCTGGTGGCCACGTCGGACCAGCCGGCCCTGGTGCGGCTGCGCGCCGCGCACGCCGCCACGGCGATCGCCGAGTACTTCCGCGACGAGGGCAAGCAGGTGCTGCTGATGATGGACTCGCTGACCCGCTTCGCGATGGCGCGGCGCGAGATCGGCCTGGCGGCAGGCGAGCCGCCGACCGCGCGTGGCTATACCCCGTCCGTGTTTACCGATATCCCGGCACTGTGCGAACGCTGCGGCGCCACCGATTCGGGCGGTGCGATCTCGGCGCTGTACACCGTGCTGGTGGAGGGCGATGACTTCAACGAGCCGGTCTCGGACATCGTGCGGGCCACGCTGGACGGCCACATCATGCTGACGCGCGAACTGGCGCACGAAGGACATTTCCCGGCGATCGACGTGCTGCAAAGCGCCAGCCGGCTGGCATCGGCGCTGACCGATGCCGGCGAGCGCGCCACGATGGCGACGGCCGTCGAACTGCTGGCCACCTACGAGCGCAATCGCCAGATGCTGGACATGGGCGCCTATCGCGCCGGCAGCAATCCGGCCATCGACAAGGCGGTGGAGCTGTTTCCCGCGTTGCGCGCCTTCCTGCGCCAGCCGGTCGAGCAACTGGCCCAGCGTACCGCGTCGATGGCGCAGCTGCGCCAGCTGGTCGGGACGGCAGCGGCATGAGCAAGCGCTTTCGCTACGCCCTCGAGCCGCTGCGCCTGACGCGGCAATGGGCGCTGGACGAGTTGCTGGCCACGCTGGCGCGGCACAACGAGGCGGTGACGCGGGCCAGCACGGCGTTGCAGCAGTTGCGCGCGCAACTGGAGCAGGCACGCCAGGACTGGCTGGCCGGCCAGGCCGCCGGCCAGACCCTGGCGCTGGAGCGCATGGCGGTACTGGGGCGCTACCTGTACGACGGTGCCGTCCGGGTCGATGCGATGGCACGCCAGCTGGCGGTATTGGAACGGCAGCGCGACGACACGGCGGCCCAGGTGGCAGCTGCGCGGCGCGCGCTGGATGCGGTGGAAGAGCACCGCGACGACCAGCGTGCCGCCTTCCGGCGCGCGCAGGGAAGCGAGGATTTCAAATTGGCGGACGATCACTGGAGCGTCTTGCAAGCAAGGGGAACGGAGCATGAACTCGACTGTTGAAACATCGGCCGCGCTGGCGCCGGCCACGGCACGCTTCGACCGGCAGCATGCCGGCGCGCGCCAGCAGCGCTGGATGGCGGAACTGGAGCAGGCAATGCTCGCGCAGCAGCCGGGCCAGCGGCCAATCGACACGGCGCAGCAGCCCGTGCCTGAGGCGGCCGAGGCAGCCGCGTCGACTGCGCCGGCAGCGGCGCGACCGGCCGCCCAGGCGGCGGTGCAGGGCCCTCAGGCCGCGCCGGCCGCCGCGTCACGCAGCGACGGCACGGCTGGCAAGCAAGCCACCACCGGGACCGCCGCCACGCACGGTCACGCAGCCGATACCGCAACGGGCGAACTGGCGGCGCGGCACGGCCCCGGTGTCGCAGTCGGGACGCCAGGCGCACAGGACGGCGCGGAACCCGCGTTGGCGGGCGCCGCAGGCGCTATCGTGCCGACCATGCTGGCGACAGGTCCGATGCCGTCCGCGGCCCCTGTCGCCGCCATCCTGGCAGCGGGGGGCGCGGAACCGGCAGCGCCCAGCGGCACGGCCGGCGTGGCCCTGGCGCGCGCCGGACTAGGCCTGGCATTCGGCCTGGCCAACGCAGCGCCGCAGGCCGAAAGCATGCCGGAAGCGCCCATGCAGGCCGGCGCGGGCGCGGACGAGGCGGCGCCCGGCGAGGAATACAGCAGGAACCTGCTGCACCTGTTCCATGGGGAGGACGGCGTGCAGGCCTATATTCGCGACGCCGAGCTGACGGGCGCCCAGATGCGTGCCGTGGCGCAGGCGCTCGCGGCGGAACTGGGCGGCAGCGGCACACGCCTGGCCGCCCTGACCATCAACGGCCGCCGGCTGCCGCTCGGCGCCGCGTCCGCCTACGAGCAATACGAAGAGGAGGGGTCTGCGCTGGCGCAGGCGGCACCGGCAGCTCGCCGGTCCTCGATTGAACAGAAAGGAGCCATCTGATGGCCATCACTTCCAGCGCCGCCATCGGCGCGGGCACGGCTTCGCAGTCGTCCAACATCAGCATCCAGGACTTCCTCAAGATCCTGACAGCGCAATTGAACAACCAGGACCCGCTCAAGCCGGTGGACAACGAGGAGTTCGTCGCCCAGATCGCGCAGTTCGCGACGCTCGAGCAGAGCCGCCAGCTGAACGTCAAGATCGACAACCTGCTGGGCGTGCAGTCGTCGCTGCAATCCGTCGGCATGCTGGGCCGCACGGTCGACGTCAACCTGAACGGCATCCTGGTCTCCGGCCGGGTCACGGCGCTCGATCTCAGCAGCGGCTCGCCGATGATGACGATCACGACCGCCAGCAACGCGTTCCAGAACAACATCAGCCTGTCCCAGGTCGTCAATATCCGCTAAGGAGCAATCATGTTCGATACCATCCAGATCGGCACGTCGGGCCTGACGACGCATTCGAAGGGGCTGAAAGTCGTCGGCAACAACCTCGCCAACGTCAACACGCCCGGCTTCAAGAGCTCGCAGCTGCAGTTCGGCGCCCTGTTCGAGCAGGGCGGCGGCGGCCAGTACGCGCCGCGCGAGCAGGCCAACCACGGCGGCGGGGTCCAGTCGCTGGGCACGAAGCTGAGCTTCCGCACCGGCGTCGACCAGGGTACCGGCAACCCGCTCGACCTGGCGATCAACGGCAATGGCCTGTACACCGTCAAGCGCGACGACAAGCTGCTGTACACGCGCACCGGCGACTTCCGCTTCGACAAGGACAACATCCTGGTCAATGGCGTGGGCGACAAGGTGCAGGGGCTCGGCAAGGACGGCAAGCTGGCCGACGTGACGCTGGCGGACTTGTCGCGCAGCGTGCCGCATGCCACCGAAACCATCAAGCTGAGCGGCAACCTGACCTCGACCATCGCCGTGCCACCGGTCGATGCCGCGCTGAAGGGGCTGACGATCTACGACAAGGCGGGCCTGCCGCACACGGTGGACCTGGCTTTCAAGGACATGGCGGATGGCACCTTCACCGTCACCGTGACCGAGCCGGCCGCCACCGCGGGTACCGGCGGCAGCACGACCGCGACGGTCCTCGGCACCGGCACCGTGAAGTTCGCCGGCGGCTTCCCTGTCGCCGGCAGCGATTCGTTCAAGTTCACGTACAAGGCCAAGAACGTGACGGCATTCGACGTCAAGCTGGATTTCTCGCAGAACGTGACGTCGCTGCAGACCGCCACGACGCTGGCATTGGGGTCGCAGGACGGTTATGCGGCCGGCGTGCTGGTCGACCAGGCCATCAGTAGCGACGGTACCGTCACCGTGCGCTATTCGAACAACCAGACCGCCAAGGGTGCGCGTCTGGCGCTGGCCGAGTTCCGCACCGAGGATGACCTGAAGGAGCTGGCCGGTGGCGTGTTCGAGAAGGCCGGCAACGCCGAAGTGCGTTACGGCTACGCCGGCGCCGAGTCGTTCGGCACGCTCGCACCCGGCCACCGCGAGGGCTCCAACGTCGACCTGGCCGAGGAGTTCGGCAACCTGATCCTGATGCAGCGCGGCTACCAGGCCTCGTCGCACGTGATCAGCACGGCCAACGACATGATCCAGCAGCTGTTCGACATGAAAGGCCGCTGATGAGCGTTCGTCCTTACGCCCTGCTGGGTGCGGCGGTACTGGCCGCGGTGCGGGCGCAATGCGAATCGGCCGTGGCGACCTGGTGCCGCGACTGGGGTGTCGATGCGTCGGCCTTCGTGGTGACGTGCCATCGCGCCTGGGAACAGTCGGCCGCGCCAGCCTGGCGCGGCAGCCTGCAAAGCGGCGCCGAGAGCATGTGGCTGGGCTGGGACAACGAGCTGCGCGGATCCTTGCAACGCCTGCTGTTCCCGCCCGACCGCCAGGTCGGTCCCCATACCGGCGCAGCGACGCTGGCTGCCGCTGCGGCCAGCGCCGCGCTGGATGCCCTGGCCGCCGTGCTGGGGCGCGCACTGCTGGACAACGAGGTGCCGTTCGCGGGCGACGCGGCGGACGTGCCGGCAGCGATGCGCCAGCACGGCTCCGGTGCCGTGCTGGCGGAAATCCGGCTGGACCGGCACGCCTGCTGGTGCCTGCTGGGGCACGACAGCGTATTGCGCCTTGGCGGCGCGCGGCCCGCCGCGGCCGCACCGCTGGCGGCGCTGGACTATCCCGCGCTGCTGGGCGACCAGCCGGTGCGCCTGGCGGTAGCTGCCGGGCAGGCCAGCGTCGGCCTGGGCAGCCTGCTGAGCCTTGCGCCCGGCGACGTGATCCGGCTCGACACCCTGGCCGACCAGCCGCTGGCCGTCGCGGGCCCCGACGGCGCCGTGCTGCTGCGCGGCTACCTGGGCACCAGCGAACGACAACTTGCGCTCGACATCGTGGCGGGCGACCAATCTTCTGGAGTAAAGCATGACCTCTAACAGCCGGGATGCCAACGCGCAGACCCATATCATCGAACTGTCCGAATTCCAGCACCAGCCCTCGGGCGGCGCATCGATCCTGGGCGGCAACCTGCACCTGCTGGACAGCGTTCCGGTCCGCCTGACCGTCGCCGTCGGCAATGTCGAGACGACGGTGGCCGAACTGCTGGCGCTGAAGGAAGCGTCGGTACTGAAGATCGACCGGGGCGCCGATACCCCCGTGGACCTGCTCCTGAACGGCAACGTGGTGGCGCGCGGCCAACTGGTTGCCGTCGACGACAACTTCGGCATCCGTATTACCGAAGTGGCGGCAGGCAAGGCATGAACCCGCAGCAGTCCCCCGCCGCCGCGCCCACGCAGGCGACGCAGGCCGCGATTCCGTTCAAGCGCGACGACGGCGTGGCCGGCAGCACGCTGGCCAGCGGCGGCCTCGGCGTGCTGGTGCTGTCGCTGCTGGCGATCGCGGTCGTGCTGTTCCTGCGCCGGCGCCTGAACCTGCACACGGGGCAGGCCACGGGGACGCGCTCGCTGCGCGTGCTGGAATCGGCGCGGCTGGGACCGCGCGCGTTGCTGTCGGTCGTCGAATTCGACGGCACCCGCTACCTGCTGGCGCAGGGCGAGCATGGCGTCACGTGCGTGGCCAGCACGCCGGCCGCGCCGGCGACGCCGGTCAAGACGGCACCATCGGGTCCGGAGGCCGCGTGACGTATCCGCTGCCACACAAGAACCGCGCCGGCTGGCTGGCCTTTGGCCTGACGCTGTTGCTCCTGCTGTGCGCCGGTGCGGCCAGCGCCGCCGAACCCCTGTTTGCGATGCCGGGCCTGCGGGTGCAGGCCGGCGGCGGCACGGCGGAGGTCTCGACGGCGCTGAAGGTGCTGCTCGGCCTGACGGTCCTGAGCCTGGCGCCGGCCATCCTGATGTCGATGACGGCGTTCATCCGCATCGTCATCGTGCTGTCGATGCTGCGCCATGCGCTGGGCATGCAGGAAACGCCGCCGAACACGGTCGTCATCAGCCTGGCGCTGTTCCTGACGTTGTTTACGATGTCGCCGGTGCTGCAGAAGATCAACGGCGAGGCACTGCAGCCTTACCTGGCGGGCAAGCTGGCGCCCGAAAAGGCGGCCACGGTGGGTGTGGCGCCGCTGCGCGAATTCATGGTGCGCCAGACCCGCGAACAGGACCTGGCGCTGATGGTGGAGCTGGCCAAGGCGGAGCGGCCCGCCAGCATGGACGACATCAGCCTGGTGCAGCTGATCCCGGCCTTCATGTTGTCCGAGCTGCGCGCCGCATTCCAGATCGGCTTCGTGATCTTCCTGCCGTTCCTGCTGGTCGACCTGATCGTCTCGAGCGCCCTGATGGCGCTGGGGATGATGATGGTGCCGCCGGCATCGATCTCGCTGCCGCTGAAGATCCTGATGTTTGTGCTGATGGACGGCTGGAACCTGGTCGTGCGGGCCCTGCTGGGAACGTTCTCCTGACCCGGCCGGACAACCATGAGTGCATTGGCCATGCTGCCCGACAGCGCGAACGCGAAGGCGGACGAGGCGACCGCCTTGTGGGCGGCGTTCGGCCATGGCCGCGACGAAAGCGTACGCCAGCAGCTGGTCAAGCACTACCTGGAGTTCGCGCGCATGCTCGCCGCGCGGCTGTACGCGCGGCGCACGTTTCGCGAACTGGAATTCGACGACTACCTGCAGTATGCCCGCCTGGGCCTGATGGAATCGGTCGACCGCTATGACGCGCGGCAGGGCGCGCGCTTCGAGACCTTTGCCGCGCTGCGCATCAATGGCGCGATCCTGACGGGCATCGCCTCGTATTCCGAGGTGCAGGAACAGGTGGCGGCAAGGCGCAAGGTGTTGTCCGACCGCCTGGATGGCAGCCTGCAGGCGGCGCCGCTGCGCGACGATCCGGCGGCGCTGTTCGCCCACCTGGCCGACCTGGCCGTCGGCCTGGCGCTCGGTTTTGCGCTGGAGGGCACGGGCATGGTGCGCGACGCCGATGCGGCTTACGTCGAGCAGGCGTACGACGGCGTCGAAGTGCGCCAACTGCGCGCGCGGCTGAAGGAGATGCTGGCCGGCCTGGGTGAACGGCAGCGCAAGGTGTTGAGCTGGCACTACCTGGAGCAGCGCGGCTTCGACGAGATCGCCACCCACCTGGGGATCGGCAAGAGCCGCGTGTCGCAACTGCACACGGAAGGGCTGGCGACACTGCGCCGGCAATGGCGCCTCAGGGATGTGGTGGACTGGAGTTTTTAGCTGTATCGTAACCGTAACTGTAACAATAACCTGGCCGCGTACGCGGCCGCTTTGGAACCGACTATGAAGACCGACACACTTGCGATGCTTGACCAGGCCGAATTGTTCCAGCTGGCGCTTTCCGTCAGCGGCGCCGGCGACAGCGGAACCGCGATCGCCTACCTGAAGGAAGCCGTCAGCCGCGCCGACGCCACCGCGGCGGCGCACTACCTGCTGGGTGCCGAGTACGCGCAGATCCGCCTGTACGATCGCGCAATGGACGAGATGGAAGCGGCCATCGCCCTCGATCCGGCGTTGTGGACCGCGCGCCTGCAACTGGCGCTGCTGTACCTGGGCGCCAACAAGGAAGACCGTGCCGGCGACGCATTGCGTCCGCTGGCGGAGATGGGCGACGACCCGGCGCTGCAGCAGTTCGCCAAGGGCCTGCTGGCGCTGATCGCCGAGGACATGGCGGGCGCGGTCAGCGCGCTGGCCGACGGCATCGAGCGCAACCAGGCCAATCCGGCACTGAACGGCGACATGCAGCGCATCATCGACGAGATCGGCCGCCGCCAGGAGGCGGCGCCGCCGGCCGCCGAGGACACTGATGGCAGCGACGGCAGCGAACATATCCTGCTGTCGGCCTACGCCGGCAACCAGCGGCACTGATCGACATGCCTGGCGTCGCGTCGGTCGGCCAGTTGGTCGCCGTGATCCAGTCGCAACTGGCCGCGCGCGGCCGTGCGGCGACAGGCAAGGCCACGCCGCGCAAGACGCGTGCTGGCGCTGGCCGCGAAGCCGGCGGCTTGAAGGCGCTGATCGAACTACGCGTGCGCCAGATCGGCGCGGACGATCCGGCACGAGGCCGCAAGGCGTTCCGGGTCTTCCTCGAATCGGTACTGCTGGCGGAACTGGGGGAGGAGCTCAATGCCGATCCCCGCTTCCACCAGCTGGTCGACGACGTGCAGCGCACGCTGGAAAGCGACGCGCGCTGCGCCCCGTTGGTGCAGGACGCCATTACCCATCTGCTGGCCGGCAAGCCGGCCGATCCCACAACAGGAAACTGAGCAATGCAGCAACAAGACACGCACCTGGCCGCCGCGGTGGCCCAGCTGGAGCGCAGCGAAACCTACCTGGCTGCCGATCCCGGCAACCCGCACCTGCTGGCGGCGGTGATCGACCAGGCCCTGGCCGCGCGCCAGCCGGAGCGGGCAGCCCGCCACGCCGAGGCGGCTGTCGCGCGTTATCCGGAAGACGACTTCCTGCGTGCACGCCTGGGCAATGCGCGCCTGGCGCAACAGCGCTGGAGCGACGCGGCCGACTTGTTCGATGCGCTGCTGGCGCGCCACGCCGACCCGGCCTTGGCTTATGGCGCCGCGTATGCCCGCTACCGCCAGGGCCTGTACCAGTCCGCCTACGACGTGCTGGCACCGTTCGCGCAGCGCGATGACCTGTTCGCCGCCGCGGCCACGCTGCTGATGCGCGTGCTGCACTTCCTGGGCGAGCCGGAGCAGGCGCTTGCGCTCGCAGCCGTGCACCGCCCGCGCTGCGGTACCGATGCCGAGTTTCTGGCGGTGGCCAGCCTGGCGGCGCTGGACAGCGGCGACCTGGCGGCGGCGGTCGAGCTGTCGGATGCGGCGCTGGCGGGCGGCCAGCGGCCGGCCGAAGCGTTGGTGACGGCCGGCTCGCTGGCCCTGGGCAACCTGGACGAGGCAAGTGCCGAGCGCCTGCTCAACGAAGTACTGGCCAGCCGTCCCGAAGAGGGCCGGGCCTGGTCGGCGCTCGGGATGGCGACGCTGCTGCGGCGCGACCTGCCGGCGGCGCGGCACCAGCTGGAGACGGCGGTGCGCTTCATGCCCGGCCATATCGGCTCGTGGCACAGCCTGGGCTGGTGCTGCCTGTTCGCCGGCGACCAGGCCGGTGCGCGCGACGCGTTCGCGACGGCGCTCGACCTCGACCGCAACTTCGGCGAAAGCCACGGCGGCATGGCGGTCGTGCAAGCCCTGGCGGGCCAGCGCGACGAGGCGCAGAAAAGCATCGAGAGGGCCCTCGGCCTGGATGCCCAGAGCCTGTCGGCACGTTACGCGCAGATGGTGCTGGGCGGCCAGACGGAAGACCCGCAACGCTTCCGCCAGCTGGCGCTGCGCATCATGCAGTCGCGCCAGGGCGCGTTCGGCCAGAACCTTGCCGAGATGGCGCAGGCCTATGAAAAACGCTGAGATACCAAACGGCGGCAGGGAGCGCGGCGATGGGATCTGACGCCGCCCTGCACATGCTGGCGGACCTGCTGTGGAACGCGCTGATCATCTCGGCGCCGCTGCTGGCGGTCACCCTGGCGGTCGGCCTCCTGATCAGCGTGATCCAGGTGGTCACGCAGGTCCAGGAGCAGTCGCTGACGTTCATCCCGAAGCTGATCGCGGCGGTGGTGGTGCTCGTCGTCTGCGGCCCGTGGATGCTGAAGCGCCTGATCGGCTTTTCCGCCAACCTGATCGCCAATATCCCGGCCTACTTCTGACGTTCGCATGCTGATCGATTTCGACCCGGCGTGGGCGCTGGGCATCTTCTATGTCGTGATACGCCTCGGGGTCGTGTTGCTGCTCTCGCCCATCCTGGCCGGGCTGGGCGGGCTGGTGACGGTGCGGGTGCTGCTGACGTTCGCGCTGGCGGCGCTGCTGGTGCCGGGGCTCGGCCCCAAGCTGCCGGCGGGCGCCCTCGAACTGGGCCCCGTGTTCAGCGGCGCCTGCAACGAGCTGGTGGTGGGCGCCACGCTGGCGTTCGGCGTCTTCGCCGCGTTCGGCGCGTTCTCGCTGGCGGGCAAGATCCTGGACGTGCAGAGCGGTTTCGGCATCGGTACCGTGTACGACCCCGTCACCCGCGCCGGCGCGCCGCTGTTCGCCACGATGCTCAATATGGTGGGCGCCGTGATGTTTTTTGCAATGGACGGGCATCACGCTTTCATGCGTGGCCTGGCGTTTTCGCTGGAGCAGGTCCCTCCGGGCACGGGCTTTGGCGCGATGCCGGTCGATGCCGTCGTGCGCCAGTTCGGCCTCATGTTTTCGCTCGGCGTGTCGTTGATCATACCGGTGCTGCTGATGTTGTTGCTGACGGAGACGGCGCTGGCGTTCGTGTCGCGGGTGCTGCCGCAGATGAACGTGTTCGTGGTCGGCGTGCCCGTCAAGATCGTCGTGGGTACGGCGGTGCTGGCACTGACGGTGCCGACGCTGGGACCGGCGATGGGACGGGTGTACGGCTCGATTTTTGAATTCTGGCAGAAGGTACTGATGTAATGGCGGAGCAGGATTCGGACCGGTCGGAACAGGCCACTCCGCACAAGCTGGAGGAAGCGCGCAAGCAGGGCTCGGTGGCGCGCAGCATGGACATCACGTCGCTGGCCATCCTGGCCGCGCTGGTGCTGGTGATGAAGGCCAACGCCTGGGACGCACTGCGCCTGACGGTCCAGCTGCAGCACCGTATCCTCGGCAAGATCGGGCATGGCGACTGGACGATCGCCAGCGTGGCGGGCTGGATGGGCGACCTGCTGGTGGCGCTGCTGACGATCCTCGCGCCGCTGCTGCTGGCGCTGGTGGTGGTGGCGGTGCTGATCAACCTGGCGCAGACGGGGCCGATCTTCAGTTTTCACCCGGTCAAGCCGGACTTCAACCGGCTCAATCCCGCAACCGGTTTCAAGCGCATCTTCTCGATGCGCACCTTGTTCGAGGCTTTCAAAAGCTGCATCAAGCTGGCGATCCTGACGGCCGTCGTCTACTTCGCGCTGCGCGACCTGGTCCCCGGCCTGGTTGGCCTGCCGGGCACGGATGCGAAGGCCTACCTGCGCATCCTGGTCGGGCTGTGCGCCGCGCTGCTGGTCAAGCTGCTGTTCACGCACCTGGTGATCGCGCTGCTGGACCTGGGCTTCGTGCGCTGGGAATTCGCCAAGCGCATGCGCATGAGCAAACGCGACGTCAAGGACGAGCACAAGAACCGCGAAGGCGATCCGCGCATCCGTTCGCGCATCCGCGAGCTGCGCCAGGAGATGCTCAAGCGCAGCAAGGCGGCCAGCAAGGTGCAGGACGCCGACGTGTTGATCACCAATCCGACGCACCTGGCCGTGGCGCTCAGCTACCGCCACGGCACGTCGGGTGCCCCGCAGGTGGTGGCCAAGGGGGCCGGCGACCTGGCGCGCAAGATGCGTGAAGTCGCGGCGCGCCACCAGATTCCCGTCGTGCAGAACCGGCCGCTGGCCCGCACGCTGTTCCGCGAGGTCGATTTCGACGGCTATGTGCCCGAGAAGCTGTATCCGCAGATCGCCAAGATCATGGTCTGGGTGTACGCCATGCGCGACGCCCAGCGCAATCAGAAGAGGTAACAATGAACGCTTTACGCCGCGTCTTCGCACGCAATACGGACCTGGTGCTGGTACTGCTGGTGGTCGGCATCCTGACGGTGCTGTTCGTGCCGATTCCGTCCGGCCTGCTGGACTTCCTAATCCTGGCCAACGTCAGCCTGGCGATGTTGATCCTGCTGCTGACGTTCTACATCGCGCGGCCGGTGGAGTTTTCCACGTTCCCGTCGCTGCTGCTGATCGCCACGCTGTTCCGGCTGTCGCTGAACGTGGCGACGACGCGCCTGATCCTGTCGGACGCCGACGCGGGGCGCGTGATCGCGGCGATCGGCTCCTACGTCGTCGGCGGCAATTACGTGATCGGCCTGATCGTGTTCCTGATCCTCGTCGTGGTGCAGTACGTCGTCGTGACGAACGGTGCACAGCGCGTCTCGGAAGTGGCGGCGCGCTTCACGCTGGACAGCATGCCGGGCCAGCAGATGAGCATCGACGCGGACCTGAACATGGGCTTCATCGACCAGGAAGAGGCGAAGCGCCGCCGCAAGCTGCTGGAAAAGGAAAGCGGTTTCTATGGCGCGATGGACGGTGCCAGCAAATTCGTCAAGGGTGACGCAATCGCCGGCATCCTGATCCTCCTGATCAACATCATCGGTGGCCTGATCATCGGTGTCATGCAGATGGGGATGCCGTGGAACGAAGCGCTGCACACGTTCACCTTGCTGACGGTGGGCGACGGCATCGTCACCCAGGTGCCGGCGCTGGTGATCGCGGTGGGCACCGGTATCATCGTCACCCGTTCCGCCTCCGACGGAGAACTGAGCAACGAAGTGCTGAAGCAGCTGACGGCATTCCCGAAGACGCTGTTCATCGTCACGGGCGCCCTGTCCGTGCTGCTGTTCCTGCCGGGGATCCCCGCACTGCCGGTGCTGACGCTGATCTGCGTGCTGCTGGGCGCCGGCATCCTCATCCTGCGCAAGGCGAAGCAGGGCGGTACGGGCGACAAGGAAGAAGAAGCGGCCGACAGCGAAGCGGCCAAAGGCGAGGAAGACGCCTACGAGATGCTGAAGGTCGAGCCGATCGAAGTCCACGTGGGCACGAGCCTGGCGCCGCTGGTGAAGGGCGAGCAGACCGTCTTCACGGACCGCATCGCCGCGATCCGCAAGCAGTACGCGCTGGAGTCGGGCATGGTGCTGCCGCGCGTGCGCTTCCGCGACGCGCCGCAGCTGGCGGCCAGCGGCTACGAGCTGCAGATCTTCGGCGTGCCCGCCGGCCGCGGCGAGATCCTGACGGACCGCACGCTGGCGATCCGCGCCAGCAAGGACGCGCGCCTCCTGAAGGGCATCGAGACGCGCGAACCGACCTACGGCCTGCCGGCCGTGTGGGTCGAGGACAGCGAACGCGAAGTGGCGCGCGCCGCGCGCTACACGCTGGTCGACCCGGCCACCGTCTTCATCACGCACATCAGCGAAGTACTGAAGCAGCAGGCCGCCAGCCTGCTGACGCGCACCGAAACCGACCGCCTGCTGCAGCGCGTACGCCAGCAGCAGCCCGGCCTGGTGGAGGAGCTGATCCCGACGATCCTGTCGATCAGCGACGTGCAGAAGGTGCTGCAAAACCTGCTGCGCGAAAAAGTCTCGATCCGCAACCTGGAGGTGATCCTGGAAACGCTGGTGGACATGGGCCGCACCAGCAAGGACCTGGGCTACCTGACGGAACTGGTACGCCAGAAGCTGGGCGCCGCCATCTGCCAATCGCTGCTGGGGGAGGGCAGCGCACTGAATGTGCTGACCTTGGACCCGGCCATCGAGCAGACGCTGATGCAAGGCCTGCGTGACGCCGAGGCGGGCGGCAACCTGGTCGTCGAACCGAAGTACGCCGAACAGCTGCTGTCACGCCTGGCGGCGCAGTCGGAGCGGATGATGAAGGGGAATATGCTGCCTGTTCTGCTGTGCTCGCCCGACTTGCGGCGTCACTTGCGCAGCCTTTCGGAGCGGGTTGTGCCGCATATGCGGATTCTTTCTATGGCCGAGATTCCTAATTCGGTTAGTTTGAAGGCTTTTGGGACGGTTGGGGTGTCGCACTCCGCCTGAATAGTTGTTTCAATTGCTCCCAACCACGTTAGATAGCTCTTGCAAAAAGCTGCTAGGTCGGAGCCTAGAGTACACTGCGAAAAACAGCGGATTTTGCCCATAGATGGCAAAGGATGAGCACGCCACTACGCCGAAGCCAACACGTTCGGACTTGTCAGAACTCTGAGGGCGGGGCCAGAATTTCGTAGTCGCGTATCGCGTTCGTCAAGCGTTCGCCAAACATGATGGCGAACTGATTGGCGGCGAGCTTCAAAGTGCGCGCCGTACGGTCGGGCATTTGGTGCCCCATGGACCGACAGCAAAGCGTCAAGCACCGCTTCGGCCGCCTCGGCATTGAATACCTGTTAAACGGGCTTAAGCTCCGCTGCAAGCCAATTGCGGCCCTTGCAGCTGGACAGCGTTGTCGAGTTGCGGATCAGATGCACAATGCACCTCTGGATCCGCGTTTGCAAGCAGACGGCCTCGATGGCCTCGGGGAAATCGCGTAAGCCATCGACGACGGCGATGAGGATGTCGTCCAGTCCACGATTTTTCAATTCGTTGAAATCTTCAGCCAGAACTTGGCGCCCTCCGTCTGCTCGATTCATAGACCTAGCACTTCCTTGCCGCCATCGGCACGAATGCCCAGCGAAGGTACATCGCTTTGCCATTTACCGTGTCCTCGTCACGAATCTTCCCGCGCAAGGCATCGAAATATGCGATTAAGTCCATCGCTTCCAGTGGCAGTTGTGGCCACTGCACGACCTCGTCAAGCAGCTCGTCGGTGATGATGGAGATCAGGGCGGGCCACACGTCGGTACCATACAACTCGAGCAGTGCGGCCGGATCTCGCGCAGGCTCGTATCGCACGCCTACATTCTGATAACTTGGTCGTCAAGACCTGGCGTGCGCCGCTGATGCTTGGCAACCAGCTTGGGCTCGAAACTGGTTTGGCGACCTCCGCCGTCACTTTTTTACATGTCGACGTCCATGCTCTACCGCGGGGAGCCATGCCAAATTTTTTCGAACTCTTCTCTGCTGATCTTGTCCGCGCTGAACCCCCTAATGCATCCGAGCATTATTCGCGAGCTCTTCCGAATATATACGCCTATCATCAAACCCGAGATTAAAAAATAGTCAATCCTAATGATTGTTTCATCAGGATCCAGCCTTTTCACCTCTTCGTAGATTTGTGTGATTCTCTCCGTAACATATGCAACATGGTCACTGGGTTGCCCTGTGGTATGCACTCGAAAGAATCCCTCTGTCATTCGTAAATAGGCGGAGGCAGATATTTCAGTCATCGAATATTTTTCAATAACTGAGTTGCTAATATTAATGATTTCCTCCGGTGGTGATGCAGGGATTTCATAATCAAAAGGCGTAAATAGTTCAATCACGGTCTTATCTCTTAGTAGATGTCATCATGCCCATATACGGGTCGTAAGTTGTTGTGAATCCTAGCTTGTCCATGGCTTTGGACCAAGGGGTTGCACTAATATCCCCCGTTCGGGACATTACAGCGGCGTTGTCAAAGCCAGCGGCTCCCTCGAACATGTTTGCCTGATGGCGGGCTTGTACGTCAGAGAAAAGCCGGGTGCTCAAGCCTTGCCCGCGGAAACCCGCACTGATTTCATACATATTCACAGAGACAATTCGCGAGTGACCGCTCTCTTCATATGCATATTTCATCGACCCTACCGTTGTCGTCGCACCATTTACTTTACCTGTCATTACTGCATTCGACAACCTTCCAGCACCTGAAGAAGTATATTCGATTGCGATATCGGAAATGCTAGGCGTTGCCCTCGTATCTGCAATTGCCACACTGCGTACGCCGAATTGTTGAGCGAGCGAACGAGGGCCGATATAGATCGGCTGGGCTCCCGAGCCTATAGCCACGGAGCCAAATACGCCGGATGCCGCAACACCGATATTGTTGACAACATCGTTGGGCGCACCAAGCAACTGCGCCCCAGCCGCGTAGCCTGTCAGCGGTCCTCCCGCAGCCAGTGCCACATTAGTCGCAACTCGCGCATTGTTTGCAGCACGTCGCGCTTCGGCAGCAGAATCAATCGGAACAAGCGTTTGTCCGGTAGGATTTCGGCTGTATTCCCTACTCAAGTTTCGTACGGTGTAGAGAGAGAGATCCGCTCCCCATCGCTGCGAAATCTCGTTGGTAGAGCCACTTGGCCGCACAAACGTGTCGTTAATAAAGCCGAGAACACCCTTCCCAGCGTCCAGAAGCGCTTGGCCAGCCGTGGACAGCGCATTTCCAGCCGGCGTCAATACCTCCCTGTCAAATTGCCATGGCCGCTCTCCTACCACGTCGACTTGAGGGATGCCATCGACGATTCGCGAAGCGCCGATCAGCGATGCCTCGTCATAATCCGCCATTGCTCCAGTGCCAGGGGCAGAGGACGTCCAGGCAAAACGTGGCGCTGTTTTCAGGTATTCGCCCAGCTCATCCTGAGGTACTCTGATTTTTTCGGACACTCTTGTTTGGTAAAGTTCGCCAACAGGAGCCTTTATGAAGACATTGAAGAAGACGTACACCCCCGAACTCAAGGAAGAAGCTGTCAAGCTGGTACTGGCGCAGGGCCTGTCCATTGAGCAGGCGGCGGCACGTGTCAGCATTCCAAAAGGGACGCTGGCCAATTGGGTAGCAGCAGCCAAACGCGGGCCGGCTGCAACAACAGCACCTGGAAGCCGCTCCGTGGCCGAGCTGGAGGCGGAGAACGCACAGCTGCGCAAGCAGCTGGCGCAAGCAGAAATGGAGCGGGATATCGTAAAAAAAGCGGCGGCGTACTTTGCGCGCGAGTCGCTGCCAAGTACGCGTGGATAAAGACGATGCGACTCAATTTCCCTGACTATCCTGTGAAGCTGATGTGCCAAGTATTGGACGTCTCGCGCAGCGGCTACTACGACTGGCTGCGGGCGAAGCCGTCGACACGCAAGCAGGACGACGAGCGGCTGAAAGTATTGATTTCGGCAGTGCATCGGCAGACCCGCGAGACTTACGGAGTGCCACGGATAAAGCGAGAGCTCGCTGCGCAGGGACACGAGGTCGGCCGCGATCGGGTTCGACGATTGCGCCAGGAGCTCAATCTGCGCTGCAAACAGCGGCGCAAGTTCATCGCAACGACGAATTCGAATCACAACTTGCCCGTTGCTGAAAACCTGCTGGAACAGCGGTTCGCACCGCGCCGGCCTGACGAAGTATGGGTGACGGATATCACCTATATTCCGACTGCCGAAGGCTGGCTGTACCTGGCCGGCGTGAAGGACGTCTTTACCTGCGAGATCGTCGGCTACGCGATGGGCGAACGCATGACGCAAGATCTGACGACGCAGGCGCTGTGGCGCGCTGTGAGCTACAAACGGCCGGCACCAGGGCTGATCCATCATTCAGATCGTGGAAGCCAATACTGCGCCCATGCCTACCAGGAGCTGGTGGCGCAGTTCGGCATGCGCGCCTCGATGTCGCGCCGCGGGAACTGCTATGACAACGCGCCAATGGAGAGCTTCTGGGGCACGCTGAAGAACGAGCTTGTCCATCATCGCCGCTATGCCACCCGTGCTGAGGCAAAGGCCTCGATTCAGGAATACATCGAAATTTTCTACAACCGACAGCGGCGCCATTCCCGCATCGGCTTTGTATAGTGGATCCACGATTTGAGACGGTGGTTTAAGCTGTTGTCCGCGAAAGGATGACAGACTATGAGTGAAGGTAAAAAACGCAGGGTGCACAGCGCCGACTTCAAGAGCAAGGTGGGCTTAGAGGCAGTGCGCGGAGTGAAGACGGTGACGGAAATCGCACAGGAATTCGGCGTGCATCCCGTGCTGGTCGGGCAGTGGAAAAAGGAGATTCTGGAGAACGCTGGGGCGCTGTTCGATACCAAGCGTGGCCCGAAGCCGGTCGATGAAACGAGCCCGGAGGATAAGCTGTACAGCGAGATCGGCCGGCTCAAGATGGAAGTGGATTGGCTTAAAAAAAAGCTGGGGGAATGAGCCGCGAAGAGCGCCTGGGCTGGATCGAACCGGAGCACGCCGAGATGCCGATAACGCGCCAGTGCGAACTTGCCGATGTACCACGCGCGACGGTATACCGGCGGCTGGAAGCGGCATCGCGACAGCGGTGCGAGGACGAAAAAGATCTGAAGCTGCGCGCGCTGATCGACGAGGAATATACCAGCAGACCGTTCTACGGCAGCCGGCGCATGGTAGTGTTTCTGCGTGAGCGCGGCCATGTGGTGAACCGCAAGCGTGTGCAGCGGCTGATGCGGGAAATGGGCTTGGCAGGCATGGCGCCGGGGCCGGCGACGAGCAAGCCGCATCCGCAGCACAAGGTGTATCCCTACCTGCTGCGCGGTGTGGCGGTAACGCGCCCTAACCAGGTGTGGTCTACAGACGTGACCTATATCCGGCTCGCGCGTGGCTTTGCCTATCTGGTGGCGATTATCGACTGGTACTCGCGGCGCGTGCTGGCCTGGCGAATCAGCAACAGCATGGATGCGTCGTTCTGCGTGGACTGCCTGGAGGAAGCGCTGCGTGTGCACGGCAAGCCCGACGTGTTCAACAGCGACCAGGGATCGCAGTTTACGAGCACGGCATTCAGCGGCGTGCTCAAACGTGAAGGCGTAGCCATCAGCATGGACGGACGCGGTCGAGCGTTGGACAACATCTTTGTCGAGCGGCTGTGGCGCAGCGTGAAATACGAAGACATATACCTCAAGGGGTACGGAAACATGGCCGAGCTGACGCTCGGCCTGGCTCAGTACTTCGTGTTTTACAACGGCACACGTCCGCACCAGTCTCTGGGATACCGTACGCCTGCCGATGTCTACCGCAGCGGCAGCGGTGGGGGCGCGCTGATCGTGGATAAGTACGGCCAGACCAGCATAGCCGAGGCTGTGGAGCCGTGCCGGGAGCAGCCACTGGAAGATACCCCTCTCCAGCGGCCCGGTGAGAGAATTACGGGGCAGCGCCGAGCAGCTGCAAAAATGAAGACAGACCAGCTTAAATTATCGGCCTCAGTGTCTTGACGAAGGGGTCCACTTTATTGTTCCGCCAGCGCTGTTCGCCGAATCCTTCAGCGAACAGCAGGCGGCTTAAGACAAGCGTGTCCGTTATTGACAGTACACCTCAGACATCCTCCAGCCAGGCACTCCGGCGTATGCGTATCCGCAAACAAATTGCAAAACAGTGCGCTTGTTATCCTATGACGCAACCCAGCATCTGGACGAGTCCTAGGATGGATCGATGACGTGGTTTGAGTCGGCGCTAAGGGTAGCACAGGCAACGGCGGCGCAACAAATGCACAAGAACTCTACACAGGTACACGACTCCACAACGGTTTTCTCCACGAATAACCTACATGTCGGCGGCGCGCCGGACGCAGAGCGGACGCGCTTGAGTTATCAGTACTGATCGCTTAAGTCCCCTCAATAACGAGTTCCTCCCACAGTGGAGGTAACTCTTGCTCTTCCATATATGTGCCAAAATCGACAAACGGAACCGCACCAATTTCATCCGGAGAAAACCAGGTGGCCTCGCACTCCTGGCAGACAAACAATCGCACTCCCGTTTTTCTTACACTCGCTTTGGCGATTTCGCCTTGTTCGCATCTTGGACATAGCATTTGGAACCTCATTTACTGAAATGGATAAGCTGTAATGAGCTTTTGGGTACCGGGGCGGACGATGATTTTGACGTTAGTCTCGCCCGCAGTCCCTACAGCCCGCCCCATCGGAACAACGTAAGCACCAGGATCATTCGGCAAAGGCGCCCGCTTCGAAGCCCAGGCCTCATTGAGGTGTACTGTCAATAGCGGACACTCTTGTTTCAAACCGCCTGCAGCCGTTTGCTGAATTCCTCGGCAAACAACGCTGGCGCTACATTGCCAAGACGCGAGTGGCGTCGCTGGCGGTTATAAAAGCTTTCGATGTACTCCTGTATCGCGGCCTTCGCATCGGCGCGGGTTGCATATCGTTGATGGTGCACCAGCTCATTTTTCAGACTGCCCCAGAAGCTTTCCATAGGCGCGTTGTCGTAGCAGTTCCCCCTGCGCGACATGGACGGTTGCATGCCAAACTGCTTGACGAGCTTTTGATAGTCGTGAGCGCAATACTGGCTCCCACGGTCGGAGTGGTGAATCAATCCCGGCGCCGGGCGCTTGTTGCGCACGGCTTTCCAAAGGGCCTGTGCGGTCAGCGTTTGCGTCATGCGCGCACCCATCGAATAGCCCACCAGTTCGCATGTAAAGACGTCTTTGATGCCGGCCAGGTAGAGCCAGCCTTCGCCTGTGGCGACATACGTGATGTCGGTTACCCAGGCTTCGTTCGGGCGGGTTGGTGCGAAGGTCTGATTCAACAGATTCTCGGCCACCGGCAGCTCATGGTTCGAGTTGGTGGTGGCCTTGAATTTTCGCTTCTGCTTACAGCGCAGGGCAAGCTCACGTCGTAGCCGGACGATGCGGTCACGGCCAGCAGGAAAGCCTTGTGCGGCCAGTTCCGGCTGCATCCGAAGTGGCCCATATGTCTGCCGGCTCTGCGTATGAACCGCCTCGATGGCGACCTTCAGGCGCGCGTCCTCCTGCGCACGTTTCGACGGCTGCCCGTGAGTCCAAGCATAGAACCCGCTGCGCGACACGTCGAAGACGCGGCAGAGCGCGCTTAGTGAATATTCGAGTCGCAATGTCTTCATGACCGCGTACTTGGCAGCGACTCCCGCGCAAAGTACGCTGCCGCCTTTTTTACGATATCGCGCTCCATGCGGGCCTCAGCAAGCTCCTTGCGCAGCTTGGTAACTTCGGCCTCAAGTTCGGGCACGGAGCGGCTGCCGGGAGCCACTTTGGATGAGGTGCCACCCCTCGCTGCAGCTACCCAATTGGCCAAGGTTCCCTTGGGAATCATGAGCCGTAACGCCGCGTCCTCCAGCGTCAGACCCTGTGTCAGGACCAGTTTTACCGCTTCTTCACGAAGCTCCGGGGTGTATGATTTTGAGCGTGCCATAAGTTTCTCCAGTTGGTGAAGTCTACCAAACAGGAGTGTCCGAAAAAGTCAGGGTACCCCACATCGACCACACTCAAAACTTCATTGCGCTCAACGTTAAATACGCTGTGAGTTGTCTTGTTGGGATTAGGCTCAGCGTGATCAAGTACATGCTTCACACGATTCCCATGCACTGAACCTGGACCATAATCGAGGCCAGCCGGCGAGGTCCACGTCCTGGTGATCTTATCAAACGACAACTCGATCGGACCAAGCTTTTGAGCTGTCGGATTGACTGAAAGCTGCGGAACAGACGCCTCAAGCGTTAGCTGATTGGACGAAGTTGAGCTATTCAATCCACGCCCAATATTCTCCGTGGAGCCATCGAAGCCAGTAGCGGCTGGTCCATAGTTTATACGAGCCCCACTTCCCGCTACACTTTCTTTAGCCGATCTTGTGGTAAAGACTGGCATCCTTCCACCACCCGCTGACTGATTAACAAACGCCTTGCCGAACCCAGTCCCGAGCAGGTAAGAAGTTGAGTTCTTGTCGGCTGTTCCATCTGTTACGTCTGGGTATCCTTGAGATTGTGACGCATCAGATGTCCCCTGGAAAAACCCATTCTTAAAATTGCCGAAACCCTCCTCAAGATATGATTCGACCTTCCCCCAGAAAGACAAGCGCTGACCCGGTACGATCACTTGCGCCTTGCCATCATTGAACCCGGAAACATTTAAGTAGATTGTACCGTCTGATTCGCCAGATGCAGTATTTTCCGCATTTTGCGCCGGACCAGCTACCGATCTTGCCGAAGCTACCGTCATATCACTGAGCGTTGGGACATCGCTCATAGCATTGGCATCGGCGGTCGACAACGAAGCAAAGCGCGGTGCGCGCTTCAGATCTACGCCAGCTTGTTGCGACTTGCGTTCGGCATCGTACGCGGACGACTGGCTCGATAAGCTGCTCGCGAGCGCATTGCCAAACGCATCGGTAGCGATCAGAGCAACTTCTATTCTGCCGCCTCGGGCCATAGCAGCGCTCATCCCGCGAACGAAGCCGACGGTGGTGTCCTTGCCCAGCTTGTTATCACCGAACCAGTTCGCAACTGGATTCGTCCCCTTCAAGTACTCAGCAGCTGCAAATCCAGCGCCCGCGCCCGCTGCCGCTGCCGCGACATTGCGCCATTGGAAGTGATCCTGCAGGCCGGTCGCTACGCTGACCGCTTGGGTAGCCATGTTCGATACGGCTGCACGCGCGGCGGCTTGCTTCCAAGTGCCGTCGTTAAAGATATCTGGCACCCAATCCGCATTGGGAATCGCTTGACCGACATCTGGCATCACCGCTGCTAGCGCAACAGCCTTCCAGCTGAATTTGTCCTGCGTGCCCATCGCCATGCCCGCTAGCTGGCTGGCAATGGATGCGAGCACGGGGCCGCCAATGGCGTTTGCGACGACTGCTACAACGATTTGGATGATCTGCCCGAAGACACCGCATCCTTTGTCAGCCTTCGGCGGCGGCATCACTGGCGCTGTGCTGCCGATCTGCTCGCTAGGGTCGTACGGCTTATACGTGCCGTAGTCGCCGTGCACGGTATTGACGCGCGCTGGGATGCGCAGGATTTCGCCGACCTTCAGCGTGGCATTGATCGTCAGCGCGTTCGCGTCGGCGATCAGGTACCACAGATTAGCGTCGCCCCAGATAGTCTGGGCAATGCTCTGCAGCGTCTCGTTGGCGCTCTGCACGCTGTAGCTGCTCGGTGCCGCGACCATCGACGGGCTCGTCACGGGCAGGTAGTTCGAACCCAGGAGGTTGTCCTTGTCGCCGTCTTCCTCGCCCAGCACGTTGCCGTTGACGATCAGGTTGAAGCCGCCGTCCTTGCCCTCCGGCTTGTACGACTGCACGTGGCCGTCCGCGTCGTACCACAGCCGGTTGCGCACGGTCGTCTTGTCGGTCTTCGTTTCCAGGATCGAGATCCGGTTGCCGTTGGCGTCGTACGTGCTGGTGACCACCGAGCCGTCCTTGGCCAGCGTGGTCTTCAGCTCCTTGTACGCGTCGCGATAGTCGTACTCGACGCGGTAGATGCCCTTGTTTTTGCCGTCGGCGGCAGAGACCACGTCATAGCCGGTCAGGTTGCCCATTTCGTCGTAGCCGTTGAACCAGATGTCCTGCATCCCGTCGAGGCTGGCGTTCAGGTCCTTCTGGCGGGTCATGTGGCCGAAGACGTTGTATGTATAGACCCGCTGGGCGATGTCGATTCCCAGCGCCTTGAGCACGTCGGCCACGCCGCGTGCGCCTTTCGCCGCCAGGCCGGACTGGCTGATGCGTCCGGCGTCGTCGTAGTGACGCTCGTCGATCAGCAGGCCGTCGCGCCGAATCGTCGACAGGCGGCCGGCCGCGTCGTAGCGGTAGGTCTCGGTCGTTTCGGCGTCCTTCTCGGTCCCGTAGGAGATGAAGTTGTTGATGACGCGGGTGCCCGAGTACGTGTCGCTCAGGCGGTTGCCGGAGCGGTCGTAGGTGATCTCGTGGCCGGTGCCGCGCACGGCCTTGCCGCGCCCTTGCGCATCCACTTCCCAGTTGCCGTTGACGATCGTCTGGCGGTTCATCGCGTCGAAGGCGTTGAACTTCGTGATCGGATCGGCACTGCCATAGCGGCTGACGATCTTGACGCGGTTGCCGTTGGCGTCGTACTCGTAGTCCAGCGTCACCAGGTCGTCCTCGACGCGCGTGATGCGGTTCAGGTTGTCGACGGTGAGGGTGTTGTTCTGCAGGCGCGTCGGCGCGTCGCCCGGCTTGCCCAGGTAGACCTGGCGCTCGCCGACGCGGTTGCCGGCGCTGTCGTAGGCGTAGATGGTCGACAGGGACGTGGCCCTGTCGTCGATGCGCACGAGGTTGTCGCCGCTGTAAGTGTAGTAGAGCTTCTGGCCGCGCTCCGAGGTCTGCGAGCGCTGGTGGCCGGCGGCGTCGTAGCCGTACCAGGTCGTCCGGTTGCCCATGTCTTTGCTGGTGTGCAGACGGCCATTCTTGTACTGCCAGGACAACGACTTGCCGTTGGCGTCCCTGCTGGCGATCTTGTGGTTCTCGGCGTCGTAGGCGATCAGGGTGCGGCCGAGGATGGCGCGGACGCCGTTCTTGTCGAACGTAGCCGTGGCTGTGGAGATCACGTTGCCGCTGCCGTCGTATTCCTGCTCGGTGCCGGTATCGTTCGAGCCCAGGCTGCGGACCAGGCGACCCAGCTCGTCGTACTTGCGGGTCTGCACCAGTTCCTTGTGGGCGACCAGGTTGGACGGCAGCGGGCCCTTGCCGGTGTCGATCGCCAGATACACGTCCACCGCAGCGGTGCGGGTGGACAGCAGGTGGCCCAGGTGGTCGTAGCTGTAGCGGGTGGTGACGCCGGTGAGCACTTCGCCGTTGGCGAGGACGGTGTCCGGCTGCGTGGTGGACAGGCGGTTGCCGAAGGCGTCATAAGTGTTGGTGACGACGCCTTCGTCGGCATGGATCTCCCGTGCCAGGTTGCCGGCGGTGTCGTAGACGTATTGCGTCAGCGCGCCGCGGCCGTCGACCGTGCCGACCAGGCGGCCGAGGGCATCGTAGCGGCTCGTCTGCAGGGCCGTCTGGCTGCCTTTCGCGCCCAGGGCCGTGCCCGACGTCTGCTGGTTGGCGCCATTGTAGGTGTACGACAGCTTCCAGTTCGGGTCGCGCGGGTCGGTGATCGACAGCACGTTGCCCCAGCGGTCCAGGGTCAGCTGGTTGCCCTGGAAGGCCGGCTTGCCGCCGGCACGGACGGTGTTGCCGAGGCAGGACTGCAATCTGCCTAGTAGAAACGCCGCTGCCTACCTAGCTGAACGAAGGCAGGTTTGTTTTCAGATCGGGTAGCCTTCCTATTGCATAATCCCGCCCTATATTGGAATACGCATTATTAGCGACCGGATAATTTTATCCCCATCAGATTCGTTCTCTAGGACATCAATAGGTGAGCGATTCCCCAAAGCTGCGCATGGCTGTATAAGCCAATCAACAGAGTGTATCCCAAATATACTCGTCAGAACGGCAGCAAATTCAGAATTAAAGAGCCTTGACTGATAAAGTTCCTTCTCCGGCCAACGCGACCACTCTGAATCGAATGCCTCTAAAAAACTCTGCCAAGCTAGGTCGCCTGGATACTCGTCACGCAGAAACTCTGTATTAGTCATTTTTTCTCGTGGGAAATATAATCAAATTATTGCCACTCGGATTTTTTGCTGAGGAGCAAGGATGCCATCAAACCCGCTATGTCGAGCAAAGTTCCCGAGTTGATGTGTGGTGGTATAGCTATCACCGATTATCTTTGACAAAGGAACGCCTAACTCTTGACGTGTACGGGGGCTGGTTAGGTCAAGCACTCTCTGTAAACTAACTTCCCTACTCACAGAATACGCCCTGTAGTCTGCCCGTAATGTCCGATCTCAGCAAGTGCGGTACCTTGTGTGGTGGCACGATAGGTAGAGCCAACACCTGGGCCGGAATATCTATAGTTGGCAGCGATATTACCCGGATGTATCTCGAAAGTTGTTGCTACCCCGGACGGACTCTCTAGCCTGTAAACTGTTGTAGTTCTTGGCGAGAACTTATCATACGTGGTATCCCCAAATCCATAATAGCCGGACGGTTCAATATCACGCTATCTGGACGTGGTGGAGCAAATGGTTCCCCAGGTTTCGCCTAGCTCTACCTGCGAGGCTGCCAGAAAATGGGATCGCATTGTCCACAAATGCTGCGGCACTGCGAGATCCGGTCCAAGCTTCAACACCCATTATATGTCGCTGTGTTGTGCGCATTACCCGACCACAAACGGGTCAGCCCAGTGCCAATCGTGAGAGGGTGACCCTATCCGCGCAGAACCAGAAATCTATTTTTCTGACTTGGGTAGGTTAGGTTTGTAATTAGGGTTGGGGACAAATTCTCCAGTCAAATTCCCCTTCTTATCAACCCTCCATGCCCCAACAACGGCTTCCGGAGGAACATAGTCCGTCGGCGCAAACGAGCCTTCAATTTTGTACACCCAGCCGTTAGGATTTGCGCGTGCGGTCTCCACCACGTCCTCTGTAATCCCGTGCTCTAGTTCGCCGTTTTTCATTTCAAACTCCCAAGCCAGTTCTCGTACCCAATTTCCTGCTCTTTAACAGTGCCTACCTGATCAAGCGTTGCCGCGCCAAGAACATCTACCAGATCTTCATCGCTGGTTTGAAGCCCATGGATTAATAAATAGACCTTCCTGCCGCCTCCCATTTGCAGCATCATGCGGGATGGGTACGCGTCCGTTCGAGCAGCGTTACAAAGCAAGAGGTAACCGTCCCGCTCAATTCGCAGGCAGAACTTTATTAAAGCGCCAAACAAATTATGATCTACAAAGGGCATCAACCCGAACGACTTGCTTTTAATCGTAAGCTTAATTGAGGAGTCCCGCGAAAACTCAATTTCACAACGCTCCTCAGCTCCTTCTAGCGACGCAATACTTACATCATAGATATTCATCGAGTCCTCTTAAGGAATGTAGTCTGGGCTCTTAATAAATGGGCCAATAAATTCTCCATTCGGCCCTATCGCTCGCCCTCCCATGATACCTAGTGATTGGATACCCCCAGGAACAGCCTTGTTCGCATTGGACTCCCGTGCCGTGTAGAACTGACGATCTGATAAGGCTGCAAACTCAAGTGCGTCTGCCGCTGCTGGGGCCTGCAGAGTAGGGCCTATGCTCCTTGGATTCAGTCCGAATAAAATGTTAAGACGATGTTCAGCGTTATCTGGGCTGATTATGATCTGCGGGACTTGTTCCCGATAGTTAGGAAGCAAGTCGTCGCCGGTGGCATGCCGGGCGTTATATTCTCCTAAGTCGCCAAGCCAATCCTTTTCTTCACCAAGCCGCTGCCGAACGCTCAAACCGTACCACAGCCGGTTGCGCACGGCATTCTTCTTGGTGTCGAAGATCGAGATCCGGTTGCCGTTGGCATCGTACGTCTGGTGACCACCGAGCCGTCCGCTGCCAGCGTGGTCTTGAGCTCCTTGTACGCGTCGCGATAGTCGTACTCGATGCGGTAGATGCCCTTGTTTTTGCCGTCGGCGGTAGAGACCCCGGACTGGCTGATGCGTCCGGCGTCGTCGTAGTGACGCTCGTCGATCAGCAGGCCGTCGCGCCGGATCGTCGACAGGCGGCCGGCCGCGTCGTAGCGGTAGGTCTCGGTCGTTTCGGCGTCCTTCTCGGTCCCGTAGGAGATGAAGTTGTTAATGACGCGGGTGCCCGTGTACGTGTCGCTCAGGCGGTTGCCGGAGCGGTCGTAGGTGATCTCGTGGCCGGTGCCGCGCACGGCCTTGCCGCGGCCTTGCGCCCCAGCTGCACTTCTATCCTATTGCTCTGGTTGAGGAGCGGGTGATCGACTGGGCCTGCTCTATGCAATATCCTGGGGTATGGGTGTAGCCAGAAATTTGCCGTAAATGCCGCTGAGCAGATCGTTAGCCATCTCTTCGGGGGCAATATTCTTTCCTGCGCCGCAGCGGACGAGAATATTTCTTAGCGTTAGAAATAATCATTACCAAAACCGTCCGTCTGATTTCTAGTGCTTTGAAAGCAGCGCAGCGATTTCCTTCTGCCCCCTTTCCACTGCATACGCCAATGCGTCCATTTCTTTCATTGACTCCCCGGTGTATCGTACAGTCACGTCAATTCCGTTTGAAATCAGAATCCGCGAAACTTCCACGTGACCGCCATAAATTGAACTAAACAAAGGATTTCTTTCTGGTTCACTTGTATCCATTGCTGCCCCATGCGAAAGCAAATACCTGACCACTTCTATCCTTCCGTCAGAAGCTGCTTCATTCAAAGCGCTCCCACCTAACGCACCACCTCTAGTATTTATATCTGCGCCATGAGCAATAAGATAATGGATAATATCGATATTTCCCGCAGCTGATGCAACGTGAAGTAGTGTGCCGAACGGTGTCATGGCGTTAATTAGACTAGTGTCCTCTGTGAGCAGATGTCGAGCCACCTCATTGTTGAAGTTTTTTATTGCATCATAAGCATCTTTTAATTTATTCATGTTATTTCCTCTGCGCTGCTAATTGCCCAAGTCGTTCGAGTTGCTTGACGACGTCTGCTCTCGAGCCACCGAATTGTTCAACCTGTTTTAATTGATCAACTACGTTTCTTAACGCTTCCTCACCATGCTGCCCCTGCACGCGATTCGGTGCCCAAGTCAGATTTTCGGGCCCATAGATAGGGTCAATTTCATAACGCCGCAATAGGTCCTGCCCCTCTCTCACCAATGCCTTCTGTGTGGAACCATTACCTTGCTTGAATAAAATATGATGTGCATGAGGGTCAATCATGCCTTCCGGAGGGCCACCAATTAAATTCTTGAGATATGCGCCATAGTTAAATTTGTCCGGCGGCACCAGTTTGAATGGGAGCGGGCCACCACTGTAAAGCGCATTGTCAACATCAAGAGAAAGTCGAATGCTATGCTGTCCATACTCCGATAAGAACTTTCCGGCTACTCCGAGTCCGGCACCGTAAACGACAGAGTCACCGAACTCCCGGCCAGCGAAACCATACTGCCCGCTCTGTCCATCTGTCGCGAGATGTATGGCGTTTTGGCTTGCTTGATAGGTGAGGTCGAAAGAGCCTCCTGCCGCCGCGCCGGCCAAACTATAGGCGAAATAGCCACTTCCTGCACGGTTAGCGACAAATCCGCCGACCCGGCCAGCGATGGCCATGCTAGCAACGCTCGTCGTAGCGTCCAAGGCAGTCGCTCTCCAGAAGTTCGAACTGGATAGCAATCCATTTGCCTCGGCGCGTATGCGACCATCATGACGCTCGACGAATCCTGCTGTCACAAAATTCCACGTGGCATAGGCTGTCTTACGGCCAGCGTAACTCACGGCATCCCATGTACCTCTTGCTCCGTTGGCGATATTAGCTTCGACTTGCGCGTCAGTAATCCCAAGTGCGTACGCGTTGGTATTACCTTCGGCGAATCGATGATAAGTCGCTTCCAACCCTGCCATTGCCGCGTGATCGCTCGTCGCTAGTGCGTTGAAGCCACGTAGGGTGATGTAATCACCATTTAAGTCACCTTCCCCGGCCGCCGATGGGATCGACATTTGCGGTCCAGTGTTACGGGAGATTATTCCAAGGTCAGCTAAATGGTCGCGCTTTGCATATGCCTCCTCGGTCAGAGTCGCCTCTGGGTAGTAGGTCTTGTTGAGCTGCTCGCGCGCTTGATCAAACACATTCCTACCAGGGCTCGAATCGTCGTTGGCATTCCCGGAGTGATCGTCGCTGCCGCCCCAGTTCTCGTGAGCCAAACTCTGCCCCAACGCATTACCAAACGCATCCGCAGCAATCTGCGTAATCTCAATTTTACCCCCACGCGCGACGGCAGTAGCTACGCCGGCTGCAAAGCCAATGGTAGTGGCCTTGGTCAGCGGGCTGCCCTTGAGGAATTGGGCCACTGGGTTGCTTCCGCCGAGGTACTGCGAGACAGCGTCTCCGACCCCAGCCCCGACAGCCGAAGCCGCCACATTGCGCCACTCGAACCCATCCTGGAGTCCGACAGCGACCGATACCGCTTGGGTAACGGCATTGGCAATCGCTGCCCTAGCCATCGTTCCCACGATGTCGGATCCATTGCCGCCCCACCCATTACGTTACTAAGCGCTGCGCGTCCGACAGACTTCCAGCTGAACTTATCCTGCATGTCCATCGCCATGCCTGCGCCCTGGCTGGCGATCGAGCCAGCCGCGCCGGAGAGCGCCAATGTGCCCAGCTGTCCAGCAATACTTGTTCCCAAAAGTGGACCAAGCACTACGGCCGCCATAGCCGTTACCGCTACTGCGATGACGACCATGATGACCTGACCCAAAACGCCACACCCCTTGGCCTTCGGCGGCGGCATCACCGGCGCGGTATTGCCGATCTGTTCGCTCGGGTCGTACGGCTTGTACGTGTCGTAGTCCCCGTGCACCGTGTTGACCCGCGCCGGAATCCGCAGAATATCGCCCACCTTCAGCGCCGATTCCGCCGTCAGCGCATTCGCATCCGCGATCAGGTACCACAGGTTGGCGTCCCCCCACACGCTCTGGGCGATGCTTTGCAGCGTCTCGTTGGCGCTTTGCACGCTGTAGCTGCTTGGTGCCGCGACCATCGATGGGCTTGTCACGGGCAGGTAGTTCGAACCCAGGAGGTTGTCCTTGTCGCCGTCTTCCTCGCCCAGCACGTTGCCGTTGACGATCAGGTTGAAGCCGCCGTCCTTGCCCTCGGGCTTGTACGACTGCACGTGACCGTCCGCGTCGTACCACAGCCGGTTGCGTACGGTCGTCTTGTCGGTCTTGGTTTCCAGGATCGAGATCCGGTTGCCGTTGGCGTCATAGGTGCTGGTGACCACCGAGCCGTCCTTGGCCAGCGTGGTCTTCAGCTCCTTGTACGCGTCGCGATAGTCGTACTCGATGCGGTAGATACCCTTGTTTTTGCCGTCGGCGGCGGACACCACGTCATAGCCGGTCAGGTTGCCCATTTCGTCGTAGCCGTTGAACCAGATGTCCTGCATCCCGTCGAGGCTGGCGTTCAGGTCCTTCTGGCGGGTCATGTGGCCGAAGACGTTGTACGTATAGACCCGCTGGGCGATGTCGATTCCCAGCGCCTTGAGCACGTCGGCCACGCCGCGTGCGCCTTTTGCCGCCAGGCCGGACTGGCTGATGCGTCCGGCGTCGTCGTAGTGACGCTCGTCGATCAGCAGGCCGTCGCGCCGGATCGATTGCAGGCGGCCAGCCGCGTCGTAGCGGTAGGTCTCGGTCGTTTCGGCGTCCTTCTCGGTCCCGTAGGAGATGAAGTTGTTGATGACGCGGGTGCCCGAGTACGTGTCGCTCAGGCGGTTGCCGGAGCGGTCGTAGGTGATCTCGTGGCCGGTGCCGCGCACGGCCTTGCCGCGGCCTTGCGCATCCACTTCCCAGTTGCCGTTGACGATCGTCTGGCGGTTCATCGCGTCGAAGGCGTTGAACTTCGTGATCGGATCGGCATTGCCATAGCGGCTGACGATCTTGACGCGGTTGCCGTTGGCGTCGTACTCGTAGTCCAGCGTCACCAGGTCGTCCTGGACGCGCGTGATGCGGTTCAGGTTGTCGACGGTGAGGGTGTTGTTCTGCAGGCGCGTCGGCGCGTCTTGCGGCTTGCCCAGGTAGACCTGGCGCTCGCCGACGCGGTTGCCGGCGCTGTCGTAGGCGTAGACGGTCGACAGGGACGTGGCCCTGTCGTCGATGCGCACGAGGTTGTCGCCGCTGTAGGTGTAGTAGAGCTTCTGGCCGCGCTCGGAGGTCTGCGAGCGCTGGTGGCCGGCGGCGTCGTAGCCGTACCAGGTCGTCCGGTTGCTCATGTCTTTGCTGGTGTGCAGACGGCCGTTCTTGTACTGCCAGGACAACGACTTGCCGTTGGCGTCCCTGCTGGCGATCTTGTGGTTCTCGGCGTCGTAGGCGATCAGGGTGCGGCCGTAGAGGGCGCGGACGCCGTTCTTGTCGAACGTAGCCGTGGCTGTGGAGATCACGTTGCCGCTGCCGTCGTATTCCTGCTCGGTGCCGGTATCGTTCGAGCCCAGGCTGCGGACCAGGCGACCCAGCTCGTCGTACTTGCGGGTCTGCACCAATTCCTTGTGGGCGACCAGGTTCGACGGCAGGGGGCCGAAGCCGGTGTCGATCGCCAGATACACGTCCACCGCAGCGGTGCGGGTGGACAGCAGGTGACCCAGGTGGTCGTAGCTGTAGCGGGTGGTGACGCCGGTGAGCACTTCGCCGTTGGCGAGGACGGTGTCCGGCTGCGTGGTGGACAGGCGGTTGCCGAAGGCGTCGTAGGTGTTGGTGACGACGCCGTCGTCGGCATGGATCTCCCGTGCCAAGTTGCCGGCGGTGTCGTAGACGTACTGCGTCAGCGCGCCGCGGCCGTCGACCGTGCCGACCAGGCGGCCGAGGGCGTCGTAACGGCTCGTCTGCAGGGCCGTCTGGCTGCCTTTCGCGCCCAAGGCCGTGCCCGACGTTTGCTGGTTGGCGCCATTGTAGGTGTACGACAGCTTCCAGTTCGGGTCGCGCGGGTCGGTGATCGACAGCACGTTGCCCCAGCGGTCCAGGGTCAGCTGGTTGCCCTGGAAGGCCGGCTTGCCGCCGGCACGGACGGCGTTGCCGAGGACGACCTCCTGGGTGTGGCGGGCCACGTTGTCGGTGTTGACGATTTCCTTCAGGCGCTTGACGGCCCTGGCGGTTGCCGCGGCGTGCTGGAGCGTCGTGGCCTGCAGCGTTGCCATGGCTTCCGACACCTGGGCGTTGAAGCGCTCGCGCAGGACGGCCTCGGCCATGCCGCCGTCCGTGCCCTTGCTGTAGTAGTCGATGATGTCGGCGACGGTCTGGCCGCGGTCGGCGGCGCGGCTTTCCCAGCGGGACACCTCGGTATCTTGCGGTGGGCGGCCCAGGACGCGGTTCAGAACCTGCCTTACGAAGTCGCTGTTCAACCCTGGGAGGTAGAACTGCTCACCTTTCTGTAAGCGCTTTATCGAACTCGATCCGCCTAAAAAGGGAACGGCCCAGATAAAGTCTGTGAACTGCCATGGTCTTGACTTTCTTCGAAAGTATTATTTATTTTCGCGCAACTTCTTTATCGTTTTGTTCCAATATCTGACAGCCTCGATGTGCTGTTGACGGGTTAATATGGCCTTATTTTTTGGGTCGGTAGGGTCGCCACCCAATAAAATTGGCTTGATTTCAAGTATCTCCATTCCATACAGTGATGGGTCGGCGCGTCTAAAGGAGGTATGGTTACTCATGGTTTCTGTATGGGCGGATTAATAAATTCGGTAAAGTTATGCGCAACTAGTCGGGCATACTGGAGATCCATGCCAACAAAAGGGATTTCGACAATTTCTGGAGGGCTATGCCTCATATCATAAGCAATGGCCTCCCCTCCACCATTTGATCCAATTAGAAGCAGGCCATCAGCATAATCGGCCACCTCATACTGTTGATTAAAATTTGGTAATTCTTCACACCTCCACAATATCACATAAATTTCGCCAATAAATCCCTCCCCACCATTGTAGGTTTCAAGAAACTTCCTGTAGTCCTCTGGTATAGCATAGTGCAGCATTTGTTCTGCTTGCGTGATATTGCTGAGTGATGTGCCTTCGTTCGCCTTAAAGCCCTCTAAGTGAATCTCATCCATAATATGTAATCTCCTAGTGCCAATCTATGAATAGCCTTACTTGTCTTTTAGCGTTCTTTGCAAACTGTTCCACCATGGCGTGATTTGTTGTCTGTGGACGCTCCGGTCAATGATTACTTTATTGGTAATATCTGTAGGGCTCCCTCCAAATTTAACAGGGTTAATCTCGTGAATATCGACGGGCTCCCCGATTAGATTCCATTCTTTACGTAATGTCCGGTTCGCCGTATTGGCCGCGTCGCGAGATTTATTGTATTCGGCGCCTTCGAGCAATCGGAATGGACCTGTTGGCTGAGGAACGCCTGCTGGGTATCCGCTCCAGTCGACGATAGAGAATTCATTGCTGCTTAGGGAACTCGCTACTGTTGCGTCGGCATTACGTTCCGAGATCGAGATCGCTCCTGTTTGGTATCGTAATGAAGTATACCCCCTCCAGAGCCGGTGGGAAATACTTCAAGAAGCCTGCCTCCAAGCTGAGGCAGAGTATCACCTAGCACGGGCAACGAGTTCAAATAGCCCATCGCTACTGGCGCGACTTTTCCTATGACGGCACCGCCAGCCGCGGCAGTCACAGCCTCAGTTTCAGAGCCAGGATACATCACGTCAGTAAGGGCGCCAAGCGTGCTAAACGAATGTAACGCAGCGGTTCCTAACGCATCGCCTCGCCGTGCTCCCCATGTTGCACCATCGAGCGCCCAACTTTGCAGTGTGGTCTTGGTATATCCAAAGAAGTCAGATCCTCTCGAGGGCTCCGCCGGTGACACGATATTGGCTTCGCCGTTCGGTCCTATATGGTTCAGATTTGGGACCAGCCGCATGCTGCTATCGGCCACCCTGTAACGCTGCTCAGTACCCAGTGCCTCTCGGGAAGCCATAGCAGCGCCTTCACTGAAGGACTGACTAGCGTTCGACATGTCGAACTCTGGTACGCTCCGTTTTGCTGAGCTAACTCCATTCAGCGAAGCGAATTTTTCGGAGTCACTCATCTGGTCGCGCACAGCACGGTCAAATTCGCCATTGGTGTAACCGCTAGCTCCAAGAGGTGCGGATTTCCAATTTCTTAACCAGTCTGGACCACGATCAATCGAATCAGAGAAGGATTGCGTGGGCGTTGGTGGTGGTGGTCCGAACCTTTTTGCTAGATCATCTCCCAGCGCATTACCAAATGCATCCGCAGCAATCTGAACAATCTCGATTTTGCCGCCCCGAGCGACTGCAGCGGCTGCCCCCGCAGCAAACCCGCTAGCGGTAGCCTTCATTAGTTTGCTATCGCCAAACAAGGCAGCAATACCATTGTTCCCGTTAAGATATTCCGTCGCTTTCGCGCCGACCCCGGCTCCTACTGCCGAAGCAGCCACATTGCGCCATTTGAACCCATCCTGAAGGCCGGTAGCTACTGATACTGCTTGGGTAACTACATTCCCCACGGCGGCCCGCGCCATTGCCTGTGGAATGCCAGGACCGCCAATTGAGGCGAGCGCTTTACCAGGAGCCGACATATCGGAAATGCCGCCGCTGACCGCGTTACTGAGGGCGGAGACCGCCACCGCCTTCCAGTTAAACCCATCCTGCATGTCCATGGCGATACCGGCGGCCTGACTAGCCACCGAGCCTGCAGCGCCTGCGACCGCCAACGTGGCTAACTGGCCGCCGAGCCCCGCACCCAGCGGGCCGAGGAGGGCGGATGCCATGGCCGTAACCGCCACCGCGACGACAACCATGATGACCTGACCCAGAACGCCGCAGCCCTTGGCCTTCGGCGGCGGCATTACAGGTGCCGTATTCCCGATCTGTTCGCTCGGGTCGTACGGCTTGTACGTGTCGTAGTCCCCGTGCACCGTGTTGACCCGCGCCGGAATCCGCAGAATATCGCCCACCTTCAGCGCCGATTCCGCCGTCAGCGCATTCGCATCCGCGATCAGGTACCACAGGTTGGCGTCCCCCCACACGCTCTGGGCGATGCTTTGCAGCGTCTCGTTGGCGCTTTGCACGCTGTAGCTGCTTGGTGCCGCGACCATCGATGGGCTTGTCACGGGCAGGTAGTTCGAGCCCAGGAGATTGTCCTTGTCGCCGTCTTCCTCGCCCAGCACGTTGCCGTTGACGATCAGGTTGAAGCCGCCGTCCTTGCCCTCGGGCTTGTACGACTGCACGTGGCCGTCCGCGTCGTACCACAGCCGGTTGCGCACGGTCGTCTTGTCGGTCTTCGTTTCCAGGATCGAGATCCGGTTGCCGTTGGCGTCATAGGTGCTGGTGACCACCGAGCCGTCCTTGGCCAGCGTGGTCTTCAGCTCCTTGTACGCGTCGCGATAGTCGTACTCGATGCGGTAGATACCCTTGTTTTTGCCGTCGGCGGCGGACACCACGTCATAGCCGGTCAGGTTGCCCATTTCGTCGTAGCCGTTGAACCAGATGTCCTGCATCCCATCGAGGCTGGCGTTCAGGTCCTTCTGGCGGGTCATGTGGCCGAAGACGTTGTACGTATAGACCCGCTGGGCGATGTCGATTCCCAGCGCCTTGAGCACGTCGGCCACGCCGCGTGCGCCTTTTGCCGCCAGGCCGGACTGGCTGATGCGTCCGGCGTCGTCGTAGTGACGCTCGTCGATCAGCAGGCCGTCGCGCCGGATCGATTGCAGGCGGCCAGCCGCGTCGTAGCGGTAGGTCTCGGTCGTTTCGGCGTCCTTCTCGGTCCCGTAGGAGATGAAGTTGTTGATGACGCGGGTGCCCGAGTACGTGTCGCTCAGGCGGTTGCCGGAGCGGTCGTAGGTGATCTCGTGGCCGCTGCCGCGCACGGCCTTGCCGCGGCCTTGCGCATCCACTTCCCAGTTGCCGTTGACGATCGTCTGGCGGTTCATCGCGTCGAAGGCGTTGAACTTCGTGATCGGATCGGCATTGCCATAGCGGCTGACGATCTTGACGCGGTTGCCGTTGGCGTCGTACTCGTAGTCCAGCGTCACCAGGTCGTCCTGGACGCGCGTGATGCGGTTCAGGTTGTCGACGGTGAGGGTGTTGTTCTGCAGGCGCGTCGGCGCGTCTTGCGGCTTGCCCAGGTAGACCTGGCGCTCGCCGACGCGGTTGCCGGCGCTGTCGTAGGCGTAGATGGTCGACAGGGACGTGGCCCTGTCGTCGATGCGCACGAGGTTGTCGCCGCTGTAGGTGTAGTAGAGCTTCTGGCCGCGCTCGGAGGTCTGCGAGCGCTGGTGGCCGGCGGCGTCGTAGCCGTACCAGGTCGTCCGGTTGCTCATGTCTTTGCTGGTGTGCAGACGGCCGTTCTTGTACTGCCAGGACAACGACTTGCCGTTGGCGTCCCTGCTGGCGATCTTGTGGTTCTCGGCGTCGTAGGCGATCAGCGTGCGGCCGTAGATGGCGCGGACGCCGTTCTTGTCGAACGTAGCCGTGGCTGTGGAGATCACGTTGCCGCTGCCGTCGTATTCCTGCTCGGTGCCGGTATCGTTCGAGCCCAGGCTGCGGACCAGGCGACCCAGCTCGTCGTACTTGCGGGTCTGCACCAGTTCCTTGTGGGCGACCAGGTTCGACGGCAGCGGGCCGAAGCCGGTGTCGATCGCCAGATACACGTCCACCGCAGCGGTGCGGGTGGACAGCAGGTGGCCCAGGTGGTCGTAGCTGTAGCGGGTGGTGACGCCGGTGAGCACTTCGCCGTTGGCGAGGACGGTGTCCGGCTGCGTGGTGGACAGGCGGTTGCCGAAGGCGTCGTAGGTGTTGGTGACGACGCCTTCGTCGGCATGGATTTCCCGTGCCAGGTTGCCGGCGGTGTCGTAGACGTACTGCGTCAGCGCGCCGCGGCCGTCGACCGTGCCGACCAGGCGGCCGAGGGCGTCGTAGCGGCTTGTCTGCAGGGCCGTCTGGCTGCCTTTGGCGCCCAGGGCCGTGCCCGACGTTTGCTGGTTGGCGCCATTGTAGGTGTACGACAGCTTCCAGTTAGGGTCGCGCGGGTCGGTGATCGACAGCACGTTGCCCCAGCGGTCCAGGGTCAGCTGGTTGCCCTGGAAGGCCGGCTTGCCGCCGGCACGGACGGTGTTGCCGAGGACGACCTCCTGGGTGTGGCGGGCCACGTTGTCGGTGTTGACGATTTCCTTCAGGCGCTTGACGGCCCTGGCGGTTGCCGCAGCGTGCTGGCTCGTCGTGGCCTGCAGCGTTGCCATGGCGTCCGACACCTGGGCGTTGAAGCGCTCGCGCAGGACGGCCTCGGCCGTGCCGCCGTCCGTGCCCTTGCTGTAGTAGTCGATGATGTCGGCGACGGTCTGGCCGCGGTCGGCGGCGCGGCTTTCCCAGCGGGATACCTCGGTATCTTGCGGTGGGCGGCCCAGGACGCGGTTCAGAACCTGCCTGACGAAGTCGCTGTCGCTTTGGCCCGCAGGGTAGAGCTGCTGGCCTTCGAGCGATTCGATCATCCCTTTGGCGATCGCCGCGCGTGAGAGTTGTTCCTTGTTAATCGAGGCCACCCACGAAGCCAGTCCCGGTGCATCCGGCACGCGGCCCAGTACCGCCCGGTACAGCTGGGCCAGCGGACGGATCGTCGCGGCCGACGTCGTATTCGCCAGCGTGGCCTGCGCCACGGCGTCGTATTTGGCAGCCGCGTTGCGCGCGCTCTGGCTGGCCAGGCGGATTGCCGGCATCAGGTCGTCGGTGACGCCAGCGTTGATGACCGTTTGCAGCTTGCCGGCCACGCGGTTGCCGAACGTGATGCTGTCGTCGTTGCCCAGCAGGGGCACGATTGTGATCCACTTTTTGACCAGTTCCTCGCGGCTGAGGGGTGGAGGACCCGACAGGTCGCTCAGCCAGCTTTGCAATCCAGCCCCTTCCGGTGCGCGATCGAAACTGGACCTGTACAGTTTGGTCACGAATTCTTCGTTCGTGGTGCCGGTGTAGATGCTGGCGCCTTCGGGGCCGGTCATCAGTTCCTGCACGGCCGTGGTCAGCGGCATCCCAGCAGCCAGTCGGTTCGTCCAGTGTGCGAGTTCGCTCAAAGCCGGGGCGCGATTCAGTACCGTCAGGTAGAGCTGGGCTACCTTGGCGGTCTGTTGAACCTCTTGCGTCATCGCGGCGGTCTTGACGTAGGCGTCGGCCATCAACGCATCGGCCTTGCCGCCCTCGGCGTAGCATGCGGCGAATTTTGCTGCTTCCGTGGCACGGGCGAAGGTTACAGCGGCATTCCTGTCGGCTGCTTCTGTTTTTTTCAGAGTTTCGGATCGATCGAATGCGCGTTGGTAGTCAGCTTTTGCGGCATTTGCAGCGCGCACTGCACCTGTTGCCAATTTCACTTTCTCGGCCACACTGGAAAGTGCATCTATCGTCGTGACTACTTTCTCAGCATTGTCAGAAGTTGCTCTATCTGCAACGGCCTTCGCGGTTGCCGCTGTAAAATTGTTTTTGTAATTTTCAACAGCGTTGTCGTAGGCAGTCTGTGCCCGATCTTTTGTATCTTGTGCAGGCTGCTCTGCTTTCACATAATCATCCGCAATTTTCCTGTCAGCGAGGATGCGAGTATTGGCCTTCGGTGTCAGATATGCTTTACCGTCTGCCGTTCTCAGGAAAAATAGGGCTAAGCTGTTCCGAGTTTGAATTCCAGCGTTGAGCTGATTAACCCAACCGTCGATGTCTGTGCTCGGCACGCTGCGTCGGTTCTGCGTTAAATCGTAAAGCTTGGTCACGAAAGCGCGCGTAGAAAGATTCAGGTAAGCGCTTTGAGGCTCCCCTAACAAGCCGTTGACGATCCCCAAACGTAGCGTTTCACGGTCAGCTTCGCTTGTCATGCGTACCAGCGCTCTGATCTGGTGGGCCATCCCGGGGAAGTCCGTCCTGCCGCGAATCCCAACGTATAAGTAGACGATTTCGCGGAATGCCGAGTCGTTGTTCAGCACTGTTTTGCCGTCTGCCGCGTTGGTCTGCGCAACTGAAAGCGCGGTCTTCGCCTGGTCAAGGATGGCCTTCTTGAGACCCGGCGCGCTTTCGATATCCCTTGCGTTTGTTTCTGCCTGCAATGCGTTCCACCCCGCCAGCAAACTGGCATCGTTTGCTTCGGTCTTCTGCGACCTGAGGAACTGTTCGATCTTCGCGTCAAAGGCAATCCTGGTGTCAAGCTGCTCGGGTTTGCTGTCGCTGTATCCGAGATAAGTCGTCAGGAAATCCAACGTGACTTTATAGCGCGAGGCCTGATCGCTAATTTTGCCCGCCCAATCGGCGACGGAGTCCTGCGTGTCCGCCTCGCGCCCAAGTATGCGGCGGTACAGAACCTTCACGAACTCTGTGTTGTCAGATGTGCTGAATGCGCCGTTAGCCTCGGCGCTCAGCATCATTACCCGTACCACGTCTTCCAAGCGGGTGTGCTTGAGTTGGCCTTCAATCTCGGATAGTGTAAGCGTGCGCTTCTGCGCAGTTGCGCTGTTGGGATCGCGCTGCAGCAATGTGACGTACAGCTGCATGATCGTCAGGCGTCGTTCGGCAGTACGGTCCCCTGAGCCGTTGGCATCACTTAGCGCTTTAGTCGTTGCTGCAACATCCGTAGATCTGCCTTGCTCCGTCGTGCCAACCTTGCCAAGTAAGCCGTCAAGTTGCAACTTGATGCTGTCTAGCTCATTCACGCGGGCCGTAGCCTTGGCGATTTCCTCTTGCGATGCCTGAGCCAGAACGGTAAAGCTTTCGCTCACACGGGTGAGGAACGCGCTACGAGCTGCCAGATAATCGGAAGCCTGCTTGTCCGGCTCGGCGCTGGTGTAGGAGGTAAAGCTCGACAGAATGCCCCAGGCAACCTGTCCGCGCGTCAGCGCGCTAGGTCCCTGCAGCTTGTTGATCCAGGAATCCACTTCGGACTGCTTCGGCGTGGCCAGCCCCTTCAGCATCATGCTGTACACCTTGCGCACGAAATCGCCGTTCGACATGCTGGGCGGGTAGATCGACGTGCCTTCCGGCGGCGCATCGATAAACCCTTGGGCAAGTCGTTCTCCCGTATAAGTCGGATATTTCATCTGCTCGGCGAAGCCCGCCAGGTCGGAATTTGCCTGGAACGACGCCTTGTCGCGACCCAGCAGGCCGACATACAGCTGCATGACCGTCACGCGGCGGTTGGCGTCGGTCAGGTTGACGGCATTAGCTTTTGCGGTTGCCAGTTGCGCGGCGGCCTCGGTTGCGGCATTCGCAGCCTGGGCCCTGGCCTGTATGCTGTCACGCGCCGACCCGACGTTGGTCAGCGCTTTCTGCGCCTTCTCCCGGAACAAGACCTGCGCCTGCGCATACGCATACCGGATCGCCTCGCCCGTATCGTTCGCGGTTACCTGCTGCAACACCGCGCGTGCTGCCGTCAGCTTACCTTCGCCACCCCAGCCGAACGGCGAGAAATTGATGGCGCATGCGACGCCCACGGCGACCTTGTTGTCATAACGAGCCCTCAGCTGTGCCTCGGCTGCCGTCATGCCCTGGAAGCGCATCATGCCATTGACGATGGCAACGGCCCCCTCGGCGTACTTTTCCTGCGAGGTCAGCAATGCGGCAAAGCCTGCCATCTCGTTTTTGGCGCCATCGCTCGTCGGTAACTCGCCCAACGCCAGCTTGTAGATCCGTTCTACGAACTCCAGCCGTGGCAGCTGGGTCGTCGGCAGCACGGTGCTCTGCATTGCCGCCTCCGAACCGTTGATGAAGCTGTGGGCGATAAGCGCGAGCTGGGCCACGCTCGCCACGCCCTGGTTGTCTTTCGTCAGCTGCGTCAACTGACTCTCGAAGCCCACGCTGTCCGGTGTCCGGTTCAGCAAGGCCACGTAGAGACGCGAGACCTGCGTGCGCATGTCTTCCATTGGCTGCGCGCCAGCGGCTGCCGCGGCGGCAGCCTGTACGGACTTGGCGACATTGGCGTTGGTTTCGGCAATGATCAGCGCATCCTTCACCGCTTCGTCGATCGCCCGCTGCGACGTGACCGCCGCAATGACGGCCTTGCTGACGTACTGGTCGTCGCCGATCGCCATGTTGGGATCGATGGGCTGCGAGAAGCTCAGGGCGATCGCCAGCTTGTTGTTGAACAGCTTGCGTTCGGCGATCTGTGCCGGCTCGCTGCCGGCGTACGTGCTGACCTGGTTCGTCAGCTTCACCACGAACCCGCCATTGGTAATGGTGCCGGCGTTCAACTTGCCCAGCCAGTCGCTCTGTTCCGCCGCGGTGGCGGCCCGGCCCAGCATGACCTGGTAGACGCGCCGCACCAGCTGTTCCCGATATTGCTGGGTACTCAGTCCTTTATTGGGATAAAGCAATGGGTCCTGCGCCTCGGCGCTTTCCAGGATGCGGTCTGCCACAACTTCGATCGACTGGTTATTGCTGATCGCACCCATCCACGAGGCAAGGCCGTCCTTTTCGGGCGCGCGGCCGAACAGTGCCAGGTAAACTTGCGCGATCTGTGTGCGGTCCTTGTTCTGCTTGCCCAGCGTCGCGGCCAGCGCCTTCGCGCCGGCCAGGTCGGTCAGCGCCAGGCTGTACACGCTTTGCGCATCGGCGGCATTGGTGCCGCGCTGGTCGACCGCGTAACTGAGGGCCGCCTCGACGAGCGCTTCCAGGCGCTTGCGTGCTGCCGTCTCGACGTATTCCTGGCCTTGTGCCGGCGTGTTCGGCTGCGGCATGTGGACGCTGGCGGTTTCGATCAGGTCCAGGATGACCCGGCCCCGGGCGTTGCCGGGCTGGCTGCGCGCGGCGTCGTAGCGCCCGATCCACCAGTTGAGATCGGTGGTGTAGTTTTCGTCGCCCGGGAGAGGGCGCCCGAACACCTGCCCCAGGATCCAGGTCATGGCTTCGGTCGTCTTGCCTTCGAAGCGCGCCTTGCCTTCCGTGCTGTCGAGGAAGTCCATCACCAGGGTGGCGAGGGGCACGCCGCCGTTCAGCTTCGTCACGTAATGGTTCAGGCCCGCCAGGTCGGCCGCGCGGCCGAGGACGACGGCATACACCCTTGCCAGCATGGCATTGGCGTCGCGCGATTGGCTCATCGCGACGCTGAAGGTACCGCCCGTCCGTTCGAACGCTGCTTCGCCCTCCGGCTGCACGACGACCTTGTATTCGTAGTCGCCCATCGGCAGGCCAGCCGTACTGAATCCCGTGTACGGGCCATACGCGGCCACGCGGTCCGGGCCCGCATCGGTCCAGGCATTGCTGCCCTTGATGCGGTATTGCACCTTGATGGTGGCCGGGTTCTCGCCCGGCTCTCCCACTTGCAGCAGCAGTGCCGTCGCGGCGGTGGCGGCTGGCTGGACCGACCAGCTGTCGGTGCGCGCATCGCGTATCAATGCCTGCGAGGCCATGTCGCTGCGCCGCACGTCGATCTTCCGGCCCAGTAGGTCGTAGCGCACGTCCGTGCGCAGCAGGTCGCCCAGTGCCAGCACGGAGCTCGGCACCTGCGCATAGGTGAGCGCCTCGGGGTCAAGGCTGGTGCTGACGATCTGCGCGGTGGCATTGCCCTGGATGTCGAACAGCGTGACCTTCCATACGCCGTCGCCGGCATTCGTGCGCCACGCGCGGCCAGCCTGGTCGTAGCTGGTGATCTCGACGATGCGCCAGTCGGCACCGGCAGTCATGGTAACGCTGGTCTTCTCGCCGAAGGCGTTGTACACGTATTGCCGCTTCGGATTGGGCAGGCTCACGTTCGTGAGCAGGTTGGCGTTGCCCGGCGTCTCGACGCTGCGCACGCGGCCCAGCGCGTCGTAGCGCGACACTTCGAACTGGACGTGGCGGTTGCCCCAGTTATCGGTGGCAAACTGGGCCTTGCGCGCCAGCCGGCCGTACACGTCGTACGACATGTACACAGCCGAACGCTCCGCATCCGCGCGGACGAACTGTTCCGCGTCCACCATCGTCACCGCGCGGCCCGCCGCGTCGTAGTGCGTGGCGGTGATGCGGTTGGCACCGTTGGCCAGCATCGCGGCGGTGGCGACCGGCGTGCTGCCTTCGGTGCCGTCCGGCGTGCCGTCCGCATAGTCGACACGCAGGACCACGTTGCCCAGGATGTCGAGCTTGAATTCGGTGAAAGCCGTCTTGCCGTCCGTTGCCGCGCGGCCCTGCCACGTGGCGCTGGCGTGGCCGAGCGCGTCGTAGGCCGTGTAGGCGCGGTTGCCCAGGGCGTCGGTGACCTTGACCTGGTTGCCGACGGCATCGTAGTCGTACGTCGTGGCGACATCGCCCGTCTTCTGCGCACCGTTTTCGTAATAGCCGATGCCGACACGCGTTTCCGCTGTCTTGCGGTCCAGCTTGTCGTACTGGTAGCTGGTTACGCGGTCGCTGCCCGGATTCGCCGTGACACCCTGGAACGATGTGGTGGTAAAGCTGCCGTAGGCGTTGGCATATTCGGTCTGGCGTTGCAGGTTGCCCGCGAAATCGTAGTCGAACGTCGTCAGGTAGCCGCTGCGGGTGGCCGGCAGGTCGGACAATGCCTGCACCTGGGCGATCTTCTCGCCCCGTACGTTGTAATACGACATCGTCACCGCGGCCTCGGTCACCGCCGCGCCCGCCGCATTCGCGCCGAACACCGCCTGGCGTACGATGGCGCCGAACGCGTCGTATTCGTTGACGGTCTTGCGGCCCGCATTCTGGTAGACGTTGCCGGTGGTGGTATGGGCATCGTAGATATACGTCACCGGCTGCATTTCCGACAATACCCGGCCCTTGGCATCATGGGTGTAACGGATGGTGCGGTCCATGCTGGCGCTCTTCGAGACGAGGGCGCCGAAACTGGCCGCGGAAGCGGTAGTCAGTGTCCGGTCCGCCAGCGCGGTCGCGATGTCGTGGCGCGTCAGCGCGACGACATCGCCAAACGCGTTGCGCTCATAGCCGGTGACGTAGTTGGCGCCATCGACTTCCCAGCACACACGGCCCGCCCGGTCGTAGATCTTGTAGCTGGTCACGCCGCCCACGTCCGTATTGGAGACGGCGTTGCCGAGCGCGTCATAGGTAACCTTGACGGTGCGCGGGTCGCTCGCCACTTCCACCGGCGTGGGATCGCTGGCATACCAGTTTTCCGATGTGTCGTCCTTATAGACCAGCACGGACGGCTGGGTGGTCTCGATCTGCCGGCCCACCGCGTCGTAACGGTATACCGTGGCGCGCTCCTTGCCCGGCACGCCATACGCCTCGATCCGGCGCACCATGTTGCCCAGCACGTCGTATTCCATCTTCGTGACGAGCGCCTGCTGCGCCGCGGCGCCCCAGTTGCCTGGACGGGCCAGTTCGCTGTCCGCATAGGCGGTCACCAGCGGACTCGTTTCGGTGACGAGGTGGCCCGCCGCGTCGTAGGTGTACGTCCACGTATTGCCGAGCTTGTTCGTGAACGACACTTTACGGCCCAGCGCGTCGTAGCCGTAGCGCTCGGTCTTGCCCAGGGCATCGGTAACGGCGAGGAGGTTGCCGCCCGCATCGTAGTCATAGAAAGTATCGCGCGTGCGCGGATCCGCGGTCTGCGCGATGTTGGCAGTCGCGGCGGCGTTCACGATCTGGTAGTCCGTGTCGGTCAAGGACAGCGTGATAGCGGTCGGGAAAGCTTGTTCCCGCGCCAGATGGCCATTCGCGTCGTATTCCTTTGCCGTCAGGTAGCCCAGCGGGTCGATCGCATAGCGCAGCCGGCCGTCGGGATAGTAGGCGAAGAATTGTTTGCGGTCCGCGGGCGTGGCTTTCCCCCGCATCAGGGAGGCAACCTCGGCTTCGCTCGACAGGCGGGCGGCCTGTTCGCTCGTCAGCTCCTGGGTATAGGCGACCGATACGATGACGTTGCCGGTGGCGTCGTAGCGGCGGAACGTGACGGCGCCTTCGGCATCGATCGCGTAGGTGGCGCGGTTGTTCTTGTCGTAGAAGGTACGGGTGACGCGGTCCGTGGCGGCAGCCGTGGGCTGGAAGTTCAGCGCAAGCCGGCCACTGCCGGCTACCGGCGTGGCGAATTGCGTGGACTTGATCACGTTGCCGCGTGCATCGTATTCGAGGCGGACGGCCGAGCCCAGCGCGTCCACGGTCGCGACCAGGCGATTGCCTGCGTCGTAGCTGTAGCGCGTCAGGCGGTCGCGGTTGTTGTCGACGGTTCCCGTCAGGGGGCTTGCCGCCGTCACGTTCGTCAGCGCCGTGGCGTGATCGCGCACGCTCAGCAGGTTACCCCCGGCGTCGTACTCGCGCGTGCTCAGCGCCCACTTGCCTTCGCCCAGCGCCTTGGCGCTGGCGGTCACGCGGCCCATGGCGTCGTATTTGTAGAACGTGACCGCATCGTACAGCGATGCTTGTGTCGGCGCAGTCATTGCCGCGATCTGCGCTGCCGTGGGCGTCGCGCCCTTCAATGGCGTCACGCGTCCGATGCGTTGCTGGACGTTGCCGGCGCCATCGTAGACGGTCTGCGCGACCGCCCATTCGCGCTCGGCGCCGGTGCCGCGTTGCGCCGTGGCGGTGGCGACGACGCGGTTGTTGTCGTCGTAGAAATACATGACCGTGGCGTTGCTGGCGCGGGCCTCGTCGGTGGCGCGGGCCGGATCGGCGATCCAGGCCGCGATCGCGGCGTCCAGCGGCTTCAGGTCGGTGCTGGTGAATGGCGTGGCGAAGCCGGTACGCTGGACCAGCCGACCGGCATTGTCGTAGGTCTGGCTCGTCACGGCCCAGCGGTTGCTTGCGCCCGCTTCCTGCAACGTCAGCGTAGCGGCCAGGCGGCCGTTCTTGTCGTAGACGAAGCGCTGGCGGGTGTCGTCGGCCGGAAGGCTCTGTGTGCCTGTCGCCAGCGCCTTCTCGATATCGGCCACGGCTGGCGCGCTTCCGAAACGCTTGGCATACGTGACCTGCTCGATGACCCGGCCGTCGGCATCGTAGCTGAACGCGGTCAGCACATTGGATGCATCGACCGTGGCGCGCACGCGCCCCGCCTTGTCGTACAGCGTCTGGACGATGGCGTCCAGGACGGATGGGGAGGTGCCGCCTGCGATGCTGAAGCGGGTGGTCTTGTCGGCCTGGCCGAACGCGTTGTAGCTGCTGACGGTGCGGTAGCCCATCGGGTCGATGGCGCCGGTGCGCTGGCCGCGCACGTCGTAGCTGAACGACTGGGTGCGGTCGAGGCTCGCGCTGGCCAGCGCAGCCAGCGCCGTCGCGTCCAAAGCGTTGCTGCCCGACTTGCCGTATTGCGTGATGCTGGCGACGGTGTCGCGCGCGCTGTACGTGCGGCCTTCCACGTTGCCGTTCGCATCGACCGAGAAGATCAGGCGGCCGTTGGCGTCATAATAGGCGCGCTGGGTGGCTGCCGTTCCGCCGGGGACCGTGGCCAGGTCCGTGCTGGACTTGTGGCCACGCCCGCCGATCGCCGTGGCGATCTGGGACAGCGGCGTGCGGTATTGCAGCGTGCCGGTGACTTCGTCGAATGCGTTGTAGACGGCCTGCTGCACCGAACCGTCGGCGTTGGCCGTGTAGACCTTGCGGCCGTCGTTGTCGAAGTAATACCGGGTGTACAGGGCCGGGCCGGCGGTCGGCAGCGACGCCAGGGTGCCGGCCGCTGCGACGGCGTTCATCTGCGCCGAGGTCAGCGGAGTCGTATGGCGCGCCACCTCGATCAGGTCGCCGAACGCGTCGTAGGTACAGCGTTCCCAGTCGCCGGCCGCGTTGACGGTCGCCGCGAGGCGGTCCTGGTCGTAGACGTACAGCGTGCGGTTGCCTAGCTGGTCGATCATGCTGGTGCGGCGGCTGTCCGTGTCGTAGCTGTAGCGGATGCCGTACGTGCCCCAGATTGCGTCGCTCTCGGCTTGGGTGGACGTGGCAGTCAGCTTCGCCGCGCCTTCGGCGCTCAGCTCGCCCGTGACGCGGCCCAGTGCATCGTAGCGCCGTTTCGTGGTCCGCTCCGCGCTGGTCGGGCTGCTGCGGGTGACCGAGGCCTGCTTGCCCGTTTCGTCGTACCCGTAGCGGATGATGTCGCCGTTGGCTGCCCGCTCGGTCAGCACCTGGTTGATCTCGTTGTAAGTGTAGGACGTGCTGCGGTCGTCCGCGCTGGTCTGCAGGCCGAGCTTGTCCAGCGTGACGGCCGTCGGGTTCGTGACCTTGATGGCGTACTGGCGGCGTTCGGTGACGTTGCCCGCGGCGTCATAGCTGATCTGGGTCAGGTAGTTGGCGGCGTCGACGATGCCGACCAGCTGGCCCTTGCCGTCGTAGAGGTTGCGCTGGTGCGCGACCTTGTCGGTCGCACCCGGGCGCAGCGCTGCGAGGTTGCCCGTCGCACGCAGGTCGGCCCGTGCCGGCTGCAGGGAGGTGATCGTGTCGACCAGGCGACCGGCGGCATCGTAGACCAGCTCGGTGAGGTAGCCGGCGCCATCCAGCTTGCCCACGACATTGCCGTCGCTGTCGTAGAACATGCGCGTGACACGGTCGTCCGCGGAGGCTTCCTGCGAGAAGACGGTGGGAATCCTGCCGTCGACGACCAGGGCGGTATCGACCGGCTTGGCGAACGCGGTCGAGCGGACCAGGCGGCCGGCACCGTCGTATTCCAGGCGGGTCAGGTAATTGTTGGCGTCGATCGATGCGACCAGGCGGCCGCCGGCATCGTAATTGTTCCAGGTGCGGCGGTTGGCTTGTGGCAGGGCGGTGGGGCGCAGGGCGGCCAGGGGTGGGTAGAGCAGGTTACCGCTTGCATCCATCAGGAGGCTGGTATCGACGTCGGCTGCGTAGCGGATCGTGCCGGTCAGCCGGCCGTCCACGTCGTAGACGTATTCGACCATCGACTTGCCAACGATTTCGGCGGATTTGCGGCCGACGCTGTCGTACAGGGTGTGGGTGGCGTTCCCGGTGGCGTCCTTGACAGCGCGCAGGCGGCCGTTAACGTCATATTCGAACGACTTTTTACCGCTGTTCTGGGGCAGCTTCTCCGCTGAATAATACGAGGTCGAATTGCCGGTCAGCAGGGATTCGATTTGCGATTGGGTCAGATAGGAAGTAACCTGCCCTGCGGCGTAGTACCCGGTGCTTACGGTACCCGTGACGTCGTCATAAGACGTGTCCTTGCGCGTGCCGTTGGCTTCGGCCTGGGTCAGCACCCGGCCCAACTCATCATAGGTATAGGTGGTAGGAAGATTCTTCCCATCGGTCACGCTGAGCAGATGGCCCGACTGGTCGTAGGTATAACGCCGCACCGTCTGGGTATCGTCCTCCTTGCCGACGCCATTCTGATAAGCGCTGTAGCTCGTCGCCCTTGCGACTTGGCCTCGTCCGTCGTATCCATAATCGACGCGACTGGCAATGCTGTCGGGCACCGCCGCGATGCTAGCGGCCCAGTCCTTCAACGTGCTTTCGGTAGCCGCGTCGGTACCGGAGGGCACACGGTTGTACAGCAACTCGGCCGCGAGCTGTCCTTCCGTGTTGTAGCGGTACTCGGTGACTTTCCCCGTCGCCGACAGCAGGAAACGCGGGCGATTGGCCGAATCGTAGACATAGCGGCGGGTGAGGGCGCCCGAGGCCGTCAGCGGACCGGCGCCGTCGGGATCGGGGGCCGTGTAGGTTGTTTCGCTCTGCAGGAGGTTTGTCGCCAGGTCGTACACCCGGGTAATCGTGCGGCCATCCGCGTCGCGTTCCAGCACCCGGTTGCCATTGCTGTCGTATTCATACACGGTGGCAAGGCCGGCAGGGCTGACGATGCGGTTGACGTTTCCGCTGCCGTCATAATAGTACGAGGTGATGAGCTGGCTGGTACCGAGGTGCCTCGTGACACTGCTGAGCTGCTGCCGCACATTGTAGGCGTAGGTGACGCGGTCGCCACTGGGTTCGGTCACCGTGGTGCGGCCGGGAACCGAATAGTCGAATAACGTAGCGTGTTTCAGCTCATCGGTTACGCTCGTCACACGGCCCTGGTCGTCGTAGCCGAAGTTAAGGCTCCTGCCGTCGTTCTGCAAAACCTGCTTCACGCGGCCGCTATCGGCCCAATACTGATAGCTGGTGCGATACACCTTGCCATCCGCAATGGAGCCATCTTTCGGGCTCATGTCGATGACAACGGCAGTCAGGCGGTTCTGCGCGTCGTACTCATAGTAAGTACGCACTTCTTCCGTGCCGCCGGCCGGGGTCGTGCGGATCCTGGCCAGGTTGCCGTTGACGTATTCGTAGCGGCTGACGTCGCCGCTCTGGTCGGTGACGGTCTCGAGCTGGCCGGCGCCGTTGTAGGTGTACTTGACGCGGTCCTTCTGGTTTTCGCCGGTGGCGACGAGGCGCCCCGTCAGGTCATAGCGCTCATACACGCCGTTGCGGTCGCGGTTGTCGCCCAGCCAGGTCCAGCCGGTGCCGTCGCCCACCAGCGTATCGTGGGCGCCGGCGCCGTCCGTGCTGCGGTAGACCCCGACTGCCACGTCGAACGCGTACAGCTGGCTGCTGCCGTCGCTGTCGGTACGGGTGACGGTGCTGCCGTCCGTGTTCAACGTGCCGGTCAGGTTGCCGATCCGCTTGGCGGGCCCCGTCATCCAGTTGCGGCCATTGCCGGTGGAAAGATTGCCCTGGGAGTTATAAGTGCGCGTCAGTGCGACATCGACACCCAGCGACACGAGCCATTCGTCACGGTCGCTGATGACGAGGTTGCCGGTGGCGGCGTTGACGTAGAACGCTTCCTTCGTGGCGCCATGGGTGCTGTTGCCAAACAACCCCGCCGAACCCAGCGTGCCCGCCGAGCTGTTCTGTACACCCAAGCCATTTCCGCCAACAATCGCAACCATTCTTCACTACTCCATCTGATAAGCATTCCGGCCCGCTCGGGCCTCTCTTGGAATGTATCCACGGATATTTCAGGAAGTTTAGGCTTTTGAGATTATTTTTGCATTGATCGTAGCTTGATGGAAATGTTTCAGGGATAGCCATACAGCTGCGGCAGCGATACGGTCTCCTGCCGCCTAGGGCACTACCACCGCCGGCAAATACACCTCGCAAAATTCCGCCGGCATCCGCTTCGGCCGCCCGCTGCCGATCTCGATGCACACCAGCTGCCAGCGTCCGCGCATGACGGTGGCGCCGTCGCTGGCGCGCACCAGCTGGAAGCGGCGCTCCATCGTCAGCTTGCCATCCGTGCCGCACAGCCAGGTGCCCAGCCGCAGGTCGTCGCCCAGGCTGGTCGGCAGCAGGTAGTCGTATTCCGCCTTCGCGATCGCCATTGCGCGGTCCAGGCGGCGGTAGGCGGCGAGGTCGAGGCCCAGCGCTTCCGAATGCGACCAGCCGGCCTGTTCGCACCAGCGCACGTAGACGGCGTTGTTGGTGTGATCGAGGCCGTCGATATCGGCCGCCTGCGGCGTGACGGGGTGGATGTGCGGTTGCGGGTAATCCCAGTTCAAAGGAGCCTCCGGTCGGGTTGTCGCGGCATTGTATCGCGCAGCGAAATTGGGGACAGCCTCCGATTTCGCCGCCAGCAGCGAAATTGGGGACAGCCTCCCGAAATTGGGGACAGCCTCCGATCTCGCCGCCAGGACGGCAATCGGGGCGGTCCACGATTTTTCGGCGGGTTAACACGTTTACATGTAGTACAGGAATGCGGTATCGTTGTGATCGGCTCATTATGCAAAACCAAAAACCGCACAGCGAAACACCTAAACTGAGGAGTAACGATGAATGCCGGCGCAACCCCGCGTGTCGTCCGCGAGCTGCATGACGACATCCTTGTGGTAACGATCAACAATCCGCCCGTGAACGCGTTGGGCGTGGACGTCCGGCGCGGCCTGCTGGAAGCGCTGGAGACGGCGGCGACGCTGGCGCAGGTGCGCGCCGTACTGCTGGTCGGTGCCGGCCGCGATTTCCTGGGCGGTGCGGACATCCGCGAATTCGGCCAGCCGCCGCAGGCGCCCGCGCTGCCGGACGTGTGCAACCGCATCGAGGCCAGCACCAAACCCGTCATCGCCGCCATCCATGGCGCGGCGCTGGGCGGCGGGTTGGAGGTGGCGCTGGCGGCGCACTACCGCGTGGCGCTGCCGTCGGCGAAACTGGGGCTGCCGGAGGTGCTGCTTGGCCTGCTGCCGGGCGCCGGCGGCACGCAGCGTACGCCGCGCCTGGTCGGCGCACGGGCGGCGCTGGACCTGATGCTGAGCGGTCGCCACATCGGGGCGAAGGAAGCGCTCACGCTGGGGTTGGTGGACCGTATCGCCGAGGGCGACGAGCCGCAGGACGCGGGCCTGGCCTATGCGCGCGAGCTGCTGGCGCAGGGCGCGCCGCTGCGGCGCACCTGCGAGGCGACGGCGCTGGCCGACCGCGCCGCCCAGCAGGCGGCCATCGACGCGGCCCGGGCGGAAACGGCGAAGAAGGCGCGCGGCCTGTTCTCGCCGGCGAAGATCGTCGATGCCGTGCAGGCGGCCCTCGACCTGCCGTTCGACGAAGGGCTGGCGCGCGAACGGGAACTGTTCGTCGAGTGCCTGGACAGTCCGCAGCGTGCGGGCCTCGTGCACGCCTTCTTTGCCGAACGCGCCACCGCCAAGTCGCCCGAGCTGCGCGGCGCGCGGCCGCGTCCCATCCACAGCGTGGGGGTGATCGGCGGCGGGACCATGGGCGCGGGCATCGCCGTGGCGCTGCTGGACGCCGGCCTGCCGGTGACGATGATCGAACGCGACGAAGCGGCGCTGGCGCGCGGCCGCGCCAATGTCGCCAAGGTCTACGACGGCCTCGTGGTCAAGGGACGCATGACGGCGGATGCGCGCGCCGCCGTGCTGGCACGCTGGCAGGGCAGTACCGCCTACGACGCGCTGGCGGAGGTCGACCTCGTCATCGAGGCCGTGTTCGAGGAGATGGCCGTCAAGCAGGCCGTGTTCGCGCAGCTGGAGCGGGTCTGCAAGCCGGGCGCCGTGCTGGCGACGAACACGTCGTATCTCGATATCGACCGCATCGCGGCAGGCACCGCGCGACCGGCGGACGTCATCGGCCTGCATTTCTTCTCGCCGGCGAACCTGATGAAACTGCTGGAGATCGTGGTGCCCGCGCAGGTGGCCCCCGACGTCGTCGCCACCGCCTTCGAGCTGGCGCGGCGCCTGCGCAAGACGCCCGTGCGCGCGGGCGTGTGCGACGGTTTCATCGGCAACCGCATCCTGGCCGTGTACCGCCAGGCGGCCGACCGCATGATGGAGGACGGCGCTTCGCCTTACCAGATCGACCGCGCCATCCGCGCCTTCGGCTATCCGATCGGTCCGTACGAGATGGCCGACCTGGCCGGCGGCGACATCGGCTGGGCCACCCGCAAGCGCAAGGCGGCCACGCGCGACCCGGCCGCGCGCTACGTGCAGATCGCCGACCGCCTGTGCGAACGGGGCTGGTTCGGCCAGAAGACGGGCCGCGGCTTCTACCTGTACCCCGAGGGTGCCCGCAGTGGCACCCCGGACCCGGAAGTGGAAGCCATCATCGCGGCCGAACGCCAGCGCGCCGGTATCGCGCCGCGCGCGTTCAGCGACGACGAGATCGTGCGGCGCTACCTGGCCGCGATGATCAACGAAGGCGCCAACGTCGTCGACCAGGGCATCGCCCTGCGTCCGCTCGACGTCGACGTCACCCTCTTGCACGGCTACGCCTTCCCCCGTTACAGGGGCGGGCCGATGAAGTACGCCGACACGGTGGGGCTGCCCCAGGTGCTGGCGGACATCCGCCGCTATGCCGAGGAAGACCCGGTGTTCTGGCGCCCGTCGCCGCTGCTGGTGCGCCTGGTCGAGGAAGGCGCCGATTTCGACAGTCTCAACAAAACAGGAGTTGCCCATGCGTGAAGCCGTCATCGTGTCCACCGCCCGTACGCCGCTGACCAAGGCGCACCGGGGCGAATTCAACATCACCCCCGGCGCGACGCTGGCGGCGTTTGCCGTGCGCGCCGCCGTCGAGCGGGCCGGCATCGAGCCGGAACTGATCGAGGACGCGGTGCTCGGCTGCGGCTATCCCGAAGGCACGACCGGGCGCAATATCGCGCGCCAGGCCGTGATCCGGGCCGGCCTGCCGATCGCGATCGCGGGCACCACCGTGAACCGCTTCTGCGCTTCCGGCCTGCAGGCCATCGCCATGGCGGCCGGCCGCATCGTGCTGGACGGCGCGCCGGCGATGATCGCCGGCGGCGTCGAGAGCATCTCGCACATCCGCACCCGCGAAGGGGCCGATACCGGGATGGACCCGTGGATCCTGGAACACAAGCCGGCGCTGTACATGCCGATGATCGAGACCGCCGACATCGTGGCCAGCCGCTACGGCATCTCGCGCGAGGCACAGGACCGCTTCTCCGCCGCCAGCCAGCGCAAGACCGAGGAAGCCCAGGTGGCGGGGCGCTACCGCGACGAGATCGTGGCCTGCACCACGACGATGACCGTCACCGACAAGGAAACGGGCAGCGTGTCGCACCGCGAGGTGACGGTCGATGCCGATACCTGCAACCGCCGCGGCACCACCTACGACAACCTGGCGAAGCTGGCGCCCGTGATGGGGCCGGACAAGTTCATCACGGCGGGCAACGCGTCGCAGCTGTCGGATGGCGCATCGGCCTGCGTGATGATGGAAGCGCGCCTCGCGAGCCAGGCCGGCCTGCGGCCGCTGGGGGCGTTCCGCGGCCTGGCGGTGGCGGGCTGCGAACCGGACGAGATGGGCATCGGCCCCGTGTTCGCGGTGCCGAAGCTGCTGGCGCGGCACGGGCTGAAGGTCGAGGACATCGACCTGTGGGAACTGAACGAAGCGTTTGCGTCGCAAGCGCTGTACTGCCAGCAGCGCCTGGGCATCCCGGACGAGCGCCTGAACGTCAACGGCGGCGCGATCGCCATCGGCCATCCGTTCGGCATGACGGGCGCGCGCCTGGTCGGCCACGTGCTGCTGGAGGGCCGCCGCCGTGGCGCCAAGCTGGCCGTGGTGACGATGTGCATCGCCGGCGGCATGGGCGCCGCCGGCCTGTTTGAAATCTACTGAACGATTTTTTGAAAGAGCGCGATGGACCTGAATTTCACCCCCGAAGAAGAGCGCTTTCGCGACGAGGTGCGCACGTTCCTGGCCGAGCGGCTGCCAGCCCGGCTGTCCGACAAGGTCGCCAGTGGCAAGCACCTGTCCAAGGCCAACATGGAAGAGTGGCACGCGATCCTGAACGCGCGCGGCTGGCTGGCCAACCACTGGCCAACGGAATACGGCGGCCCGGGCTGGACGGCCGTCGAGAAGTTCATCTTCGAGAACGAGTGTGCGCTGGCCAACACGCCGCGCATCGTGCCGTTCGGCGTCAACATGCTGGGCCCAGTGCTGATCAAGTATGGCAGCGAGGCGCAGAAGCGCTACTGGCTGCCGCGCATCCTGGACGGCTCCGACTGGTGGTGCCAGGGTTACTCCGAGCCCGGCGCGGGCTCCGACCTGGCGGCCGTGCGCACGACCGCCGTGCGCGGCGTGGACGGGCAGGGCGAGCACTACATCGTCAACGGCCAGAAGACGTGGACCACCCTGGGCCAGCACGCCAACATGATCTTCTGCCTGGTGCGCACGGACCGGGAGGCGAAGAAGCAGGAAGGCATCAGCTTCCTGCTGGTGGACATGACGTCGCCGGGTGTCGAGGTGCGTCCCATCATCACGCTCGATGGCGGCTATGAAGTCAACGAGGTGTTCTTCACGGACGTGCGCGTGCCGGCGGAGAACCTGGTGGGCGAGGAAAACCGCGGCTGGAACTGCGCCAAGTACCTGCTGACGTACGAGCGCACCAATATCGCCGGCGTCGGCCTGTCGGTCGCCGCGCTGGAGCGCCTGAAGCGCGTGGCGGCCGAGGTGCGCCGCAATGGCCGGCCGCTGGCAGAGGACCCGGCGTTCGCGGCGCGGCTCGCCCGCGTCGAGATCGACCTGGAGAACATGAAGACCACCAACCTGCGCGTCATCGCGGCGGTGGCCGGCGGCGGCGTGCCGGGCGCGGAAAGCTCGATGCTGAAGATCCGCGGCACCGAGATCCGCCAGGAGATCCTCTCGCTGACGCGGCGCGCGATGGGCGTGCACGCGCGCCCGTTCGTCGCGGCGGCGCTGGATGGCGACGCCGATGCGGCGCACTTCGGTCCCGATTTCGCCCATGCCGCGGCGGCCCAGTACTTCAACAACCGCAAGCTGTCGATCTTCGGCGGCTCCAACGAAATCCAGAAGAACATCATCGCCAAGATGATCCTTGGCCTGTAAAGGAACACGCATGAACTTCGAACATACGGAAGAACGGCGCATGCTGGCGGACAGCCTGGACCGCTTCATCGCCGCGCAATACGGCTTCGAGACGCGCAACCGCATTGCCGCCTCGAGCCAGGGCTTCTCCACCGACCTGTGGACGCGCTTCGCCGACCTGGGCGTGCTGGGCGCGCTGTTCCGCGAGGAGGACGGCGGCTTCGGCGGCAGCGGCCACGATATCGCGGTGGTGTTCGAGTCGCTGGGCCGCGGCCTGGTGCTGGAACCCCTGCTGGGCAGCGCCGTGCTGGCCGGCGAAGCCATCGCCGCCGCCGGCAGCAACGCCCAGAAGGAGTTCCTGGCCGGGATCGCCGAAGGCAGCACGATCGCGACCTTCGCGCATGACGAGCCGGACTCGCATTACGAGCTGGCGCGGGTGGGCATGAGCGCCCGGCGCGATGGCGACGGCTGGGTGCTGGACGGCGTCAAATCCGTCGTCCCACACGGCGAGCATGCGCAGCTGTTCGTGGTCTCGGCACGGTCGGCCGGCGCGGTCGACGACGAACGGGGCATCTCGCTGTTCCTCGTCCCGGCCGGCACGGCGGGGCTGTCGGTGCAGGGCATGCCGACGATGGACGGTGGCCGCGTGGCGCAGGTGACGTTCGATGGCGTGCGGGTGGACGCGCACGCGCTGCTGGGCGAGGACGGCCATGGCTACGCCACGCTGGAGCGGGCGGTCGGCCGCGGCGTGCTGGCGCTGTGCGCCGAGGCGCTGGGCGCGATGGAAGCGGCCAAGGCGGCAACGCTGGACTACCTGCGCACGCGCAAGCAGTTCGGCGTGCCGATCGGCAGCTTCCAGGCGCTGCAGCACCGCATGGCCGACCTGCTGCTGGAAGTGGAGCAGGCCCGCTCGGCCGTCATCAACGCGGCGGCCGCGCTGGAGGCGGATCGCGTCACGCGCGAGCGGGCGTTGTCGGCGGCGAAGTACTCGATCGGGCGCATCGGCACCCTGGTGGCGGAGGAGTGCATCCAGCTGCATGGCGGCATCGGCATGACGTGGGAGCTGCCGCTGTCGCACTACGCCAAGCGCCTCGTGATGATCGACCACCAGCTGGGCGACGAGGACCATCACCTGCAGCGCTACATCGACCTGGGGAGGCCGCATGGCGCTGCCTGACCTGTCGCTGTTCGACCTGACCGGCAAGGTGGCCGTCATCACCGGTTCCACGCGCGGTATCGGCCTGGCGATCGCGCAGCGGATGGCGCAGCATGGCGCGAAGGTCGTGATCTCTTCGCGCAAGGCGGAGGTGTGCGCCGAAGTCGCGGCCGCCATCGACGCGGAGCATGGTGCCGGGACCGCGCTGGCGGTGCCCGCCAATATCTCGTCGAAGGAGGAGCTGCGTGAGCTGGTCGAGAGGACGGAGCGCGCGTTCGGCCGCATCGACATCCTCGTCTGCAACGCGGCGTCGAATCCGTACTACGGCCCGCTCGCGGGCATCGAGGACGACCAGTTCCGCAAGATCCTGGACAACAACGTCATCGCCAACCACTGGCTGATCCAGATGGTGGCGCCGGCCATGCTGGAGCGGCGCGACGGCGCGATCGTCATCGTCTCGTCCATCGGCGGGCTGCGCGGCTCGCCGGTGATCGGCGCCTACAACGTGTCGAAGGCGGCGGACATGCAGCTGGCCCGTAACCTGGCGGTGGAATTCGGGCCGCACAACGTGCGCGTCAACTGCATCGCGCCGGGGCTGGTCAAGACCGACTTCGCCCGCGCCCTGTGGGAGGACCCGGAGCGGCTGCGCCAGGTCAACACCAGCGTGCCTCTGCGCCGTATCGGCGAGCCGGACGAGATCGCGGGCACGGCCGTGTACCTGGCGTCGCGCGCGGGGAGTTTCATGACGGGGCAGACGATCGTCGTGGACGGTGGGGCGACGATCTAGCCCGGACCGGCTACATACGAGAAGGGAGAGGGTCTGTCCCTGCACAGGGACTGACCCTGAAGTTCTGCTGGATGCGTCGGGACGCGGCCAAACTTCAGGGTCAGTCCCCGCGAGGGGACAGACCCTTGTATCACTTCACCGCATTCATCGCCCGCAGGAACTGCCCCTTGATCTTGCCCCCTTCGACGATGCCGATGATCGTGTTGGCGACCGTCCCGCCCTTGCTGTCCAGTCCCTCGATATCGTTCGGATTGTGCTCCGGCGGCAGCGTCTTGAAGGCCTCGCCCATCTTGGCGCGGATCGCGGCAGCGTCCGTGACCGTGCCGGCCAGCTTCATCGCGGCCACGGTGGCGTGCACGCCAGAGTAGTTCAGGCTGATCTCGCTGGACGGATCCTTGCCCGGATTGAGCTTGCGGTAGCGCGCCGTAAAGGCTGCCGGTTCCGGGCGCTCGTCGCCGGACACCGGCATCACGCCCACCGATCCCTCCAGCGGTGCGAGGCCGCCCACGACCTTGGCCATCTCGTCGATCTTGGCCTGGTCGATGATGATGAAGCCGCCCTTGAAGCCCAGCTCGCGCGCCTGTTTGGCGACCAGTGCGGTGGGCTCCGAGGCGCCGCCGATGAACAGCACGTCCGGCTTGGACTGGATCACGCGGCTGACGCCACTGTAGAAGTCCGTCGCCTTGTTGTACGACATGGGGTTCTCGGCGACGACCTTGCCGCCGGCCGCTTCCCACGCCGGCTTGAAGGCGGCCGCCCACGCCTTGGCGTAGTCGTGGTCGGCCGCGGCCAGCGCCACGTTCTTGCCGTGCTTGGCCATCATCGCTTTCGTGAACGGGCCGATGTAGCCGGTGAAGTCGGGCGGCAGGCGCACGGTCAACGTATTGCCCCGTTCCGTCGCCTGCGGCAGGCTGGTATAGGCCAGCAGCAGCACCTTGGCCTTCTCGTTGAACGCCTGCACGGCAAAGATGCCGCCGGAGTGCGGCACCAGCACGGCCGCGGTCTTATGCTGCTGCACCAGGCGCTGCACGTTGATGCCCGTCTCGCTGGGGTTGTACTTGTCGTCCAGCGCGACGATTTCCAGCTTGTAGTTCTTGCCGCCGATCTGCAGGGGTTTTGCATTGATCTCGGCGGCGGCCATCTGCATGCCGGACAGGACGTTCTTGCCGTACAGCGCGGCACCGCCGCTCAGCGGGCCGGAAAAGCCGATCTTGATGACTTCCTGAGCGGAAGCGGTGCCGCACAGGGCGAGGGCGGCGGCGAGGACAGTGAGGCGGGTCTGCGGTTTCATTTGGTCTCCTTGGTTTTATGTTGGTCACGCGCCGGTATCAAGCTCCGGTATCAAGCCCCGGAATCAAGCCCCGGAATCAGGCACCGATATAGGCCTTGCGGACCTGCGCGTTGTTCAGCAGCTCGTCGCGCCCGCCCTCGAGCACGATACGGCCCTGTTCTATAACGTAGGCGCGGCTGGCGATGTTCAGCGCCGCGTACGCGTTCTGCTCGGCCAGCAGCACCGTCGTGCCGGCCTTGTTGATGCGGGCGATGATCTCGAACATCTGCTTGACGACCAGCGGGGCCAGGCCCAGGGACGGTTCGTCCAGCAGCAGCGCCTTCGGCCGGCCCATCAGCGCGCGGCCGATCGCCACCATCTGCTGCTGGCCGCCGCTCAGCGATCCCGCCGGCGCGTCCTTCTTCTCGTGCAGGATCGGGAACAGGCCGAATACCTCGTCCAGCGTGCGTGCCACGCCGCGGCTGTCGCGCCGGTGCACGTAGGCGCCCAGGGTCAGGTTCTTCAGCACCGACATCCCCGGGAACAGCTTGCGTCCCTCGGGGCAGTGCACCAGCCCGTCCGCGACGATCTGCGACGGCTTGCGCCCCACCAGCTCGTGCGCGCCGAAGCGGATGCTGCCCGAGGCGGCGCGCTGCAGTCCGCTCATCGTCAGGAAGATCGAACTCTTGCCGGCGCCATTGGACCCCAGCAGCACGACCAGCTCTCCCTCGTCGGCATGGATGCTGACGTCGTGCAGTGCGCGGAAGCTGCCGTACGACAGCGATACCTTGTCCAGTCTAAGCATGCTCGCTCCCCAGGTAGGCTTCGATGACGGCCGGATTGGCGCGGATCTCGGCCGGCGTGCCCTCGGCGATCTTTTCGCCGTAGTTCAGCACGAGGATGCGGTCGGCCAGGTTCATGATCATGTCCATCTTGTGCTCGATCAGGCAGACGGTCAGGCCGCTGTGCGCCATCTTGCGGATCAGCCGCGCCAGGCCGTCGGTTTCCTCCGGATTGACGCCGCCCGCCGGCTCGTCCAGCAGCAGCAGCGTGGGGTCCGTCGACAGCGCCAGCGCGAAGGCCACGCGCTTGCGTTCCTCCTGCGAGATGTCGCCGGCCACGCGCGCTTCGATGTGCGCGAGGCCGACGAAGTCCAGGGCGGCGCGCGCCTTCTCGCGGCAGATGCGTTCCTCGTCGCGCAGGCGCTTCGTGCCGAGGATGACGTCCACCAGCGTGGAGCGGGTGCGCAGGCGATGGCCGACGATCAGGTTGTCCAGCACCGTCGCGGTGTCGAACAGCGCCGTGGTCTGGAACGTGCGCGCCATGCCCAGGCGCGCGGCCTGGTCGGCGCGCAGGCCCGTGACGTCGCGGCCGTCGAACAGGATGCGGCCGGACGTGGGGCGGATCGCCCCGCTGATCAGGTTGAAGAACGTCGTCTTGCCGGCACCGTTCGGGCCGATGATGGCGTTGATGGTGCCGCGTGCGAAGCTGGCGCTGACGTCGTTGACCGCTGTGAGGCCGCCGAAGCGCTTGGTCAGGGCGGTAATCTCAAGCATGGCGCACCTCCCGGACAGGAGCGGCCTTGGCCGCCGGGGGCGGGGCGGTGCGGGCGGCCTGCCTGCGCCGGCGGTTCAGCCACGTGCCCACGATCCCGTGCGGCAGGAAGATCACCAGCAGCACCAGCAGCGGGCCGAACACGATGAAGCGGTACTCCTGCAGGAACTGCAGGTACTGCGTCAGCCACGGCACGCCGAGGGCGCCCAGCAGGGGGCCGAGCAGGGTGCCGATGCCGCCGACCAGCATGTACATCGTCATGTCGAACGTGTGCTCGACGCCGGCGATGCCGGGGCCGAGGAAGCGCACGGAACCCGCGTACAGGCCGCCGGCCAGGCCGGCAAAGAACACGGACAGCACGAAGGCCAGCAGCTTGTTGCGCATCAGGTCGATGCCCAGTGCCTGCGCCAGGTCGTCGCTGTTGCGGATCGCCATGAACGTGCGGCCCAGCAGCGAATGGACGATGCGGTGCATGGCCCACAGGCTGGCGGCCAGGAAGCACAGCACCAGGTAGTACATGGCGCGCGGCTCGGCGAAGTCCACCCCGGCGATCGACTCGGGCGCGGGAATGCCGACGATACCGACCGTGCCGTGCGTCAGGCTTTCCCACTTCTCGATCAGGAGGAACATGATGTAGCCCACGCACAGCGTGAAGATCGAGAAGAAGTGCGTCTTCAGCCGCAGCGAGACCAGGCCGACGAACACGCCCAGCAGGCCCGCGACGACGCCGGCCAGCGGCAGCGCGGCCCAAAACGGAAAGCCGTGATCGACCGTCAGGATGCCGACGGTGTAGGCGCCCACGGCCATGAAGCCGCTGTGCGCCAGGTTGAACTGGCCCGTGTAGCCGGTGATCAGGTTCAGCCCCACGGTGGCGATCGCGTACACGTAGGCGGTCGACATCACGGTCAGGTGGTAGTCGTTGCCGGCCATGAAGGGGAAGGCCAGGCCCAGCGCCAGCAGCGCCAGCCAGCCGACAGTCGGAGTCAGCATCTTCATGTCAGTGGGCTCCCCGGGCGAACAGGCCTTGCGGCCGGACCGACAGGATCAGCACCAGCAGCGCGAACGCGATGATGTCCTTGTAGTCGGTCGAGATGTAGAACGCGCCGAACGCTTCGGCAAAGCCGATGATCAGGCCGCCGACGATCGCGCCGGGCACGCTGCCCATCCCGCCCAGCACGATGATGACGAACGCCTTCGTGATGACGAGGTGGCCCATCGACGTGTAGACCAGGTTGATGGGCGCGTACAGCACGGCGGCCATGCCGGCCAGCGCGCCGGCGATGGCGAACGTCAGCATCGCCACGCGCGTCGCATCGATGCCGACGAGGGCCGCGCCTTCGCGGTTCTGCGCCATCGCCACGATGGTGGCACCGGTGATCGTCCTGGTCAGGAACAGCTGCAGCAGCACGACCAGCAGGAAGGCGGCGCCGATGATCAGCACGCGCTGCGCCGGCAGGGTCAGGGAGCCGAACGTCAGCAATTGCGTGTACGGCGTCTCCATGCGGTGGAAGTCCGCGCCCCACAGGGCCTGCGCGCCCGCTTCCAGGAACAGCAGGATGCCGATGGAGGCGATCATGTGGTGCAGGTAGGGCGCTTTGCGCAGCGGGTGGAACACCAGCCGTTCGGACAGGACCGAGATCAGCGCCACCGTGACGGCGGCGCCAAGCATGCCCCACCAGTAGTTCAGCCCTAGCCGGTTGATGAGGAAGAAGGCCGAGTAGGCGCCCGCCATGTAGAAGGCGCCGTGTGCGAAATTGGGTACGTGCAGGATGCCGTACACCAGCGTCAGGCCGAGCGCCACGAGGCTGTATACGCCCCCAGCGTCAGGCCGTTCAGGACCTGCTGCAGAAAAAGCTCCAAAATCTGTCTCCGTTGTTATAGTAGGGTGTGCGTTTTTGGATGCCGATGCGGCCGCGACGTCAGTCGAACATGATCACTCCCCGGGCATTGCGGCCTTCGGCCAGGTCGGCAAACGCCTGCGGCGCCTCGTCGATGCGGTAGCGCCGCGTGATCAGTTCGCCCAGCTTCAGGCGCTTCTCGCGGTACAGCGCCAGCAGGCGCGGGAAGTCCTGGCGCGGCCGCGCCGAACCGAAGTAGCTGCCGGTGAGGGTCTTCTCCTCGAACGTCAGGCTGCCGGTGCGGATCGTCGTCATGTCCTTCGGCGCGGCCACGCCGACCACCACCGCCTTGCCGCCCTTGCCCAGCACGCCGTACGCCTGCGCCACGATCTCGCCCTTGCCGACGCATTCGAACGCATAGTCGGCGCCGCCGCCGGTCAGCTTGCGGATGGCCTTCACCAGGTCCGGCGTGGCGCTGTTGATCGTGTGCGTGGCACCGAACTCGCGCGCCATCTCCAGCTTGGTATCGGCCATGTCCACGGCCACGATCATCGCGGCGCCGGCGATGCGGCAGCCCTGGATGGCGTTCAGGCCCACGCCGCCGCAGCCGAACACCACGGCGACCGAACCCGGTTCCACCTTCGCCGTGTTGACGGCCGCGCCCACGCCCGTCATGACGCCGCAGCCGACCAGGCACGCGTGGTCGAGCTGCACGTCCGCACCGATCTTGACGACGTTATCGACGTGCAGCGTGGCGTATTCGGCCATCACGCCGCAGCCGGAGAAGACGTTGATCGGCTGGCCCTGCAGGTCGCGCGTGCGCACGCTGCCGTCGGGCAGCGAGATCGCCGCCTTGGCGGCCTGGTCGCACAACTGCGGCCGGCCGGTCTGGCAATAGCGGCACTTGCCGCACATGCTGACGAACGAACTCAGGACATGGTCGCCCACGGCGTATTCCGTCACGCCTTCGCCCACCGCGTAGACGACGCCCGCGCCTTCGTGTCCCAGCACCAGCGGCGCCGGCATCGGGATGGTGCCGTTGGTGGCCGACAGGTCGCTGTGGCAGATGCCGCAGGCGGCCAGCTTGATCATCACTTCGCCGCGGCGGGGATATTCGACGTCGATGTCCTCCACCACGACCGGCTCGCCCGTCGTGCGGCACAGCACCGCCCTGGCGCGCTGGTATTTCGTTTCACTCATGCCGTCTCCCGGTTCGGTTTGCATTGCAGCGATTTGTATTCGAGGAATTCATCCAGGCCATAGGTGCCCAGTTCGCGCCCGTTGCCGGACTGTTTATAGCCGCCGAACGGGGCGCGGCCATTGAAGCCGCCGCCGTTGATGTCGACCTGGCCCGTGCGCAGGCGGCGCGCCAGTGCGATCGCGCGCTCGTCGCTGCCGGCCCAGACGGCGCCGCCCAGGCCATACGGAGTGCCGTTGGCGATGCGTACCGCGTCGTCCTCGTCGCGGTACGTGACGATCGACAGCACCGGCCCGAAGATCTCCTCCTGCGCGATGGTGCTGGCGGGGTCGACGCGGCCGAACACGGTGGGCTGCACGTAGCAGCCTTGTTCCAGCCCGGCCGGGGCGTCCGGCCCGCCGCACAGCAGCTCGGCGCCTTCGTCGATGCCGCGGCGGATGTAGGCGCGCACGCGGTCGCGCTGGGCGGGGGAGGCGAGGGGGCCCAGCTTGACACCCTGCTGCAGCGGGTCGCCCACCGTGAACGCGGCGGCGCCCTGCACGGCCAGGCGCGCGGCCTCGTCGTACAGCGCTTCCGGCACCAGCATGCGCGTGTGGGCCGAGCAGGTCTGGCCGCTGTTGAGGAAGCACGCGCTCAGCGTGCCTTTGACGGCTGCGGGCAGGTCGGCATCGGGCAGGATCACGGAGGCGGACTTGCCACCCAGTTCCAGCGCGACGCGCTTGACGGTGGCCGCCGCCACTTCGCCGATGCGGCGCCCGGCGGCGGTGGAGCCGGTAAACGACACCATCTCCACGTCCGCATGGCGCACCAGCGCTTCGCCGGCGGCAGGACCCAGGCCGCTGACGAGGTTGAATACCCCCGCCGGCAGGCCGGCCGCCTCGATGACTTCGGCCAGCACGAACGCGTTCAGCGGCGCGACTTCGGAGGGCTTCAGCACGACGGTGCAGCCGGCGGCCAGCGCGGCGCCCACTTTGGCGGCGATCTGGTGCAGCGGATAATTCCACGGCGTGATGCAGGCAACGACACCGACGGCCTCGCGCAGCACGCGGGAATGGCCGACCTGGCGCTCCCACTCGAACTCCCCGGCCAGCCTGGCGTAGTCGGCGAAGATGGCGATCGGCGAACCGACCTGGATGGCCGCGGCCAGCTTGAGCGGCATGCCGACTTCGCTGGCGATCAGGCGCGCCAGCTCGTCGCTGCGCTCGCGCAGGCCGTCGGCGATGCGGGCCAGGTAGCCGGCGCGGTCGGCGGGAGACGTGGCGCTCCAGCTGTCGAATGCCGCTCGGGCGGCCCGCACGGCGGCATCGGCGTCGGCGGCGTCGCCGGCGGGGATGCGGCCGATGACGGTTTCGCTGGCGGGGGCGATGACGTCGATGGTGGCGGCGCCGTGTGGCGCGACCCAGCGGTTGTCGATGAAGAGCCGGTCGCGGACGACGGCTGGCGCGGCGGCGCCTTGATGGATCTGGTCTTCTGGCATGCTGTGGAACTCCTCCGTTCGTGCCGGTGAAATAGTTTTGCTGTGCAAAACGATCACATGTAAAATGGAATGAAAAAAGAATACGTCAATTTTGTAAGCCCGGCAACGATTTTTGCGGGCAGGGGAAGATGAGGCGGGGCGCGCGCAACGGTCGGGGCAATTTGACCGATGGCGTCAGGGCAGTGTGCCACACTGCGTTCCCGTCGACACTGGCAGAGACAAACCATATGGAGTAACCATGCAGGATGGCGAACTGAATCCGGCCAAGGGCGGCCAGCACCTGGCCGACGATCCCACGCAAGACCCGGCCCAGGATCTGGCCGACACCCAGGAAGGGTCCCGTAACAACGAGGACCGTTACTACATCACGGCGCTGGCGCGCGGGCTGGAAGTGCTGGCCTGCTTCCGCCGGGCCGACAAGAGCCTGACCAACCAGCAGATCGCGGAGCGTTGCGGCCTGCCGAAATCGACGGTGACGCGATTTACCTACACGCTGACGAAGCTGGGCTACCTGGCGCAGGAAAACAATGGCCGCTACATGCTGGGCACGGCCACCCTGGGCCTGGGCAGCGCGATGCTGGCGCGGCTCGACATCCGCCAGCTGGCGCGGCCCATGATGCAGGAGCTGGCCGAGTTTTCCGGCACCACCGTGTCGATCGCGATGCGCGACCGGCTGTCGATGATCTATGTCGAGGTGTGCCGCAGCACGGCCGCGCTGGCGCTGGCGCTGCAGGTGGGTTCGCGCCTGCCGCTGGCGGCATCCGCGATCGGCCGCGCCTACCTGGCGCGCGCTTCCGAGCAGGAGCGCAAGGATATCCTGGCGCGCTCGCAGGAGCTGGACGAGATGGCGCACGGCGCGCTGCGCGTGGGCCTGGAGCGGGGGCTGGCCGACTACCGCGAATACGGCTGCGCCACGTCGTTCGGCGACTGGCAGAAGGACGTCAACGGCATCGCCGTGGGCTTCATGCCGATCGGCGGCAGCCAGCTGATGTCGATGAACTGCGGCGGGCCGTCGTCCAGCGTGTCGAAGGAGTTCCTGCTGGACGAGGTGCGTCCGCGCCTGATCGAGATCGCGCGCCGCCTCGAATCGTGACGGCGCCGCGCCAGCGTCAGTAACCCGAGGTGAGCTGCTCCGCATGCAGGGGCGGCATCACCGCGAACACGCCGCTGGCGCGCAGCAGTACCTTGTCGCCCACGTGCAGGCGGCAGCCGGCAAAGGCCACGCGGCGGCCGATCCGGTCGATCCGCACGTGCGCCTCGGCCCAGTCGCCGGGACGAGCCGCGTCGAGATAGTCGGTGGTCAGGCTGACCGTCACGAACGATTGCCGGCCGGCGCACGCCATCGTCAGGCCGATGCCCAGTGCCGTATCGGCCAGGCTGGCCAGCATGCCCCCGTGCGCGATCCCGCGCATGTTCGTGTGGCGCTCGGCCACGCGCATGGCGATGATGACGTTGTCGCCGTCCTGCCGCAGATACAACTCCCCCAATCCTGCCATGTAGGGTCCGCCGCGTTGCAGGCGTTCGAAGCCCGCGGGTACTGGTTCGTGTTCCGTCATGCCTCTCCCTGAGTTTTGCCTGGTAAAACCTGGACGCAAAGGCGCGTCGCAGTTGAGTTTACATTACTTTTTCTCACTGCTACACTGGTTTGCAAATAAAACATAGTTTCGCACAGCGGTATAACGCGATCATCGACAGGCGGCCCATGACCAGCGACACGCATCCGACTTCCCTTCCCGACACCCATCGCCTGCACGCTTACCTGCGCGCGCACGTGGACGGCTGCGCCGCCGCGCCCCAGGTAACGCGGCTGGCCGGCGGCCAGTCGAACCCGACCTATCTCGTCGCCTCCGGTTCGCAGCGCTGGGTGTTGCGGGCGAAACCGCCGGGCGAACTGCTGCCGTCGGCCCACGCCATCGAGCGGGAATACCGCGTCATCGCGGCGCTGGCCAACTCCGATGTGCCGGTGCCGCGCGCCTACGCGCTGTGCGAGGATCCGGAAGTATTCGGCACGCCGTTCTACCTGATGGCGCACGTGGACGGGCGCATCCTGCGCGATCCCACGCTGCCCGGCATGGCGCCCGCCGAGCGGGCCGCCATGTTCGACGAACTGAATCGGGTGATCGCGGCGCTGCACAGCGTCGACTACGCGGCGCTGGGACTGGCCGATTTCGGCCGCAGCGGCAACTACGTGGAACGGCAGGTGGCGCGCTGGACGCGCCAGTACCGCGCCGCCGAGACGGAACCCATCGAGGCGGCCGACCGGCTGATCGACTGGCTGCCGCGCCACATCCCGGCCGGCGACGCAACCCGCATCGTGCACGGCGACTTCCGCATCGACAACGTCGTGTTCCATCCGACCGAGCCCCGCATCCTCGCGGTACTGGACTGGGAGCTGTCGACGTTGGGCCATCCGCTGTCCGATTTCGCCTATCACTGCATGGCCTGGCGCACGGCGCCGCCTGTGGCGCGCGGCCTGGCGGGGCAGCCGCTGGCCGATCTCGGCATCCCGCTCGAAGCCGACTACCTGGCGGCCTACTGCCGCCGCACGGGCCGCGCCGCGGTGCCGCCCGAGGAGTGGGAATTCCATATCGTCTTCAACATGTTCCGGCTGGTGGGCATCCTGCAGGGGATCGCCCGGCGTGCGGCGCAGGGCAACGCCGCCAGCGCCGATGCAGTGGCGACGGGCCGCCGCGCGCGCCCACTGGCGGAACAGGCGTGGCGCATGGCGCAGCGCATCGGTGCATGATTTCAATCCCTCATGGAGGCTGCATGACTTTCCAGTTTTCCGAGTACGCGCTGGCACTGCAGGCGCGCGTCAAGACGTTCATCGACGACGAGATCGAGCCGGCCGTGCCGGACTATGACGCCCAGGTGGACGCGGCGCGGCGCGCCGGCAATGCCTTCATCGTGCCCGCCACGATCGAACGGCTGAAGGCGAAGGCCCGGGCGGCCGGCCTGTGGAACCTGTTCCTGCCCGCGTCCAGCCACGGGGCCGGGCTGACGAACCTGGAGTACGCGCCGCTGTGCGAGCTGATGGGCCGAGTGCCCATCGCGGCGGAAGTCTTCAACTGCTCCGCGCCCGATACGGGCAATATGGAGACGCTGGTGCGTTACGCGTCGCCGGCGATCCAGGAGCGCTGGCTGGCGCCCCTGCTGGCCGGAGAGATCCGCTCCGCCTTCGCGATGACGGAGCCGGACGTGGCGTCGTCGGACGCCACCAACATCACGGCCAGCGTCGTGCGCGACGGCGACTACTACGTGCTGAATGGCCGCAAATGGTATATCTCGGGCGCTTCCGATCCCCGCTGCAAGGTCATGATCTTCATGGGCAAATCGGCGCCGGACCATCCCGAGCGGCACCGCCGCCAGTCGATGATCGTCGTGCCGGTGGATACGCCCGGCGTGACGATCGTGCGCGACATGGGCGTGTTCGGCTATGACGACGCGCCGCACGGCCATGCCGAGGTCACGTTCCAGAACGTGCGCGTGCCGCTCGACCATATGCTGCTGGGGGAAGGGCGCGGTTTCGAGATCGCCCAGGGCCGGCTGGGCCCGGGCCGCATCCACCACTGCATGCGCCTGATCGGCAAGGCCGAGATGGCGCTGGAGCTGATGTGCCGGCGCACGCTGGCGCGCAACGCCTTCGGCCGGCCGCTGGCGGAGCAGGGCGTGTGGCGCGAGCGCATCGCCGAGTCGCGCATGCTGATCGACCAGGCGCGCCTGATGGTGTTCAACGCCGCGCACCGCATGGACACCGTCGGCAACAAAGGTGCCGCCGGCGAGATCGCGATGATCAAGGTGATCGCGCCCAATATGGCGTGCCGCGTCATCGACTGGGCCATCCAGGCGCATGGCGCGGCCGGCGTCAGCCAGGATACGGTGCTGGCGCATGCCTATGCCAGCGCCCGCACCTTGCGCCTGGCGGATGGCCCCGACGAGGTCCACCGCAATGCGATCGCCAAGCTGGAACTGGCGCGCTGGCGCGCCGCGCAGTAATCCCTCATCACATAAAAATCACGGAGACCACAGCATGAACGAGCGTCATTTCGCCGTCTGGCCGAAAGGCCTGCCGCGCCACCTGACGGTGCCGGCCACGACCCTGTGCTACAACCTGGAAGTGTCGGCCGTGCGCTATCCCGACAAGCCCTGCATGATCTTCTACGACACGCCCGTCACGTATGCCGAGTGCTGGGCCGAGACGGGGCGTATCGCCGCCTACCTGCAGCGCGAGTGCGGCGTGGCGCCGGGCGACCGGGTGCTCTTGTACCTGCAGAACAGCCCCCAGTTCGTGCTGGCGTACTACGCCATCCTGCGCGCCGGCGCGGTGGTCGTCCCCGTCAACCCGATGAACCTGACGGACGAACTTCGCCACTACGTCGAGGACACGGGTGCGCGCACGATCTTCGTGCCGCAGGACCTGTATGCGCACGTGGAGCCGTTGATGGGGCAGGGCCTGCGCCACGCGATCGCGGTCTGCTATGCCGACTACCTGCGCCAGCCGACCGACCTGAAGCTGCCCGAATTCGTGGCCGCGCCGTATCGCGCTATCGTGGGACCTGGCGTCGCCGCCTGGCGTGACATGCCGGCCAGCGGCGCACCGGCGCCGGTGGCGACCGGTCCGGACGACCTGTGCGTGATGCCCTACACGTCCGGCACCACCGGCTATCCGAAAGGCTGCATGCACACGCACCGCAGCGCGCTGGTGACGGCGATCGCCGGCATGCAGTGGTTCGGCACGCAGCAGGATGCGGTGGCGCTGTCGGCGCTGCCGCTGTTCCACGTGACCGGTATGCAGGGCGGCATGAACGGCCTCATTTTCGTCGGCGGCACGATGGTGCTGCTGGCGCGCTGGGACCGCGACACGGCGGCCGAGTGCATCCGCCGCTACCGCGTCAATGCAACCCAGCTGATCTCGACGATGGTGGTGGACCTGCTGTCGAGTCCCCGGCTGGCCGAATACGACCTGTCGTCGGTGCGGCGCATGAGCGGGGGCGGCGCGGCGATGCCCGATGCGATCGCGCAGAAGATGCACGACCTGCTGGCCATCGACTACGTCGAGGGGTACGGCATGTCGGAGACGATCGCGCCCACCCACATCAACCCGCCCGACCGGCCGAAAAAGCAGTGCCTGGGCATTCCCATCTTCGGCGTCGATGCGCGCGTCATCGACCCGGTCACGCTGGCGGAGCTGGCGCCGAACGAGGTGGGCGAAATCGTCGTGCACGGGCCGCAGGTGATGCAGGGCTACTGGAACAATCCGGAGGCCAGCGCCGCCGTGTTCCTGCAGATCGACGGCAAGCGCTTCCTGCGCACGGGCGACCTGGGCCGGATCGACGAGGACGGCTATTTCTTCATGGTGGATCGCCTGAAGCGCATGATCAACGCCGCAGGCTACAAAGTCTGGCCGGCCGAGGTGGAAGCGCTGATGTACCGCCATCCCGCCATCCGCGAGGTGTGCGTGGTGGCCGGCAGCGACGAGCGCCGCGGCGAAACCGTCAAGGCCGTGGTGGCGTTGAAGGACGGCTTCGCGGGCACGGTCAGCGAGCAGGACATCGTCGACTGGGCCCACGCCAACATGGCGGCCTACAAGAGCCCGCGCGTGGTCGAGTTCTGCGCCGCGCTGCCGAAGTCCGCGACCGGCAAGGTGCTGTGGCGCACCTTGCAGGAAGCGCAAGCGACGGCTGCGCGCTGATTAGAACAGGTGCATCAGGCCGACCGTGAAGCGGTTGGCCGAATCGCTGCCGACCGGGACGAAGCCTTGCGCCAGGTTGATCTGCGTGGCGGTGACGACGGTATCGGTGGTGGCGCGGCCCAGTGAGGCATACGCCGTGCTGCGCTTGCTGAGGGCGTAGCGGGCAATGGCGATGTACTGCTGCGAGTCGTCGCGCAGGTCGCCCGAGCGCCGCGTGTTGTAGAACGCGCCCGTCAACGTCAGGGCCGGGCTGACGGGCACGTCGACGCCAACGCCGACGATGGTGATCTTGCGGCTCGTGCTTTCCAGCCGGTTCTGCGCCCACGTCCCCTTCAGCACGGCCACGCCGGTGGTGTACTTGATGCCGTACGCGTGCGACGCCAGCCGGTCCGTGTTCGTCACGTTCTTCAGGCGCGCATAGGCGCCGGCGACGGCGAACGGGCCGTTGTTGTAGAAGGCGGAAGCGCCCTGGTAGGTGCTTTTCTCGGCATCGCCGGCCTGCTCGCCGAAGCCGTGCATCAGCGCGAAGCCGGCGCCGCGCCAGATCGGCGACACGTAGCGCACCGAGTTGTTCTGCCGCAGCGCGGTGCCGCCGTTGTTGGCGCCGTACGGTCCGTACACGCCCGCGTGGTTCATCGCGGCGAACAGTACGTTCGGGCTGGTGGCGGCGAACGCCAGGCCCATCGGATCGGCCAGGCCGACGGACTGCACGCCCAGGATGTTCTGCCGGCCCATGTCGAGGGAGCCGAACGGACCGGCGATGCCGACGGTGGCCTCGCGGTCGAACAGGCTCGTGTTCGATGGCGTGCCCGTCGCCACGCCGGCCACGCCCGTATCGTTGAGCAGCGTGCTCTCCAGGCCGAAGCGCGCCTTCAGGCCGTTGCCCAGGTCCTCGACGCCGCGCACGCCCCAGCGCGACACCTGCATCTGCCCCGCCTCGACGGATGTGCGCCCGCCCACCGGGCCGCCGCTGGACACGTGGGTGACGCCGGCATCGACGATGCCGTACAGCGTGACGCCGGACTGCGCGGCGGCATCGAGGGACAGCGCTTGCAGCACGGCCAGGGCCGCGATGGTCTTCTTCATCCTGTTGTCTCCTGTTTGTTTTATGTGGAGCGCGGGCCAGCGCTGCATGGCGCGCGCCACGGCTGAGGTTTCGTAAGACGAAACTACGTGGCCGTTAATGAAACTGTATTTTTGATGAGAGGTACCTGTCAACAACTACAGGGATGCGCAGGCGAACTCAGCGCCGGTGTGGCGCCGTGACATCAGAAAAGCAAGGAACAACGGGGCTTCGTTTCGAGCTGCGGAACAGCGGCAGGTGGCGCGGACGAGTGCCGCGCCGGCGGGTCAGCGGGTGCCGAGGACGTCCTTGCGGAACCACTCGTCCAGCATGTCCTTCTCGTGCGCATACAGCTCGCGGTCGTAGCGGCTGGTCGTCATCAGGTAGTTCGGGTCGGCCAGCTGCCGTTCGCCGCTGCGCAGCACGTTGCCGTCCTGTTCGATGCGGTAGCGCAGGTGCATGCGCGGCCAGTCGGCACGGCCCTTCAGCACGCGGATGTCCTGCACGGGCACGCGGGGGAACACGTCGCCGGCCAGGTCGATGTCGAGGAATTCGACGACCAGTTGCTGGCCGGCCGGCAGCCGGGCGGACAATTTGTCCAGATGCTCGCGGAACGTGATTTCCATCTGTTCCCGGTCGGACGGGTAACGGGGCACGTCCGTCATCTTGTCCGGCTGGACGTAGGTGACGGTGGCGGTGGCGCTGGCGCTGGGAGCGGCCAGCAGCAAGGCGACAGCGATCGCGGCGGGGCGAATGTGCGGGATCATGTTGGCTCCACGGATTGTGAGGAAATGGAAGAGGAAAGAATTCGGCCACAGAACGAATCCGGCATGTGATGAAGTCTGCCACAAGGCGGTAGGGGCCGACGCTCCCCAGGCTTGCAAAGTGGCAACAAGAACGTACAATGAACTGGTGCGACCGGCTGCGTCCGGCTACACCAGCCCCCCTTCGATATTTCGCGACACAAGCCGTCTACCATGAATTCTTCCCCTTGCTCGAAAAAAACCTCGCCACACGACGCGTCCATGCTGCGTACTCAGGGGACAATGCGGAGAACAGTGACACGGTCCGGATTGTCGGCGATGTGCGCGATCTCGCTGATGCTGGCGCAACCTGCGCACGCCGTCGCCGGCGCAGCGCCCAAGGAGCCCCTTACGGCCGCTGGAAAGGCGCAATGCCAGGCGCAATTGACGGAGTTCAACCAGAGCGCGCAGGTCTACAACGGCAAGGTGGACGAGATCAAGGCGTTGGAGGCCGAGTTCAACGCATTGAATGCGGTGATCGAAAAAGAACAGGCGGTAGTCGATCGGCGCGACAGCGCGGCAATGGAAGCGCTCAACGCAAAGATTGACGCGAGCAACAAGCTGGTCGAGCGACATGAGCAAATGGGGCGATCGATCGAGGCGATGGCAAGCGAGAGCAAGCTGCGTGCTGCGCAGTTTCGCGAGCAATGCGAGAATCGCCCGGTTGCGCCGCTATCCCCGCCGCGATCGCAGCCGAAGGATCCGGTTTGTGGTTCGACCGATGGCGCCAAGGGCGTCGAGCGCCAGATCGAAGCCGCCTTGGTCGAGATGCGCGGCGACGAAAAGCGGCACCAGGCGGAAGTGGACCGCGTTTATGAGGCGCGTGCAAAAGCGCAATCATGGGGCGACGAGAAGCGTGGGAAGATCTGGTTGCAAGTCCTTGGTTCACCGAGGTTCATGGCTTTTGAGCGCGAAAAGCGGCCTTTGGTACAGGAGCTGATGCGCGTCCTCGGCAGCAAGCCCAGGAACGGCCAGGAAGAATGTCGGCTGATCCAGCGCATCGCTGCGACGCTGCCGGCTATCAAAGCGATCAACGCACGGCAATACGCATTCATGGCCGATGAAATCCGCGTGGCAAAGTAGCCAGCATGCGAATCGCGTGAGCGCGGGAAAGTCCCGGAAACGGGCGCTCGATGCGGTCGTGGTACTCCGGCAGCCAACCATCAGGCCGCCGTCTGCCGTGCGAATGTGCCCGTCGGTTATTGATAGGATTGCAATTGCGCGAAGTGCCTCGATATAGCGCACATTGCCAACCGACCCGACGACCATGTCCACGATCCTCGCCTCCGCCGCCACCCTGCTGGCCCTGATCTTTTCCGCCCCCGCGCTGTGCGCCCCGGCCGCCAAGGCCCCCGTCGCCGCCACGGCCGCCAGCAGCACGCTGCCGGGGCATTACTACCTGCACGGCATGACGGCGGTGGGCTCGGAACTGCTGCTCAAGCCGGACGGCAGCTTCCAGTGGTCGCTGAGCTACGGTGCCGACGACCAGATGGCGACCGGCACGTGGGCCGTGACGGGCAAGGACATCACGCTGACCAGCGCGCAGCCGGCGCAGGCGCCCACGTTCCGCAATTTCAGCGAGGACGACTATGGCCGCACCAAGCCGGCGGAACCGGGCAGCTGGATCGCCATCGTCGGCTTCCCCCACCAGGGGCCGCTGGCCGGCGTCGAAGTGCAGTTCGAGAGCGCGGCCGGCAAGCGCGCCACGGCCGTGAGCCGGCCGAACGGCGACGCCATCGTGCAGATGCCGGCGGGCGAGCAGTGGGCCCGCGTCGGCCTGCGCATGGAAGGCAGCGACGCGGCATGGCAGTGGCTGGCGGTGCCGCCCGCGCGCGCCGGCCAGCGCCTGGCCGGCTTCACCGTCACGGACCCGCTGGCCCTGATGCCGCAGGCGTTCACGACGATGACGTTGCAGGAAGATGGCGGCAAGCTGCGCGTGACGAACCCGGAAGGGTGGCGCGGGCGCTACGAGAAGGCCGAGTAAGCGACGCTGGCGACGCCAGTGGCGCTGGTGCCAGGCACCGTGGGCTTGCCTTACTTGATGAACTGCACGGACTGGATAAAGGGCTCCATGTCGTCCTCGCCCGGACCGGCCAGCCCGCCGCCATTGTGCTGTACCTTGACCGTGACGCGTACGCGCTTGCCCAGATAGGCCGCCTTCAGGTCCTGCATCTCGTCTTCGCCGGTGTCGCGGAACCAGTCGCCGCAGGCGCCGCACCACGCCCAGATGCGCTTGCCGTCGTCGCGGCGGATGCGCAGGCCCATGTTGTCGATGCCGCCACCGGAGACCAGGTAGCCCTCGAATGTGCCGCTGCGGGCCGGCGTGTCGCAAAATGCCGGGGCCTTCTCTGCCAGCAGCGTACAGCTGCGTAAAACTTCTCCCTCGATCAGCTGGCAGCTGTTGGATGCACTGCAGGGCGGGTGCGTGGCGGGCGACACATAGCTGCACTGCTTGACCAGCTGCGCGGCGCGGGCTTCGCCCAGTTCGGCCTTGCAGGAGAGGGGAGCGGCGCTGGCGCCGCCGACGACGAGGAAAGCGGCCGTCAGAACGAACCGGCGCAGGAAGGGAAATCGCATGGGGAACATCCGTAGTTGCAAGAACGGCATTCTACGCCGACGGAGCTACCCGCGCTTCGGTCGCATCGTCGGCACGTACCGCACCAGGTAGACCGTCACGCCCGTGCCGATCGCCGCCAGCAGCAGCACCAGCGCGAGGCCCGGCACCCGCGTCATCGACCAGCCCAGCGAACCCCACATCAGCACCAGCACGACGACCTTGGCGCGCAGCGGGATGCCACGGCCGTCCTCGTAGTCGCGCAGGTAGGCGCCGAACACGCGGTTCGTGCGCAGCCAGTTGTGCAGCCGCGGCGAGCCGCGCACGAAGCAGGCGGAGGCCAGCAGCAGGAACGGGGTCGTCGGCAGCAGCGGCAGGAACACGCCGAAGACAGCCAGCACGACGGCAATACAGCCAATGATGTTCAACAGGTGTTTCATCGGATCCCGGGGAAATGGTCAGGGCGCAGGGTACCGCATCGGGCCGGGGTTTGCACGGGCGGGTCGTTGGCGGTTCATCCGGCACGAAGGACCGGCATCGAAGTGCCGGTCGCGGGTGCGCTTCCCGGTGCCTGCCCCATGAGACCCGCGGTGGAGGGCGGCCGGATTGATGAACCAGCGTCATAAGACTATGCCACCCAAACGTGCCAATCCTTTTCGGATATGCATTTAAGATAACTGTTGGCTCCCGCCAGGCCCTTGCCCACTTACCCAGCCACAGGATGCGAACCATGGATGACCCTATCGAAGCACCACCGAGCGACATCAAGCTCACCCGGCGCGACCTGCTGATCGCGGGCGCCGTTTCCGCCACGGTGGCGGCAGTTCCCGCGGTGGCCGCCGGCCAGGCCCAGCCTGCCGGCGGACGCAGCGACATGCCGACGCCCCCCGTCAAGGCCAAGGTAGCGCTAACGGTGAACGGCCAGCGGCGCGAGCTGGAAGTCGATACGCGCACCACCCTGCTCGATGCGCTGCGCGAGAACCTGCGCCTGACCGGTACCAAGAAGGGCTGCGACCAGGGCCAATGCGGGGCCTGCACGGCCATCGTCGACGGCCGCCGCATCAATTCCTGCCTGACGCTGGCCGTCATGCACGATGGCGCGCAGGTGACGACCATCGAAGGCCTGGGCACGCCCGACAAGCTGCACCCGATGCAGGCCGCGTTCGTCAAGCACGACGGTTACCAGTGCGGCTACTGTACGCCCGGGCAGATCTGTTCGGCCGTATCGGTGCTGGACGAGATCCGCAAGGGCCTGCCCAGCCACGTGACGGACGACCTGACGCGCGCGCCCCAGCTGACCGAGGAGGAAATCCGCGAGCGCATGAGCGGCAATATCTGTCGATGCGGCGCCTATTCCAACATCGTCGATGCGATCGTCGAAGTGGCCGGGAGGAAGGCATGAAAGTGTTTACCTATGAACGTGCGCGCACCCCGGCCGAAGCCGCGGCCGCCGTCCTGCGCGTCAACGGCGCCCGCTTCATCGCCGGCGGTACCAACCTCCTGGACCTGATGAAGCTGGAGATCGAAACGCCGCCCCACCTGGTGGACGTGAATGGCCTGGGCCTCGACCGCATCGAGCCCACCGCCGACGGCGGCCTGCGCATCGGTGCCCTCGTGCGCAACACGGACCTGGCGGCCCACGAGCGCGTGCGGCGCGACTATGGCGTGCTGTCGCGCGCGCTGCTGGCGGGAGCTTCGCAACAGCTGCGCAACAAGGCGACGACGGCCGGCAACCTGCTGCAGCGCACCCGCTGCCCGTATTTCTACGACACGAACATGGCGTGCAACAAGCGCGCCCCGGGCAGCGGCTGCTCCGCCATCGGCGGCTACACGCGCGGCCACGCGATCGTCGGCGCCAGCGAGGCCTGCATCGCCACGCACCCGAGCGACATGGCGGTGGCCATGCGCGTGCTCGATGCGAACGTGGAAACCGTCAAGCCCGATGGCACCACGCGCGTCATCCCCATCGCCGATTTCCACCGCCTGCCCGGCAGCACGCCGCACGTCGAGCACACGCTGGCGCCCGGTGAGCTGATCACGGCGGTGACGCTGCCCAAGCCCGTCGGCGGCAGGCAGTTCTACCGCAAGGTGCGCGACCGCGCCTCGTATGCGTTCGCGCTGGTCTCGGTGGCGGCCATCGTCCAGCCGGACGGCCGCGGCAGCGTGGCGCTGGGCGGGGTCGCGCACAAGCCGTGGCGCGTGCCGGCGGCCGATGCGCAGCTGCCGCGCGGCAGCCAGGCGGTCGTCGACCAGCTGCTGGCCGGCGCGAAGACGACATCGGAAAACGCGTTCAAGATTCCCCTGGTCCGGCGCACGCTCGACGCGGTGCTGGCGGAAGCAAAGAAAGGATGATGCGATGAAGTTTGCCACGCCAGCCAGCACCAACCCGATCGACCAGCTGAAGGTCGTCGGCCACCCCGTCGACCGTATCGACGGGCCGCTCAAGACCACGGGCACCGCCCGCTACGCCTACGAGCAGCACGAGGCGGCACCCAACGCCGCCTATGGCTACGTCGTCGGTTCCGCCATCGCCAAGGGAAAGATCGCGTCGATGGACACCGCCGCCGCCAAGCGCGCCCCTGGCGTCATCGCCATCGTCACGGCCGACAACGCCGGCAAGCTCGGCAAAGGCAAGTACAACACCGCCACCCTGCTGGGCGGGCCGGCCATCGAGCACTACCACCAGGCGGTCGCGCTGGTCGTGGCCGAGACGTTCGAACAGGCGCGCGCAGCCGCGCAACTGGTCAAGGTCAAGTACGTCGAGGAGAAGGGCCGCTACGACCTGGCCGCCGCCAAGGGCACGGCCAAGGTGCCGAAGAAGGAGGAGGACCCGCCCGAGACCAAGGCGGGCGCCTTCGCCAGCGCCTTCGACAGCGCGCCGGTAAAACTGGACGCGACCTACACGACGCCGGACCAGAGCCACGCGATGATGGAGCCGCATGCGTCCATCGCGCGCTGGGAGGGCGACAAGGTCACGATCTGGACGTCGAACCAGATGATCGACTGGAGCGTGGGCGACATGGCCAAGACGCTCAACCTGCCCAGGGAGAACGTGCGCCTGATCTCGCCCTACATCGGCGGCGGCTTCGGCGGCAAGCTGTGGATCCGCGCGGAGGCCTTGCTGGCCGCGCTGGGCGCGAAGGCGGCGGGACGGCCCGTCAAGGTGGCGCTGCAGCGCGCGCTGATGATCAACAACACGACGCACCGGCCCGCCACCATCCAGCGCCTGCGCATCGGCGCCACGCGCGAGGGCCGCATCACGGCGATCGCCCATGAAAGCTGGTCGGGCGACCTGCCGGACGGGAAGCCGGAAACGGCCGTCAACCAGACCCGCCTGCTGTACGCGGGGCCGAACCGGATGACCCGGCTGCGCCTGGCGGTGCTGGACCTGCCCGAGGGGAACGCCATGCGCGCGCCCGGCGAGGCGCCCGGCATGATGGCGCTGGAAATCGCCATCGACGAGATGGCGGAAAAGCTCAAGATGGACCCCGTCATGTTCCGCATCATTAACGACACGACGGTCGATCCGGAAAAGCGCGAGCGCAAGTTCTCGCAGCGCCGCTTCGTCGAATGCATGCGCACGGGGATGGAGCGCTTCGGCTGGAACAAGCGCAATCCGCAGCCGGCCCAGGTGAGGGAAGGGCGCTGGCTGGTCGGCATGGGCGTGGCCGCCGCGTTCCGCAACAACCTGGTCGGCAAGTCCGCCGCGCGGGTGCGGCTGGGACCGGACGGTATCGTCACGGTCGAAACGGACATGACCGACATCGGCACCGGCAGCTACACCATCATCGCGCAGACGGCGGCCGAGATGATGGGCGTCCCGCTGGACAAGGTGGCCGTGAAGCTGGGCGACTCGGCCTACCCGGTGTCGGCCGGCTCGGGCGGGCAATGGGGCGGCAACTGCTCTACTTCCGGCGTGTATGCGGCGTGCGTGAAGCTGCGCGACGTCGTCTGCCAGAAGCTGGGCCTCGATGCGGCCCAGGCGCAGTTCGCCGACGGCATGGTCAAGGCGGGCGGGCAGTCGCTGCCGCTGCGCCAGGCCGCGCAGGGCGCCGAGCTGGTGGCGGAGGACACGATCGAGTTCGGCGACCTGGACAAGAAATACCAGCAGTCCACGTTCGGCGCCCACTTCGTCGAGGTGGCGGTGGACGCGTACACGGGCGAAGTGCGGGTGCGGCGCATGCTGGCCGTGTGCGCGGCCGGCCGCATCCTGAACCCGAAGTCCGCGCGCAGCCAGGTGATCGGCGCGATGACGATGGGCGTGGGCGGCGCGCTGATGGAACACCTCGTCGTCGACAAGCGGGTCGGCTTCTTCGTCAACCACGACCTGGCCAGCTACGAGGTGCCGGTGCATGCGGACGTGCCGCACCAGGACGTCGTCTTCCTGGATGAGACGGACCCGATGTCGTCGCCGATGAAGGCCAAGGGCGTGGGCGAACTGGGGTTGTGCGGCGTGGCGGCGGCGATTGCCAACGCCATCCACAACGCCACCGGCATTCGCATCCGCGATTATCCGCTGACCCTCGATAAAATGATCGATAAATTGCCGCAGGTGGCTTGAGCCAGAACGGGAAGCCGCGCGGGACGCGGCTTCTTTTTTAGTAGCCGTGATATTTGGAGAGATTCCACTTTAACGCAACAGTAAAAATCACCGGGAATAGTTGACAGCTTGACTTTATATTATCGCGGCATCGAAAATCGTCGGTTCCGATATTCATCCGCGTATAATATGAAACCCCGTCAATTCAGTGCTGCCGTCGCAGCGCTCGCCATCGCCGGCGCCGCCCAGGCGGCACCGCCGGCCGAAGCCTTCTTCGGCATGCCCACCATTAGCAAGGCAACGATCTCGCCCAACGGGCATTACGTGGCTTACTTGTACACCAACGAGAAGCGCCGGCAGATCATCGCCGTGCGGGACACGCGCAAATTGACGGAAGTGACGGTGGCAGCCGAATCGCAAGGCGAGGACGCCCCGATTACGGCAGTGCATTGGATTAACAACGAGCGCCTCGGTTTCACGGTCAAGGATATGCGGGTGGAGTTCGAGGGCAACCTCGACGAATTTGCCGCCAACCGCGACGGTACGCTCCTGACGCACCTGATCTCCGGTAATTGGCACCATCGCCAGCAAAGCGTCGGATCGCACATGAAGTCGCGCGTGCTGATGGCCGATTACTCGTTCTACGACCGTACGCACGACGGCTCGGACGACATCATCGTCGAGAAGCACCTGTGGAACAACACGGACCGGCAGCCCGAATCGTCGCGCCTGTACCGGCTCAATACGAGGACCCGCGAGCTGGCCGACCTGCTGCCGGGAACGCAGCCGGCCCGCGTGGGCCGCTGGCTGCTCGATGCCGACGACACACCGCGCATCGCCACCTCGACCGACAAGGGGCGCTGCATCGTGTCGTACCGCGCCAAGGACGGCAAGGACTGGTCGCAGCTCAGCAACGGCGACTGCTTTACCGACGCCCGCATCGTGCCGCGCTTCTTCGACAACAAGAACACGTTGTACGTGACGGCTGGCCACCAGGGCTTTACGGCGCTGTACACCTTCGATATCGCCAAGGGCCAGCGCTCGGCCGATCCGCTGGTCGTGCTCGACGGGTTCGACTTCTCCGGCCGGCCCATCATGGACTACAAGACGAAAAAGCTGCTGGGCATGCACATCGCCACGGATGCCCAATCGACCGTGTGGTTCGATCCGGCCATGAAGGCGCTGCAGGAAAGGATCGACAAGCTGGTGCCCGGCATGGGCAACCTGATCGAGTGCGAGTACGACTGCGCCAACGCGCAGGCATTGCTGGTGCGTTCGAGCTCGGACCGCGACCCCGTGCAGTACCTGATCTATCACCCGGCCGCCAATACCGTTGTCAGCCTGGGCAGCCAGCACCCCGACATCAAGCGCGCCGAGATGGGCACGCGCGACTTCCAGCGCTTCGCGGCCCGCGACGGCCTGCGGATTCCCGTCTATATCACCATGCCGCCGGGTAAACCGAAAGGCCCGCTGCCGACCGTCGTGCTGGTGCATGGCGGTCCGTGGGTACGGGGCGGCTCGTGGGAGTGGGACAGCGAAGCGCAGTTCCTGGCGTCGCGCGGCTATGTCGTGCTGGAGCCGGAGTTCCGCGGCAGTACCGGCTTCGGCTTCAAGCACTTCCAGGCCGGCTGGCGCCAGTGGGGCCGCAGCATGCAGGACGACCTGGCCGACACGGCCCAGTGGGCGATCAGGCAGGGCTGGTCCGATCCCAAGCGCATCGCCATCATGGGCGGCAGCTATGGTGGCTATGCCACCCTGATGGGCCTGATCCGCCACCCGGAACTGTTCCGCTGCGGGATCGATTACTTCGGCGTCAGCGACATCAACCTGATGTTCACGTCGGCGCGCGGCGATTTTTCCGAATACAGCCTGCGCTACGACCTGCGCACGCTGATCGGCGATCCGGACAAGGATGCGGACGTGTTGAAACAGAACTCTCCGGTGGCGCTGGCGGACAAGCTGAAGAACCCGCTGATGATCGCCCACGGCTATGAGGACCGGCGCGTGCCGGTGGAGCATGCGCAGCGCCTGCGCAGCGCGCTGGCCACGCCGCCGGAATGGGTCGTGTACCCGAACGAAGGGCACGGCCTGTACCACGAGAACAACCGCATCGACTTCTACAAGCGGGTCGAGCGCTTCCTCGCCAAGCACCTGCAGTAATCCCGCGCCGCACGTGCCCGGCCACGGGCACGTGCCATGCCTCTAAGGCACCTCGGCCGGCGTCCGTACGCCCGCGCCGCGCACCCCGTCCTTGCTGCGCGCCAGGAAGCGCAGCGTCGGCACCGTCAACGCCGTCGTCACGAGCGCCATGATGACGAGCATCGTGTACACCGCCGGCGGCAGCACCTTCAGTTGCAGGCCGATCGTCAGCACGATCAGTTCCATCAGGCCGCGCGTATTCATCAGCGAACCGATCATGCATGCTTCATGGCGCTGCACGCCGGCCATGCGGGCGCCCCAATAGCTGCCGCCGAACTTGCCGACGATCGCGCCCAGCAGGAACAGGCCGCACCAGGGCCAGAAGCTGTCGGACGGAATCGAGCCCAGGTCCGCCTTCAGGCCTGCATAGGCGAAGAACACGGGCATCAGGATCAGTTCGACGAAGCCGTCCACCCGCTGCGACCACTCGCGCGAGAAGGCCGGGATGTCGCGCAAGGCCAGCGCCGCGACCAGCGCGCCGAACGCGCTGTGGAAGCCGATCTCGGAGGTGGCCCAGGCCGACAGCATCACATAGCAGAACACGGCCGGCAGCAGCCGGCCCACCTCGGCCGGCGTCTGCGCAGTGCGGAACAGCCGTGCCCACAACGGCCGCACGACCAGCATCGACACGGCCGCGAACACCACCAGCAGCACGACGTTGCGAAGGATGTCGTGCCAGACCAGTACACCGGCGCTGAGCGCGGCCACGACGGCCAGCATCAGCCACCCGAGGGCGTCCGTCAGCGTGGCGGCCGTCAGCGCGATGGCCGCCGTCGATGTGCCCGTCATGCCCAGGTCGACGACGATGCGCGCCATCACCGGCACCGCGGAGATGGACAACGTCACGCCGCAGAACAGCACGTAGGGCAGGGGCGCGATCTCCACGGCAAGCACCGGCAGCGACAGCAGCGCGATGCCGCAGCCGATGACAAACGGGCAGGCGATGCCCATCAGGGCCACCAGCACGGGTACGCGCACGCGGCGCTGCTCGCGCAGCGAGCGCAGGTCCAGGTGCAGGCCGAGCTGGAACATCAGCAGCACCAGTCCCAGTTCGCCCAGCTTCGCCATGATGGGCGCCGCCCCGGGCGAAAACACGGCGTGGTAGGCCTCGCTGCCCATTGCACCCAGCAAGGGTGGTCCCAGCAGCAGGCCGGCGGCGATTTCGCCCACCACGCGGCTCTGGCCCAGGCGTTTGGCCAGCGCGCCGCACAGGCCCGCTGCCAGGATGATGATGCAAAGCTGAATGATCCACATGCGTTGTCCCCAGTCGATTGTCGTCGTGGCAGCGGCTTAGTACTTGACCTTGTTACTGCTGTGGATCTTCTTGAAGTACTCGCGGGTGTGCTCCTTGACGACGTGCGCGCCCAGCGAACGGCGCTTCTGCGACTCCTCCTCCTTGACCAGCTTCAGGTAGTTGTCGAAGTGCGCCTGCGTGATGACGCGGTCGGCGATGGCCTGGCGGATCGCGCAGCCAGGCTCGTTGTCGTGGCCGCAATTGCTGTAGCGGCACCGCTCGCCCAGCTCCACGATGGAGCTGAAGGTGCGCTCGATGCCTTGCTCGCTGTCGTACAGCTGCAGCTCGCGCATGCCCGGGGTGTCGATGATCGCCACGCCGTTGCCGGCGAAGTACAGCTCGCGGTGCGTGGTCGTGTGCTTGCCGTGGGCGTCGTCCTCGCGGATTTCGCGCGTCGGCAGCGTCAGGTCGAACATGGCGTTGACCAGGGTCGACTTGCCCACGCCGGAAGAACCCACCAGTGCGATGGTTGTCCCCTCGTGCATGTAGGCGTGCAGCACGTCCACCGTGCCGGGCGTGTTGACGCTGAGCGCGTGCACGTTGTCGGCACCCAGCTCGCGCAGCCGGTCGAGGTAGTGATCGAGGTCGTCGCAGACGTCGGTCTTGGTCAGGATCACGGCCGGCACGATGTCGAATTCGTGCGCCAGCGCCAGGTAACGCTCCAGCCGCTTGACGTTGAACTCCTCGTTCGCGCTCGTGATGATCCACAGGTAGTCGACGTTGGCCGCGATCACCTGCGGCAGCCCGTTGTTGATGCGGCGGACCCGGTTCTTCGGCTCCAGGATGCGTTCGAGGCGGAAGTGTTCGTTGGCCATTTCCGCCATCACCCAGTCGCCCACCGCCAGGTTCTGGCTGACGGGCTGGAACTGCGGCGGCACGATGATGGACGCTTCGCCATTCACGCCCATCGCTTCCACGCGGTTGCGGTGGATGGCCGTGATGCGGAAGATGTTGTCGATCGTGTCGTCGGCGCACAGTTCGTCGTACGACAGCTGTTGCATGAAGAGGTTGGACCAGCCGAATTGATGCAGTGATGAGTAAGACATGGGATGACTCCGAAATAAATCCGAAAAAAATGGTCAGGCGACTTGCGCCAGCCGGCCCTTCAGGTTGACGTCCAGGTCGTCGATGCTGACGCCCAGCTTGTCGCATTCGACCTGCAGCTGGCGATAGAACAGGCCTTGCCGGGCCAGCAGGTCGAAGAAAGTGCCCTGTTCGGCCACGCGGCCTTCGCGCAGGTACACGATCCAGTCCGCATTGACGATGTTCGTGATCCGGTGCGTGATGACGAGCACCGTCTTGCCCGCGGTCAGGCCGTCGACGCGGTGCAGGATCTCCTTTTCCGTCCCCACGTCCAGCGCCGAAGTGGCTTCGTCCAGCAGGAACATGCTGCCGCCCTTCAAGAGCGCGCGGGCCAGCGCCACGCGCTGCTTCTGGCCGCCCGAGATCTTGTCGCCGCTGCTGCCCACCTGTTCGTCCAGGTTGCGCTCGGGCGAGTCGAGCCACTCGTCCAGGCCACCGGAGCGGGCGGCCCGCTCGACCGCTTCCCGGCTCGCGCCCCAGTTGCCGTAGGCGATATTGTCCGCGATCGAGCCCTGGAACAGGTCCGCATGTTGCGACACCACCGCGATCTCCGAGCGCAGCGAGGCGGCCGTCAGGTCGCGGATGTCGGTGCCGTCGACGAGGATCTGCCCCGCGTCCTGCACGTAGTAGCGCAGCAGCAGGTTGACCAGCGTCGACTTGCCGGCGCCGCTTTCGCCCACGATCGCCACCGTCTGGCCGGCGCGCACCTGGAAGCTGACGCCGTCCAGCGTCTGCTTGGCCTTGTTCGACTCGTACGCGAACGAGACGTTGCGGAACTCCACGCAAGGCGCGCCCTTGGCCTGGTAGGCGCGCGCGTTGGCGCGCTGGCCCAGGCCCGCGCCGGCATTGGTGAAGTCGATGATCTTCTCGCATTCGATCGAATCGACGTACACCTGCTCCAGGCTCTTGCCGAGCGCGCGCAGCGGGCCGTTCAGGATGGTGGCGAAATAGGCCGCCAGCATCGCGTCCTGCAGCGTCGCCTGGCCCGACTGCCAGCTCAGGAAGGCATAGGCGCCGATGCCCGCCATCGCCACGATGGCGATCACGTTGTTGCGGAAGCCGCACAGCACTTCCGTGCGGTGCAGCGCCTGGAACGCGTCCTTCTGCACGTTCAGCACCGTGCGCGCCTTGCCCACTTCGTACTCGACGTTGCCGAACTGGTGCGCCACGCGGTAGCGACCTATGGCGGCCAGCAGGCCGCCATAGGCACCGTAGGCCGCGCCCAGGCGCTTCTTGCTGGCGTCGCCCATGCGCGCCGCATTGTACGACGCGGACGTGACATACAGGCACAGCGCACCGACGCCGATCAGGCCCGCGACGGGATGGATCAGGAACAGGCCGACAAAGATGGCGACCAGGTCCAGCACGGCCGGCGCCAGTTCGCCATGCAGCGTGGGCACCACCTTTTCCACGTTGCTGTAGACGGCCGTCAGCAGCTGGGGAAAGCTGCCGGTCGGCGACGAGAGGTGCTCGTCCAGCTTCATGCCGTAGGTATTGCGCAGCAGGTTTTCCAGCAGGGTCGTCTGCGTGGTCGAGCGCACCGACGACAGCAGGTAGCCGCGCGCGATGGGCAGCAGGTTGACCGCGACGAAGATGAACGCGATGGCCGCGCCCACTTCGGCCGTCAGCGCGGCCGTCATGTCGCCGGCGGCCATCAAGTGTCGCACCAGCAGGATCGGGCCGCCGACCTTGATGGTGGAGGTCAGCAGGTCCAGCGCGAGCGCCAGCCACAGTTTTGTGATGTTGGCGCGGCCGCTCCACAGGCACGTCCTGACGAATTGGAACAGCTTGATCAAACGTTTCAGCATGGTTTTTCCTGATAAATGAAAGCAGTGGGCCGGGAAGTCATGCTTCCAGGCTGCGCAGCTGGTCGCCCAGCAGCTTGTTGACGACGCCGATCACCTGGCGTTCGTTGGTCTCGATGAAGAAGTGGTCGCCGTCGAACTCGTGGATGCTGACCCTGGCGGCGGTCTTGTCCTGCCAGCCCTGCACGTCCGCCATCGACACCGACTGGTCCGCGCGGCCGTGCAGCGCGACGACTGGGAAACGTACCGGCGTGTCGTCCTGGCTTACGTGCTGTTCCGCTATGCGAATGTCGGCCCGGAAGCGGGGCAGCAGGAAGTCCAGCAGTTCCTCGGAGGCCATGACCTCGTCGCTGATGCCGCCGTACTTCTCACGCATGCGGTCGACGAACTGGCGGTCCGGCAGCCCGTGCAACTGCTCGACGGCCGGCTCGGCGCGCGGGGCACCGTGGCCCGATGCGACGAGGAAGCGCGGTGCCGCTGCGCCCACCCGGGCCAGGCGGCGGCCCAGCTCGAAGCCGAACAGCGCGCCCAGGCTGTGGCCGAAGAGCGCGTAGGGCTTGTCGGCAAAGGCGTGCTGGTGGCGCAGCAGCTCGTCCACCATGGCGCCGATGCTGGGGGCGAAGGCTTCGTCGTAGCGGGTCTCGCGGCCCGGCATCTGCACCGGCAGGACCTGCACCAGCGGCGACAGCGCGGCCGGCCACTTCTTGTAGAACGAGGCGGCGCCGCCCGCATGGTGGAAGCACAACAGGTTGACGCGGGCGGCCGGGTTGTGCCGCGGCGGGTTGAACCACTTCAGGTTGGTCATCGTGGGTTCCTTATTTGATGGCGTAGTCGACGGCGTGGGCGCGGCCGGTGCGGATGCTCTGCAACAGCAACTGGTGGATCGCGCGGTAGTCGTCGAGGATGTCGTTGTGGTGGCAGGCGTCCAGGTTGACCACCTGCAGCTGGGTTTGCGGCGTGGCCAGCAGCGTGTCCACATTGCTGGCCGCCAGCGCGGTCGCATGCTCGAACAAGCGTTTGAGCCGGCTGTCGGCCAGTTCCGCGTCCACCGTCATCGCTTTCAGCAGCAGCACGTCGGCATGGCGCAGCTTGCGCGACAGGGGCGTGGCCTCGAAGCGCACCGCCAGGCCGATAGTGGGCAGGCTGCGTTCGATGTGCGCGGCCGGGTAGTCCTGGCTTTGCAGGAAGGTGCGGTAGTCTTCCTCCAGCCCGGACACGTAGCCGGGATCGCCCTTGATGGCCGCCAGCGTGGCGTCGTCCACCACGGTGTCGAGCAGGTACAGCTGGATGTTGCGGTGGCCCCGCTCCTCCAGCTGGGCCGCCACTTCCATCGCGATGGTGCCGCCCAGCGACCAGCCCAGCAGGCGGATGACGCGGTCGGGCGCCTGGGCGCACAACTCGTCGATGCGCGCCAGGTAGTACGCGGCCAGTTCGCGCAGGTCCGCGATCTTGTCGTCATGGTGCAGGTTGTACGCGTCCACGCCGTGACAATGGAAGTCGTCGGCCAGGCTGCGCGCCAGGTCCGTGTACACCTCGCAGCCGCCGATCCCCGGGTGGAACATGAACAGCCGCTCCTTGCCGCGCGCGCCGTTCAGGTCGACCAGCGCCCGATAGCTGCCGCGGTTGGCGTCGATATAGGCCGCCAGCGCGGCGATGGACGGGTGCCGGTGCAGTACCGCCAGCGACAGCGACAGGTCGAAAACCTTGTTCAGCATGGCCGCCAGGTGCAGCGCGGACAGGCTGTTGCCGCCCACCTCGAAGAAGCTGGTTGCCGCGTCCAGCGTGTCGTTGCCCAGCACGCGCTGGAACGCCTGCGCGACCAGGCGCTCGGTGGCGCCGGGACCGTGGTCCGCAGGCGCCGTCGGGGCAGCGACGGCAGCGACGACATCCACCTGCTGCTGCCGGCTTGGCAACGGCAGCCAGCACACCGTGCGATCGAACTGGTAGGGCGGCAGGACGACCTGCCGGCCGCTGGTTTCCCAGCAGCGTGCCGTGTCGATCCCGTAGCCGAGGCTCCACAGCGCGCCGACGGCCTGGTGGAAGGCCTGCGCATCGTCCGCGTCGTCCTTCGCGGCCGGCAGCGTGGCCACGCACGCTACGCCGGGCGCCGTCTGGCGTGCCAGCGTGCCCAGCACGCGGCCCGGGCCCAGCTCCAGCAGGATCGGGTTCGGCGCCAGTGCCAGCACGGTCTCGATGCCGGCGCCGAAGCGGACCGGCTGCAGCAGGTGGCGCGCCCAGTACTCGGGCGAGCATGCTTCCGCATCCGTGATGGGGGCGCCCGTCACATTGGAAATGAAGCGCCGCTGCGGTGCGCGCAGGGGAATCCCGCGCAGCAGCTCGCCCAGCCTTGCCGCCGCGTCGGCCATCATGGGGCTGTGGAAGGCATGCGACGTGTGCAGGCGCACGCACGGCACTTCGCGCTGCGCCAGCGTGCCCTCGAACGCCTCGATCGCCTCTGTCGGGCCGGCGACGACCACGTTGCGTGGGCCGTTGTGCAGCGCGACGGACAACTGCGCCGGCAGCAGGGCGGCCAGTTCGTCGGCGCCGGCCTGCACGGACAGCATGCTGCCCGCCGCCATCCGCTGCATGAATTCGCCCCGCTTGGTGACGACGAACAGTGCGTCCTCCAGCGTGAACACGCCCGCCAAGGTGGCGGCGACGTATTCGCCGATGCTGTGACCGATAGCCAGCGCCGGCTCGATCCCTTTCGAGGCCAGCAGCCGCGCCAGCGCGTAGCCGGTCACGAACAGTGCCGGCTGGCTCCAGCGGGTCTGGGTCAATGCATCCGACGGCGTGGCCGGGAACAGCAACGCCAGGAAGTCGCACTTGGCGACCGCGGAGACGATGCGGGCGCAGGTGTCGACGGTGTCGCGGTAGACAGGCTCCGTGTCGTACAGCGTGCGCCCCATGTTGGCGTACTGGCTGCCCTGGCCGGAGAACATGAACACCAGCGTCGGCTGCTCGCGGCCGGCCTGCAGTACCGGCGTGGCGGCGCGCAACGCGGCAACCAGGCCGGCCCGGTCGCGCGCCGCCACCACCTTGCGGTAGCCGAAATGCTCGCGCCGGTGCTGCAGCGTCCAGGCGACGTCCGCCACGGACAGGTCGGCGTGGCGCTCCACGTGCGTGGCCAGCGCGTCGCAATAGCGCTGCACGGCGGCGGCGCTCTTGCCCGTCACGGGAACGGACACGTAGCCGTCGGCACCCATGTCCTGGCTTGCCGGCGCGACGAATTCCTCGACGATCACGTGGGCATTGGTACCACCGAAGCCGAACGAGCTGACGCCGGCACGGCGGGGCATGCCGTCGGCCACGTCCCAGTGTGTCGTTTGCGTGGGGATGGCGAACGAAGTGCGCTCCAGGTTGATCGCCGCGTTCGCGCCGGCGAAGTTGATCTGGCCCGGGATCAGCTTCCGCTGCAGCATGGCACAGACCTTGATGAAGCCGGCGACACCGGCCGCGCTGGCCGCGTGGCCGATATTGGCCTTGACGGCGCCCAGCTTGCACGCGTAACCGCCCGGACCCGCGTTGGCGCTGAACGCGTCGTGCAGCGCCGCGATCTCGATCGGATCGCCGATGGCCGTGCCGGTGCCATGGCACTCGACATAGCCGATGCTGGCAGCATCGATGTTGGCGCGGCGCTGTGCATCGGCGATGCAGCGCGCCTGGCCGACGATGCTGGGTGCCATGTAGCCGGCCTTGCGGTCGCCGTCGTTGTTGACCGCATAGCCCTTGACGACGGCGATGACGTTGTTACCGTCGCGTACCGCGTCGCTCAGGCGCTTGAGCACGACGACACCGACGCCGGCCCCGCCGACCGTGCCGCTGGCCTGGTCGTCGAACGTGCGGCAGTGGCCGTCCCGTGCGAAGATGCCGCCCGGCTGGTAGAGGTAGCCATGGTTGTCCGGCATCGGCAGCGAGACGCCGCCGGCCAGGGCCACGTCGCATTCGCCGAACGACAGGTTCTTGCACGCCTCGGCAATCGCCACCAGCGACGTGGAGCAGGCCGTGTTGATGTTCAGCGCCGGACCGGTGAGGCCGAGCAGGTAGCTGATGCGCGTGGCCAGGTAGTCCTTCTCGTTCAGGTGCGCCGTGCCGAACGTCATCAGGCCATCGGCCAGTTCCGGATTGCCGTGGATGCGCGCTTCGCTGTATTTGCTTTCGCTCATGCCGGCATACACGCCGATCGACAGCTGGCGGCGGTCGCGGATGTGGCCCGCCAGCTCGAGTGCCTGCCAGGCGCACTCGAGGAACTTGCGGATCTGCGGATCGATCAGTTTCGCGTCGTTGACGGACAGGTTCCAGAACGCCGGGTCGAACTTGTCGATGTCGGCCACGCTGCCGCCCGTCGGCACGTAGTCCGGATGCTGCACGAAGCGGGCCGGCACGCCCTGCAGTTCGCAGGAGGCCAGGTCCAGCGTGTCGAAGCATTCCGCGCCGTTGACGATATTGTCCCAGAACCCGGCCACGTCGGCCGCCTTGGGGAAGCTGCCGTTGACGGCGACGACGGCGATATCGGTCTCGATGCCGGTATGCTGTCGCGCCGCCGGTGCCGGCGCTGCTTGCGTCGCTTGCCGGTCGCCGTCCAGGATCGCGGCCAGTTGTGCCACGCTGGTGTACTTGAACAGGTCGGTCAGTTGCAGGTCGCCGTGCTGCAGCACCTTGTCGATGCGCGACTTCATGCGGATCATCAGGATCGAATTGCCGCCCAGGTCGAAGAAGTTGTCCTCCATGCCGATCTGTGCGCGGTCGATGCCCAGCACCTCGCTCCAGATCTCGCACAACTGCGCTTCCAGCGCACTGGCCGGCTGCAGCCGCGCAGGTTCGCGGCTGCGGTCGGGGGCGGGCAGGCGCGTGGCGTCCACCTTGCCGTTGGCCGTCAGGGGCATGGCTGGCAGGTGCAGGAAGCACGTGGGGATCATGTACTCCGGCAGGTTGCGGCGCAGCGCCGCCTTCAGGGCATCCTCGGCCAACTCCTCCTCGGCGACGTAGTACGCCACCAGGAATTTCACGCCAGTGGACTGGTCGTCGCGCGCCTGCACGATCGCCTGGCGCACGCCCGGCAGTGCTGCCAGCGCATGCTCGATCTCGCCCAGCTCGACACGGTAGCCGCGCAGCTTCAGTTGCGAGTCCTTGCGGCCGGCGAATTCGATATAGCCGTCGCGGTGCCAGCGCCCCAGGTCGCCCGTGCGGTACAGCCGGCCAAGCGTCGGGTGCTGGAAGAAGCTGGCGGCCGTCTTGGCCGCGTCGCCCCAGTAGTTCAACGCCACGCCGGCGCCGCCGATATGGATCTCGCCGATCACGCCGACAGGGCAGTGCGCGCCGTCGTTCAGCACGTACATCTTCTGGTTCGGCATGGCCACGCCGTACGGAATGCTGGTCCAGTTGTGCGGGACCGGCGTTTCGATCTCATGCCAGATCGACCAGATGCTGCCTTCGGTGGCGCCGCCCAGGCTCATCACGCGCACGTCCGGCGCGCAGGCTTTCAGGCGCGCGGCCAGGCCGGTCGGCACCCAGTCGCCGCTGACCATGGCGACGCGCAGTGCCGGCAACGACTCGCCTTGCTCGGCCATCAGTTCGGCCAGTTGCGGGACCGTGTTCCAGATCGTCACGCCATGCGCTTGCATCAGCTCCAGCCAGTGCTCCGGCTGTTTGGTCTTGTCCTGGTCGGGGAAGACGATGGCGCCGCCGGCGGCCAGCAGGCCGAAGAGGTCGTACACCGACAGGTCGAAGCTCAGCTCCGACAGGGCCAGTACGCGATCCTGCGGTCCCACATGGAAGCGACGGTTGACGGCGTCGATGGTGTTCAATGCCCCGCGATGGCTGATGCTGACGCCTTTCGGCACGCCGGTGGAGCCGGACGTGAAGATGACGTATGCCAGGTCGTCCGCTGCCACCTCGGGCAGCGATACTGCCGGCGCCTCGGCTTGCGCCAGCAGGTCTTCGATGACGAGCAGGCGGTACGCGTCCGCCAGGGTGGCCCGGATCCCGGCGCACGCGGCCTGTTTGGCCGAAACCAGCAGGGTCGTGACCTCGCCCTGGCGCAGGATGGTGTCGATGCGGCCGGCCGGCCATTCCACGTGCAGCGGCAGGTAGGCTTTACCGGCCTGCATGATGGCCATCGTGGCGACGACCTGGCCGTAGCCTTTTTCGCACAGCACGCCGACCAGCGCGCCGGCACCGCCGACGAGGTGGCGGGCCAGCCTTGCGCTGTCGTCCAGCAGCTGGGCGTAGGTGTACTCGCCCTGGCTGTCGATGACGGCGACGGCGTCGCTGCGTTCGCAGCGGTCGAACAGCGTGCCTTCGCTGGTCTCCTGCACGGCCGCGTTGGCGTTGTCGATCAGCGCCTCGGCCTGGGCCGGGAGGCGGAACAGGTCGGTGAGCGTTTCCCAGTCCGCTGCGGCCAGGTGGCGGATCAGCGCGCAGTACAGGGTGTTCATCTCGCCCATGTACTCGTTGCTGAACAACTGGTCGACGTACAGCCACTTGCTCATGAACTGGCCGTTGACCTCGATCGCCTGCAGGTCAATCCAGGCCTGGGAAGTTTGCGCGCTCCAGTCGCGCTGCTCGACGATCTCGCTGTCGTCCAGCCAGTACGATTTCTCCGTCTGGTCCAGCAGGTTGCCGACGATGCCGGTAAACACGATCGGCGACACGGCCTTGTTACCGTCCAGCTTGTGACGGCGTGCCAGCTCGCGCTGCACGTCGATGCCGTTGAACAGGCCATGGTCGATGTCCTGCCACATCGTGTCGTGCGACTGCTTCAAGGTCTTCAGCAAGTCGCTGCCGAAGTCCTGGAAGTGGAACAGGTTGGTGCTGGTGAAGTCGCCCCACAGCCGATTCACGTCCTCGTGCACGGCGTAGCGGTTGAACACCGTCATCGTGATCAGGAATTCGCGGTAGCCGGAGAAGTGCGCCAGCACGGCGCCATACAGGCCAAGCAGCACCGACGAATACGACACGCCGTACTTGCGCGACTGCTCCTTGAAGCGCAGCCAGGTGGCGTGTTCGACGTACAGCGTGTGGTCGCTGAACTGCGGCGTGACGATCGACTCCGGCGCCACCAGGAACGGCAGCTCCGGCCGCAGGGGCATGGCCGGCAGCTTGTCCAGCCAGTACTGGCGGTCGGCCTCGTACCAGCGCGAATGCTTCAGGTGCCCGATGTAGTCCTGGTAGTCCTTGAAGCCGATGGCCGGCAGCGCGACCTGCGCGGAAGGATCGCGGTACAGCCGGTCCATTTCGGTAAACAGCGCCTGGCGGCTCTGCGCGTCCAGCAGGATCAGGTCGATACTGATGTGCAGCACGTCGCAGTCGTCGAAGCGGCTGACCTCGAAGGTGAACAACGGGAAGGTCGTGGCGTCATAGACCTTGTGCGACAGGCGTGCCCGCACGGCGTCCAGCGCCGCTTCGCTGCGGCCCTGGCCGTGGCATTCGTGGACACGGACCTTGAAGGGCGCGGTCTGCGCCAGCGGCAGGCAGCGCTGCTGCAGCCGCTCGAACGAGTACACGGTGCGCAGCACGTCGTGGTGGGCGATCAGCGTGTCCAGCACGCGCTGCAGCGCCGCCACGTCGAGCCGGCGGTAGCAGTACTCGTTGTAGATGTGGTTCGAGATATTGCCGATCTCGTAGTTGCCCAGGCGGCCCACCAGGTAGGCGCGCTGGACGGCCGTCATGTCGAACCAGCCGTCGGCGTCCTCGCCCCGCAGCAGCGGCAGCTGGGCCAGGTCGTTTTCGCTGGCCACGGCGGCAAAATCGCTGGCCGTGTACTCGACGCCGCGCACGCCGGCGCAGTGCTGGACAATGGCCGCCAGCTGCGCCTCGAAGGCCTCCGCCAGTTGCCGCGTGACGGCGGCGCCGAAGCGGGTGTACAACTGGCAGCGCAGTTGCTCGCCCTGCACCATGGCGACGACGCCGATGTCGTTGCTGAACGCGTTTTCCGGGGCGATCGCCACGCCGGCCGGCTCGGCGCAGATGTCCCAGGTGCCGGCCTGGCCGCCATCCATGCGGCCCAGGTAGTTGAAGGCGATCGCCGGCAGCTTCGGCTGCGCGTAGCCCATCAGCGCACCAAAGCCGATGCCCTTGTTCGGCACCGCCCGCAGGTATTCCTTGTTGGCCTTGATGCTGGCGCCCAGGTCGTCGCGGGCGGTCAGCGCCACCGGGAACAGCGTGGTGAACCAGCCCACGGTGCGCGACACGTCGAGCGTGCTGTCGATATCCTCGCGGCCGTGGCCCTCCAGCAGGATGTGGTGGGTGGCGCGGCCGCTGACGGCCTGCAGCGCGTGGGCGAACGCCGTCAGCAGCAGGTCGTTGATCTGCGTGTGGTAGGCGCCATTGCAGTGCTGCAGCAGGCTGGCGGTCAGGGCGCGATCCAGCGTCACCTCGTGGTCGCTGACGGGACCGGGAACGACGGCCAGCGGCAGCGGCTCGGCGCTGTCGAGTTCCTGCATCCAGTAGCGCAGTTCCGCGCGCTGGGTCACCTCATAGCGTTCCACCGCCTGCACCCATTGGCGATAGCTGGTCAGCTTGGCGGGCAGGGCCTCGCCCTCGTACGCGGCGTGCAGGTCGTCGGCCAGCACGCGCCAGCTGACGGTGTCCACGACCAGGTGGTGCAGCGCCATGAAGACGCGCGCGCTGCCGTCGGCATAGCCGTGCAGGTAGCCAAATGCGTGCACGGGGCCGGCGACCAGGTCGAAGCCGGCCTGCCAGGCCGTCAGCGTGTCCTGCAGCTCGGCCGCGTCGATGGCGCTGACGTCGAGGGTGCGCAGGGCCACCGCGGCAGGCGCGGTGTAATGCTGCAGGCCGTCGTGGAAGCGCAGGCGCAACGCATCATGCTGTGCCACGACAGTCTGCAGCGCGCCGCGCAGGCGCGCTTCGTCCAGCGCCGGCGTGCGGATCAGGAAGGCCTGGTTCCAGTGCCGCGCGGCCGCGAAATCGCTCTGGAAGAACCAGGACTGGATCGGCAGCAGCGCAAAGCCGCCTTCGAGCTGGCCCTGTTCCGACTGGACGGTGCGAGCCGGTGCATCGGCCTGGCGCTGCAGGTACTGGCACAGGCCCTCGACGGTTTTGTACGTGAAGATGTCCTGGATCGTGACGGCCACGCCCAGTTGCTGGCGCAGTTTGCTGCTCAGCTGGATGCTGATGATGCTGTCGCCGCCCAGCTGGAAGAACTCGTCGCGGATGCCGACTTGTTCCGGCGTCAGGCCCAGCGCGTTCGCCCACAGGACGCACATCGCCTGTTCCTGCTCGCTGCGCGGCGCAACGTAGCTGTGTTCCGTGCGGACGTCCGGTGCCGGCAGGCGCGCGTTGTCGACCTTGCCGTTGGCCGTCAGCGGCAGCGCCTCCAGCTGCATGAACACGGCCGGGATCATGTAATCCGGCAGGCACTGGCGCAGGGCTGACTTCATTACCTCGTGGTCCTGTGCCGCGGCTGACACGTAGTAAGCCGCCAGGTATTTCGTGCCCAGGCTCGGATCGTCCTTGGCCACCACGACGGCCTGCTTGACATCAGCCAGCGCCGCCATGGCATGCTCGATCTCGCCCAGCTCGACGCGGTAGCCGCGCAGCTTCAGTTGCGTATCCTTGCGGCCGGCGAACTCGATGTAGCCGTCGCGGTGCCAGCGCCCCAGGTCGCCCGTGCGGTACAGCCGGCCAAGCGTCGGGTGCTGGAAAAAGCTGGCGGCCGTCTTGGCCGCGTCGCCCCAGTAGTTCAACGCGACGCCGGCACCGCCGATATGGATTTCGCCGATGACGCCGACAGGGCAATGCTCGCCGTCGTTTATGACGTACATCTTCTGGTTCGGCATGGCCACGCCATACGGAATGCTGGTCCAGTTGTGCGGGACCGGTGTCTCGATCTCATGCCAGATCGACCAGATGCTGCCTTCGGTGGCGCCGCCCAGGCTCATCACGCGCACGCCTGGTGCGCAGGCTTTCAAGCGCGCGGCCAGGCCGGTCGGGACCCAGTCGCCGCTGACCATCGCGACGCGCAGTGCCGGCAACGACGCTCCTTGCTCGGCCATCAGTTCGGCCAGTTGCGGCACCGTGTTCCAGATCGTTACGCCATGCGTTTGCATCAGGTCCAGCCAGTGTTCCGGCTGTTTGGTCTTGTCCTGGTCGGGGAAGACAATGGCGCCGCCGGCGGCCAGCAGGCCGAAGAGGTCGTACACGGACAGGTCGAAGCTCAGCTCCGACAGGGCCAGTACGCGATCCTGCGGTCCCACATGGAAGCGGCGGTTGACGGCGTCGATGGTGTTCAATGCCCCGCGATGGCTGATGCTGACGCCTTTCGGCACGCCGGTGGAGCCGGACGTGAAGATGACGTATGCCAGGTCGTCCGCCGCTACGTCGGGCAGCGCCACCGCCGGAGCTTCGGCTTGCGCCAGCAGGTCTTCGATGACGAGCAGGCGGTACGCGTCCGCCAGGGTGGCCCGGATCTCGGCGCACGCGGCCTGTTTGGCCGAAACCAGCAGGGTAGCGACTTCGCCCTGGCGCAGGATGGTGTCGATGCGGCCGGCCGGCCATTCCACGTGCAGCGGCAGGTAGGCTTGACCGGCCTGCATGACGGCCATCGTGGCGACGACCTGGCCATAGCCTTTTTCGCACAGCACGCCGACCAGCGCGCCGGCACCGCCGACGAGGTGGCGGGCCAGCCTTGCGCTGTCGTCCAGCAGCTGGGCGTAGGTGTACTCGCCCTGGCTGTCGATGACGGCGATGGCGTCGCTGCGCTGGCGGCGGCCGAACAGCGTGCCTTCGCTGGTTTGCTGCACGGCTGCGTTGGCGCGCGCCACCAGTGCCTCGTCCTGCGGCGGCAGCTGGAACAGGTCGACTTCCGCGGCCCAGTCGGCGTCGGCCAGGTGCGCGATCAGGGCGCAATACAGCTTGTTCATCTCGCCCACGTACTCGTTGCTGAACAGCTGGTCGACGTACAGCCACTTGCTCATGAAGCGGCCGTTCACCTCGATCGCCTGCAGGTCGACCCATGCCTGCGATGTCTGGCCGCTCCAGAAGCGTTGTTCGACATCTTCCGTGTCGTCCAGGTAGCGGTTGCTTTCCAGTTCGTCGAACAGGCTGCCCACCAGGCCCGTGAAGACGATCGGCGACACGGCCTTGCTGGCATTGAGCTTGCGGCGGCGCGACAGCTCGCGCTGTACGTCCATGCCCGTGAACAGCGCGTGGCCGATATCGGCCCACATGTCCGCGTGGGTGGTGCGCAGGGTGTCGAGCAGCCGGCGGCCGGCGCCCTTGAAGTGGAACAGGTTGGTGGACGTGAAGTCGCCCCACAGCGCGTCCACTTCCTCGTGGATCGCGTAGCGGTTGAACAAGGTCATCGTGATCAGGAACTCGCGGTGGCCCGAGAAGTACGACAGCACGGCGCCGTAAAGCCCCAGCAGCACGGACGAATACGACACGTCATGCCGGCGTGCCTGCTCCTTGAAGCGGTCCCACGCGTCCGCTTCCACGTACAGCGTGTGCTCGGTGAATTTCGGATACTCCACCGACTCCGGCGAGACCAGGAACGGCAGTTCGGGGCGCAGCGGCATCCGCTCGATCTTGTCCAGCCAGTAGGCCTTGTCGGCTTCGTACCAGGCCGACTGGCGCAGCAGCTGGTAGTACTTCTGGTAGTCGTGGAACGTGATGGATGGCGCCTGCAGCACGTAGCCGGCATCGCGGTAGGCCCGGTCGATGACTTCGAACAGCGCCTGGCGGCTGTGCGCGTCCAGCAGGATCAGGTCGGTGCTGATGTGCAGCACGGCGCCATTGCGGAAGCGCGAGACCTCGTAGGTGAACAGCGCGAAGCGTTCCGCATCGTAGACCTTGTGCGACAGCCGGTCGCGCACGACGGCCACGTCGGCCGCGTTGATGTCGCGGTCCGGGTGCTCGTGGCAGGCGATACGGTAGTGCGGCGTCCCGTCCAGCGGCAGGAAGCGCTGCTTCAGCAGGTCGTACGAGAACACGGTGCGCAGCACGGGGTAGGTGCGGATCGCCGCGTTCAGCACCGCTTCCAGGCGCGCCACGTCCAGCTCCTCGTAATAATACTCATGGTAGACGTGGTTCGAGACGTTGCCAATCTCGTAGTTGGCCAGGCGGCCCAGCAGGTACACCTTCTGGATTTCCGTCATGTCGAACCAGTCGTCCTGCGGTCCGGCACTGGGCAGCAGCGGCATATTGCGCAGGTCGGCTTCGCTGGAGACGGCGCGGAAGTCGCTGGCCGTGTACTGCGCATCGTGCTTGCCGGCGCAGTGGTCGGCGACCGTTTCCAGCGCGGCGCCGAAGGCGTCGGCAAAGCGTTGCAGGGCATCGGCGCGGAGCGTGCCGGCCACGTCGAAGCGCAGGCAGCCGCCGATCACGGCGCCGCCCACGTCCAGCAGGTTGGCCAGCACGTTGGCCGCGTGCGACATGTGGCCGGCCGCCTCCGCCTGGACCTGCCAGTCGCGCGGCGCGGCCGCTTCGCCCAGTTGGCCCAGGTAGTTGAAGCGGATGGCCGGCATGTCGCCGCGGCGGTAGCCCAGCAGGGCACCGAACGCCAGGCCCTTGTCGGGAATGGCGCGCAGGTGTTCCTTGACGCCGACGATGATCTCTCCGACCGTCGCGGCACTGGCCAGGCGCACCGGATACAAGGTGGCGAACCAGCCCACGGTGCGGGAGATGTCGGTATCGCCGCCAGCCTCCTCGCGGCCATGGCCTTCCAGCAGCACGTGGTGCGTGGGCTGGCCCGTCAGCGTCGTCAGCGCGGAGGCCAGCGCCGCCAGCAGCAGGTCGTTGACCTGCGTATGGTAGGCACGGTTGCCGCCCAACAGGGATTGCGTTGCCGCGCGGTCGAGTTCCACGCGCACGACAGAACGCTGGTCCTCGTCACGCAAGGAGGCCAGCGCGGTGCGATCGGCGTCGGCCAGCAGCGTGGTCCAGAAGTCGCGTTGGGAATCGCGCTCCTGGGCGAAATGCGCCACGCTTGCCACCCACTGGCGATAGCTGGTCATCTTGGCCGGCAGCGCGCGGCCTTCGTAGGCGGCCTGCAGGTCTTCCGCCAGCACATTCCAGCTGATCGTGTCCACCACCAGGTGGTGCAGCGCGAAGAACACGCGCGCGCTGCCATCGGCATAGCCGTGCAGGTAGCCCACGCTGCACAGCGGCCCCGCAGCCAGGTCGAAGCCGGACTGCCAGGCCGTCAGGGTATCTTGCAGCACCGTCTCGCTGACGGCGCTGACGTCCAGCGTCCGCAACGCAATTGCCTCTGCGGGCGCATAGTGTTGCATGCCGTCGTGGAAGCGCAGCCGCAGCGCGTCGTGTTGGGCGACGAGCTGCGCCAGCGCGGCGCGCAGGCGGTCCAGGTCCAGTGCCGGTACGCGTACCAGGAACGACTGGTTCCAGTGGTGCGCGACGGGGAAATCGTTCTCGAAGAACCACGACTGGATCGGCAGCAGGGGGAACGCGCCGGTCAGTTCACCCTGCTCCGACAGGATCGCACGTTCGGGCGCGCCGGCCTGGCGTTGCAGGTGTCGGCACAAGCCCTCGACGGTCTTGCAGGTGAAGATGTCCTGGATCGTGACGGCCACGCCCAGTTGCTGGCGCAGCTTGCTGCTCAGCTGGATGCTGATGATGCTGTCGCCGCCCAGGTGGAAGAATTCGTTGCGGATGCCGACCTGCTCCGGTTGCAGGCCCAGCGCGGCGGCCCACAAGGTGCAGACGGTGCGTTCCAGCTCGCTGCGCGGCGCCACACAGTGCTGCTGGCTGGCCGCCTCCACGGCAGGCAGGCGCGCGCTGTCGACCTTGCCGTTGGCGGTCAGCGGCAGCGCTTCCAGGTGCATGAACACGGCCGGGATCATGTATTCCGGCAGGCGCTGGCGCAGGGCCGCCTGCATCGCCTCATGGTCCTGCGCCTCGGCGGCCACGTAGTAGGCCACCAGGTACTTGGTGCCCAGGGCGGGATCGTCCTTGGCCAGCACGACTGCCTGCTTGACATCGGCCAGCGCCGCCATGGCATGCTCGATCTCGCCCAGCTCGACACGGTAGCCGCGCAGCTTCAGCTGCGTATCCTTGCGGCCCGCGAATTCGATATAGCCGTCGCGGTGCCAGCGCCCCAGGTCGCCCGTGCGGTACAGCCGGCCAAGCGTCGGGTGCTGGAAGAAGCTGGCGGCCGTCTTGGTCGCGTCGCCCCAGTAGTTCAACGCGACGCCGGCACCGCCGATATGGATTTCGCCGATCACGCCGACGGGGCAGTGCGCGCCGTCGTTCATGACGTACATCTTCTGGTTCGGCATGGCCACGCCATACGGAATGCTGGTCCAGTTGTGCGGGACCGGCGTCTCGATCTCGTGCCAGATCGACCAGATGCTGCCTTCGGTGGCGCCGCCCAGGCTCATCACGCGCACGTCCGGCGCGCAGGCTTTCAGGCGCGCGGCCAGGCCGGTCGGGACCCAGTCGCCGCTGACCATCGCCACGCGCAGCGCCGGCAGCGACACCTCCTGCTCGGCCATCAGTTCGGCCAGTTGCGGTACCGTGTTCCAGATCGTCACGCCATGCGCTTGCATCAGCTCCAGCCAGTGCTCCGGCTGTTTGGTCTTGTCCTGCTCGGGGAAGACGATGGCGCCACCGGCTGCCAGCAGGCCGAAGAGGTCGTACACGGACAGGTCGAAGCTCAGCTCCGACAGGGCCAGTACGCGATCCTGCGGTCCCACATGGAAGCGGCGGTTGACGGCATCGATGGTGTTCAATGCCCCGCGATGGCTGATGCTGACGCCTTTCGGCACGCCGGTGGAGCCGGACGTGAAGATGACGTACGCCAGGTCGTCTGCAGCCACCTCGGGCAGCGTGACTACCGGGGCCTCCGCTTGCGCCAGCAGGTCTTCGATGACGAGCAGGCGGTACCCGTCCGCCAGGGTGGCCCGGATCTCGGCGCAGTTGGCCTGCTTGGCCGAAACCAGCAGGGTGGTGACTTCGCCCTGGCGCAGGATGGTGTCGATGCGCCCGGCCGGCCATTCCACGTGCAGCGGCAGGTAGGCTTGACCGGCCTGCATGATCGCCATCGTGGCGACGACCTGGCCGTAGCCTTTTTCGCACAGCACGCCGACCAGCGCGCCGGCGCCGCCGACGAGGTGGCGGGCCAGCCTTGCGCTGTCGTCCAGCAGCTGGGCGTAGGTGTACTCGCCCTGGCTGTCGATGACGGCGACGGCGTCGCTGCGTTCGCAGCGGCCGAACAGCGTGCCTTCGCTGGTCTGCTGCAAGGCTGCGTTGGCGCGGGCGACCAGTTGCAGGTCGGCGCCCGTTGGCGCAAGGCGCGGCAGTGCGGCTTGCCAGTCGCGGTCGGCCAGCGTTTCGATCAGCCGGCAGTAGGCCGCGTGCATGTCCGCCACCAGCGTGGCGTCGAACAGCTGTTCCACGTAGTCCCATTCGACGACCAGGCCGTCGCGGTTTTCGTAGGCCTTGTTGTCCAGCCAGACCTGCGATGTTTGCGTGATCGAATACGACTCGCCGCCATACGACGCATCGATGAACACGCCCGATTTCTGGTACTTGCTGGTATTGCCGATCAGGCTCGTGAACACGACGGGCGCCAGTGCCTGGTCGGCCGGAATCGCCTTGCGGCTGCGCGCCAGGCGCTGGAAGTCGATGCCGTCGAACAGGTTGTGGTCGATGTCGTCCCACAGTGCCTGGTTGGCGGCGCGCAGCAGGGGGGCGATGGCCGTGTCGCGCGCCCGCACATAGTTGAACAGTTCGAGCACCGTGAAGTCGCCCACGATGTCGTTCACCTGGGGATGCAGCGGCAGGCGGTTGAACAGGGTCAGGTTGATGCAGACGTTGTCCTGGCCGGACCAGAAGCACACGACTTCGCCGTACAGGGCCAGCAGCACGACGGTCGGGCTGATGCCCGCGTCGCGCGCCGCATCCTGCAGCTTTTGCCAGACAGCCGGTGCGATGGTGCGGGTGACGCGGCTGAAGGTGGGCGTGGCGATCTGTTGCGCGTTGGCCACGGTCGGCAGGCGCAGGTCGAAATTGTAGTCGTCCAGCTTGTTTTCCCAGTACGCGCGGGCGGTGGCGAACTGCGGGCCCGTGCGCACGGCGTCGTAGCGGCACACGTAGTCGCGGTAGCTCAGCTCCAGGCGCGGCAGCGCGGCCTGCGCTTCGTTGTACAGCAGCGTCCACTCGTCGAAGAAGATGCGGAAGCTGTGCGCGTCCATCAGCAGCGCGTCAAAGCTCAGGTGCAGCACGATGCCGGCGCGGGTGCTGCTCACCGCCACGTCGAACAGCGGGAAGACCGACAGGTCGTACACCTTGTGCGACAGCGCCTCGCGATACGCTTCCAGGCTGCCCTCGGCCAGGAAGTCGTGCACGGCGATGCGGTAGCGGGGCGTCTGCTCCAGGATGCGCTGGGTCGATTCGCCGAACACGGTGCGCAGCGCCGGATGACGCGCGATCAGGGCATTCAGGCTGCTTTCCAGGCGGCCCACGTCCAGCGACGTAAACGCGTGCTCCTGGTAGATGTGCGTGGCCACGTTGCCGAGGCCGAACGAGCTGGAACGGCCCAGCTGGTAGGCCTGCTGCACGTTCGTCAGCGGGAACGGGGCGAACCGGTCGGCCTCCCCGGCGGCCGGATCGATCAGGAATGCCTCGTAGGCGAAGCCCTGCTGGCTGGCCGCGATCGCCGCCGCCAGCTGTTCTACCGTCTTGTGCTCGTACACCGTGCGCGCCGTCACGGAGGCCTTCAGCGCCTGGTTGATCTTGCTGGCCAGGCCGATGGCCAGCATGCTGTTGCCGCCCAGTGCGAAGAAGTCGTCGCGGCAGCCGACCTGGTCGTCCGCCACGCCCAGCAGGCCGGCCAGGATGGCGCAGATGGCGCGTTCCTGCTCGCTGCGCGGTGCCACATACTCCCGAGCCGCCACCAGCGATGGCACGGCCAGGCGGGCCTGGTCCAGTTTCCCGTTCTGCGTCAGCGGCAGCGCATCCAGGGCGATGCAGCGCGACGGCACCATGTAGGCCGGCAGCGCACGCGCCAGTTGCGCCTTCAGTGCCGCTTCGTCCGCGCTGCCGGCGTAGTAGGCCAGCAGGTGGTCGGCGCCGCCGATCTTGCGGATGACGGCTGCCGCCTGCAGCACGCCGGCACAGCGCAGCAGCGCTTCCTCGATCTCGGCCAGCTCGACGCGGTAGCCGCGCAGCTTGACCTGCTGGTCGCGCCGGCCCAGGTATTCCAGTTCGCCCGACGGCAGGCGGCGTACCATGTCGCCAGTGCGGTACAGCGTGGCGTGCACGCCGGCGGCCCGTTCGGCCTCCGTGCGGAACGGGTTGGCGATGAATTGCGTCCGGCTCAGCTCCGGGTTGTGCAGGTAGCTGCGAGCCACGCCATTGCCGCCCACGTGCAGTTCGCCGATGGCGAAGTCGCGGCAGGGGCGGCCAGCGCCATCGAGCACGAAGGCGCTGCGGTTGCGCAGCGGCTTGCCGATCAGGACCGTGTCGGCCAGCGCCAGGCTGGCGCGCTCGATCGCCAGGGTGCAGCTGAACGTGGTGTTCTCGGTCGGGCCGTAGCCATTGATCAGGTGCGCCGGCTTGTGGGGTGACGTGGCCAGCTTTTCCATCAGCGTCTTGTTCAGCGCCTCGCCGCCCACCAGCAGGCAGCGCAGGCCGGCGAACACCGTTTCGTCGGCACCGTACAGCTGGTCGAACAGCGTCTTGGTCAGCCACAGCACGGAGACGCCCTGGCGTTGCAGCTCGGCCTTGAAGGCGCCGATGTCGGACAGCAGGGCCAGTTTGTCGCCCGGGATGACGAGGCGCGCGCCGTTCAGCAGCGCGCCCCAGATCTCGAACGTGGCCGCGTCGAAGCCCAGGTCGGCCAGTTGCAGCACCACGTCGCTTGGCGCGATGTCGATGTAGCCCGCGTCCCGCACCAGCGAGACGATGCCGCCATGTTCCACCATCACGCCTTTCGGATTGCTGGTGGTGCCGGAGGTGTACATCACGTACGCCAGGTGCGAGGGCGCCAGGCCCAGCGCGAGGTTGGCGGCAGGGTAGGCGGCAACCGCTGCCTCGGTCGCGGTGTCGTCCAGCAGCAGCGTGGGCACGTCGCCCGCGCGTTGTCCCAGCTTGCCGTGGCTGAGCACGACCTTGGGCCGGGTGTGCCCGAGGATGTAGTCGATCTTCTCGGCCGGGAAGCTGACGCTCAGCGGCACGTAGCAGCCGCCGGCCTTGATCGTGGCCAGCATGGCGACGATGGCGTCGGCGGTGCCGTCGAACCAGACGGCCACGGGCGATTCCTGGCCGACGCCGTGTTCTTCCTTGAGGAAGCCGGCCAGCCGGTTGGCGCGCTCGTTCAACGCGCGGTAGCTCAGCACGCCGGCGGCGCTGGCGATGGCGGCCGCGTCGGGCGTGCCGGCGGCTTGCGCCTCGAAGGCGGCGGCAAGCGACATCGCGACTGGCTGGATCGGCTCGTGCGCCGGCGCGGGCGCGGTGCCGAGGGTACCGACCGGCTGCGTCCAGCGCGCGTGGTCGATGGTGGCCAGCAGGTCCAGGTAGCTGGCGCACAGCGCGGCCACGTATTCGGGGCGGTACAGGTCGGCCGCGTAGCTGACGTGCAGCGCGATGCGGTCGGCCAGTTCGGTGGCCGTGACGGACAGGCCGAACTTCTCGACTTCCTCGGCAACCGGCAGCAGCGTGCAGCGATCCTGCGCACCTTGGCCGCTGGCGGCGTCGGCGCCGCGGAAGTTATGCATGGTGAACATCACGTGCATCAGCTGGCCGATGTCCTCGGCCCGGTGCGGCAAGCGCGCCGCCAGCAGGTTCAGGTTCAGGTGCTGGTGCTCGTTCAGCCATGCCAGCTCGCCGTTGACACTGCGGGCATTCGCTGCCAGCGTGGCAGCGGGCTGCCAGTCGGGCACCAGCGGCAGCGTGCTGATGAACGGACCGACGGCGTCGTCCAGCGCGAACGGGCGGTTCGAGATCGTCAGGCCGATGGGGAAGTCGGCCTGGCCGCCGTGGTGGACGGACAGCGTCTGGTACAGGCCCGTCAGCAGCAGCGCATACAGGCTGACGCCCTGGTCCAGCGCCACGGCGCGCAGGCGCGTGCAAGTGGCGTTGTCCACTTCCAGGCGCAGCACGCCGGCCTGGTTGCGCGTGGGGCCGCGCCGCTTCGTCGCTGCCGGCAACGCGGTCGCGGCGTCCAGCCGGCCAGCGAGGCGCGCGGCGGCTGCCTCATAGTCGGCGCTGCCCAGCAGCGCCTGCTGGTAGGCCAGGAAGTCCCAGTAGGTGGCGCCCGCCGGCCGCCCGGTCAGCTCGATCAGGTCGCGCAGCAGCACGCCCACCGAGAACGCGTCGGACAGGATGTGGTGGTGCGTCAGGTTGACGATCACGCGGCCGGTGCCCCGCACCGACAGGATTTCCGCCTGCACCAGCGGACCGCCGGCCAGCTGGAACGGCTGCTGGTAGCGCTGCTGGCAGGCTGGCGCGATGGCGTCGGCGTCGATCGCGGCATGCGTCACGGTCAACGCCTCAACGTCGAACGTGTCGCAGGACATGTCGGCGCCGATGCGCAGGCGCAGCATGTCGTGCCGCGCCAGCAGCGCGCGCACGGCGGCTTGCGCCTCTGCCGCGCCCATGCCATGGACTTCGACGAAGAACGGCACGTTGTACGAGTACGGCAGCGAATCGAGGCCCGCCTGCAGGAAGATCCCTTTCTGCATGTCCGACAGCGCACGTTGCCGGTACTGCGCCGGGGTGCGGTAGACCTCGACGGCCAACGCACGCTGTTCGGTATCGACGCCGTTGTGGCGCAGGATGTCCAGCAGCGCGGGCTTGGCGGCGGCCACGCGGGCCTTCAGGTCGGCCGCGAAGCCCGTCTTCTGGTCGAAGCTGAAGCCCAGGTTGCCGTCGGCCTTGGCCCACAGCTGGATTTTTTGCTGCTTCAGTTGGTACAACAGGTCGGTGTGATGCATCAGAGTTCTCCACTTGCCCGGTCAACGCTGTTGGCGTTGGCCGCTTCGAGCCGGATCGAAATCGATTTGAGATCCGAGAATTGGTACAGTTCGTCGAGCTTCAGCTGGCAGGCAAATTCCTGGTTGACGCGGCTGATGAACTGCATCGCCAGCAGGGAATTGCCGCCCAGGCGGAAGAAGTGATCCTCGACGGAGATCGTGTGCTGGTCGATGTCGAGCATTTCCGACCACAGCCGGGCCAGCGTGATTTCCACGGCGGACGTCGGCAACTGGCGCGGCTTGCGCTCGCCCGTCGCGGCGGCGTCGTGCGCCAGCAGGGCGGCCCGGTCGACCTTGCCGTTGGCCGACAGCGGCAACGCATCCAGGAACACGAAGCGTTCCGGCACCATGTAGTGCGGCAAGCGTTGCTGCAGCTGCCGTTCCACGTGCTGCGCGAAGCACGCGGCGCGGTCCAGCTCCGAGCCGCCACTGGCCTGTTTCTGCTCCGCGCCGATCGCGCCGGCCACGAAGTGGTGGGTCACGGCACGGCCGCCGAACAGCGCGGCCAGCGTGGCACGCTGCTCCGGATGCACTTCGCCGATGGCGCAGGTGCCGATGTTGGCGTCGAGCAGGCGTTCCATCAGTTGCTGGGTGGCCGCGCCGGCGTCCACGTACTCCTGCTCCGCCGGGCTGGCGTGGGCGCTGACGAAGAACACCGCCAGGGCCGAGCCATGCCACACCATCGCGTTGTCGTCCAGCCCTTGCGGGTCGTGTAGCGGCTGCCATGGCTGGGCCGTCAGGCCGGTGCCGTGCAGGCTGTACCAGCCGGGCGCGAGGTCCTGCACCTGGCCGGGGCGTACGTGCATGAAGCACCGCGGCATCGCGACCTGCGCTTGCGCGGGAATCAGCCGGCCCAGGACCGCCTGGCCCTCCTGCAGGGCCAGGCCGGCGCCGCTGACGTCATCGACGGTGCCGCGCTGCCAGCGCAGCGGCTGTTCGTCGGCGTTCAGCACGCCCTCGATATAGCCGCACTCCAGCAGCGACAGCATGGCGCCGTCCTTGCCGTACACGGGTTCGATCGCCGCCGGCGTACCGACCAGCAGCAGTTCCACTGGCGCCGCGGCCGATACGGCGGCCACGTCGCCCAGCCGCACCAGCCGGTGCTGGCGACGGTCGAGGTAGTAGTTGCCGGCCGCCAGCCCGTCCAGTTCTCCATGGACGCGCAGGTACACCTGCACGGGATACAGCGTGCCGGCCGACGGATAGCGGTACTTCGGCAGCGGCGCGCCGGCGTCCGATTGCGCCAGCAGGCCGTGCAGGCTGGTGGCCAGCGTGTCGAAAGTTGCTGCTGTTGGCGATGCATCTGCAGGTTGCGCCGTCAGCGCGGCAAGCAGGCGGGCTTGCGCCAGCGGTGCGCCCTGGAACATGCGATAGCTCTTGCGGCTGCGCTGCTTCCAGCCCGTCGTGTCGGGTGCCAGCGTCACGGCGGCAGCGCCGTCATCCACGACGCGGTCGCCGTGCTGCGCCAGCTTGAACGCGATCTGCTCGTCCGCCACGCGCAGGCGCCGGGCCGGCTTGACGTACGCGGTAAGCTGCCGGCCGCCGCTCTGTTCGGGCGACACGGTCAGCACCGATTCCTCCACGCCGGCCAGCTGGCCCAGGCAGGCTTCGATCTCGCCCAGTTCGACGCGGTAGCCACGGATCTTGACCTGGCCGTCCTTGCGGCCGATGAATTCGATGCTGCCGTCGGCCAGGTAGCGCCCCAGGTCGCCCGTCTTGTACAGCCGTCCCTCGGTCGGGTGCGCGATGAAGCTGGCGGCCGTGCGGGCCGCGTCGCCCCAGTAGTTCAGTGCCACACCCTGGCCGCCGATGTGGATCTCGCCCGTCACGCCGAACGGGCAGGCCTGGCCGTGGTCGTTCAACACCAGCATGCTCTGGTTCGGCATGGCGGTGCCGTAGGGGATCGACTGCCAGGCCGGATCGATGGCATCCACCGGATGCCAGATCGACCAGATGCTGCCTTCGGTCGCACCGCCCAGGCTCGTGACGGTGGCCGCGTTGCAGCGCTCGCGCAATTGCATGGGCAGGTGCAGCGGAATGCGGTCGCCGCTCAGCAGGAACGCCCGCAGGCTGCTGTTGCAGCGCCGTTGCAGCCGGTACTCCTCGGCCAGCAGGCCGGCCAGCTGCGGCACCGTGTTCCACAGCGTGACCTGGTGCTGTTCGACCAGCTCGACCCACGCCGCCATGTCCTTGGCGCGCGCCTGCTCCGGGAAGACGACGGTGCCGCCGGCGATCAGCAGGCCGAAGATGTCGTACACGGACAGGTCGAAACTGAGCTCGGACAGGGCCAGCACCTTGTCGCGCGGCGACACGGCGAACTGCCGGTTGACCGCCACGATGGTGTTCAGCGCGCCGTGGTGCGAGATCGTCACGCCTTTCGGCGTGCCAGTCGAGCCGGACGTGAAGATGACGTAGGCCACGTCGTCCGCCTCGATGCGGGGCAGGGCGCACGGTTCCTCGTCGGCCGCGTCCAGCACGTCCTCGATGACGATCGGCTGGCACACGCCGGCCAGCGCCGCCGCCAGCGTCGCGTCGGCCATCTGGGCACGCGAGACCAGCAGGTGCTCGACCTTGCCCTCGGCAAGTACCGCCAGCAGGCGGGCCAGCGGCCAGCCCACGTTCAGCGGCAGGTAGCCGTGGCCGGCCTGCATGGCGGCCAGCGCGGCCACGACCTGGCCGGCGCCTTTCTCGCACAGGATGGCGGCCAGCTTGCCCGTGTGGCCTGTGCCGCCGGCACCGGCCTGGCGCCACAGGTGGCGTGCCAGCCGGCCGGACTGCTCGAGCAGCGCGCGGTAGGTGGTGGTACCGTGGACGGCGTCGATCACGGCCGGCGCGTCGGACGGTTCGATCAGGTCGAACAACGCCCGTCGCGGCACCTCCTGCGGCACGTGATTGGTACGTGCGATCAGCTCGCGCTGGCGTGCGCAGATCGCCGGCAGCGCGCCGGCGGCGTCGGTCCAGTCATGCTCGGCGAGCCACGTGATCATGGCGCAGTAGTCCGCGTTCATGCGCGCGATGGTGGCGCGCTCGAACAGCTGGTCCACGTACAGCCACTTGCTCATGAAGCGCTCGCCCGTCTCGATGGCCTGCAGGTCGATCCATGCCTGCGACGTCTGGCCCATCCACAGGCGTTGATCGGAACGTTCGCCGTCCGTCAGGAAGGTGCTGTTCTCGTGCGCGCCGTTCTTGTTGCCCAGTACCCCCGTGAACACGATGGGCGACGTGGCCTTGTGCATGTCCAGGTCGTGCAGGCGCACCAGGTCGCGCTGCACTTCCAATCCCGTGTACAGCGAGTGGGCGATGTTGTCCCACATGACGCGGTGGCTGCGCTGGACCGTTTCCAGCACGTCCGCGCCGTGCGACTTGAAGTGGAACAGGTTGGTGGACGTGAAGTCGCCCATGATCCGCTCGACGTCGTCGAACATCGGATAGCGGTTGAACACCGTCATCGTCATGATGAACTCGGACGAGCCGGCATGGAAGCCGATCACTTCGCCGTACAGGCTGAGAAGCACGGCCGATGGCGACACGTCGTACTTCGCCGCCTGCGCCTTGAATTTGCGCCACGTGCCGGGTTCCACGTACAGCGTGTGGTCGGCAAACACCGGGTCGGTCACGGCCGAGGGGGCCATGCGCAGCGGCAGCTCGGGCCGCAGCGGCATCGCGGGCACGAGTGCCTGCCAGTAGGCGCGGTCGCGCTGGTACCACGGCGACTTGCGCAGCGCCTGGTAGGCAGCCTGGTAGTGCTTGAACGTCGTGACCGGTGGCGCGGCAGGCAGGTCCGGCTGGCGGTACAGCTGGTCCAGCCGGGCCAGCAGGCGGCGCCGGCTTTCGGCGTCCAGCAGGATCAGGTCCATGCTGATGTGCAGGCAGCTGCGGTCGGCGAAGCGGCTCACCTCGAAGGTAAACAGCGGCGCATGTTCCGGATCGTACACGCGGTGCGACAGCCGCTCGCGCACGGCCGCCAGCGCGCCGTCGTCGGCCATCCGGTCCGCGTGGTCGTTGCAGGCCACGCGGTAGTGGCCGAACTGCTCGAGCGGCACGATGCGCTGTTGCATGCGGTCGAACGAGAACACGGTACGCAGCACGTCCTCGCGCGCGATCAGCGTGTTCAGCGCGCTCTCCAGCCGGACCGGATCGAGCGCATCGAACGCGTACTCATAATAGATATGGTTGGCGATATTGCCGATTTCAAAACTGGCCAGGCGGCCCAGCAGGTAGGCCTTCTGGATCTCCGTCATCTCGAACCAGTCGTACGGATCGCCCGAGTCGATGGCCGGCAGCTGGTCCAGGTCGGCGGCGCTGCCGATGGCCGCGAAGTCGCTGGCGCTGTATTCGGTGGTGCGGCGGGCCTGGCAGAAGCCCACCACCTCGGCGATGCGCGCCTGCAGCTGGGCCGTGAAGCGCTGGGCCAGGTCCGGCGCCAGCTGGCTGTCGATGTCCACGACCAGCTGGCCCGCCTTGACGTAGCAGTTGATGTCGACCAGGTTGCCGTTGACGTTCTCCTGATGGAAGTTGCGCCCGGACGGCTCATCCGCCAGGTACCAGCCCGCGTCGCGCGCCTCATGGAACTGCCCCAGGTAGTTGAAGCTGACGGCCGGCAGCGCATTGCGGTCGTAGCCGAACAGCGCGCCGTAGCCCAGGCCCTTGAGCGGCACCGCGCGCAGCGTTTCCTTGGTCGCCTTGACGGTATCGGCCAGCGTCGCGCCCGTCGTTACCCGCAGCGGGCACAGGATCGTGAACCAGCCGACGGTGCGGCCGATGTCGATGGCGTCGTCCAGGTGCTCGCGGCCGTGGCCTTCGATCACGATGTGGTGCACGTCCTGCGCGCGCAGGTCGCGCAGGGCCAGCCCGAGCGCCGCCACCAGCAGGTCGTTGATGCTGGTGTTGAACGCATGGTGCGACTGGTGCAACAGCGCCGACGTCAGGCCGGCATCCAGGCGGAATGCCGTGCGCCCACCTTGCGGTACGGTTGCCAGGGCGCGGTACGCCGTGGCGTCGTAGTCGGCCAGCACCTTCTGCCAGTAGCTCCGCTCCGCCGCGTTGCGCGTGCCATAGGCCGCCACTGCGCGCGACCAGTCGCCGATGCTGGCGCTCGCGGCGGGCAGCGTCTCGCCCGCGTACAGCATCTCCAGGTCGCCCAGCAGGATGCGCCAGCTGACGGCGTCCACGATCAGGTGGTGGAAGGCCATGAACACGCGTGCCGAGCCGTCCGCATAGCCGTGCAGGTAGGCCGCCGCGAACAGCGGACCCTGCTCGATGTCGAAGCCCGCCTGCAGCGACGTCAGGCGCTCGGCGATGGCGTCATCCGCCATGCCGGCGACGTCGATGGCCGGCAATGCGATCGTTTCCGGCGCACCGGCATGGAACTGCTCGGGGCCTGCCGCCGTGCGGCGGTAGCGCAGCGCGAACGCCCCATGAGCGGCCACGAGGGCGCGCAGCGCGGTGCCGAGGCGCGCCAGGTCCAGCGCCGGCGTATGGATCAGGAACGACTGGTTCCAGTGGTTCGGCCGGGCCGGCTGCAGCGCGAAGAACCAGCACTGGATCGGATGCAGCGGCACCAGTTCGGCCGTTGCCGTGGCGGCGACCGGTGCCGCCTTGGCCTCGGCGGCGCGTTCGGCCTGTTCGACCCACGCATGCAGCAAGGCGATCGTCTTGTTCTTGAAAACGATGCGGGCGGGGACCTTCTGCTTCAGTTCCTTGCTGACCTTGTTCACCATCTGCAGGCACAGGATGCTGTCGCCGCCGATGGCGAAGAAGTCGTCGTGGTAGCCGATGCCGGTGGCCGGCACGCCCAGCACCTCGCTCCAGATCTTGCGGATCGTGTTGTAGCCGGCCGGTACGGCGTTGTCGATGAACGCGGCCAGTGCGGCCAGGGTCTTGTTCTTGAAGACGATGCGCACGGACACGTTCTTGCGGTACTGCTTGTTCAGCATCCCCACCATCTGCAGGCACAGGATGCTGTCGCCGCCCAGCGCGAAGAAGTCGGCGTCGAGATCCATCTGCTCTTCGCGCAGGCCCAGCACGTCGGCCCAGATGCGGCGCACGCCCAGCTGCAGTTCCGTCATGCCCGGCGCCCTCGCCTCGGCGGCAACGGCTACCGCCGCCGCGGGATCGGGCAGCATCTCGCGGTTTACCTTGCCGCTGGCGGTCAGCGGCATCGTCGTCAGCGGTACCAGCAGCGACGGCACCATGAAGTCCGGGCACACTTGCACCAGGTAGTCGCGCAACGCAACCGCATCCACGCTGCCGCTGGACAGGTAGTAGCCCACCAGCTGCTTGTGGCCATTGGCGCCCGTCTTGATCGCGGCGGCGGCCCGTTCGACACTGGCAAAGCCCAGCATCGCCAGTTCCAGCTCTTCCAGTTCGATGCGGTAGCCGCGCAGCTTGACCTGGGCGTCGGCGCGGCCCATGAACACCAGCTCGCCCTGCGGCGACAGCATCACCAGGTCGCCCGTCTTGTACAGGCGCTGGTCGCCCTCGACAAAGGCGGCCGCCGTCAATTCGGGATTGTTCAGGTAACCGCGTGCCAGGCCGGCACCGCCCACGTACAGTTCGCCGATGGCGCCGGCCGGCAAGCGCTGCATGGCGCGGCCCAGCACCAGCGCCTGGCGCTGGCGCAGCGGGCGCCCGATCGGCACGGCGCGCGAATGTGCCAGCTTGTCCAGGGTCAGGTCGCAGACGGTGCTGAACGTCGTGTTCTCGGTCGGGCCGTAGCCGTTCAACAGGTGCTTCGGTGCGGCATCCGACGCCAGCAGCTTTTCCACCAGCTGGCGGTTCAGTGCCTCGCCGCCAACCAGCAGCCAGGTCAGCGATGCGAACAGCCGCTCGGACTGGCGATACAGTTCGTCGAACACCGACTTGGTCAGCCACAGCACGGAGACGGCCTGCTCGCGCAGCAGGGTGGCGAGGGCGTTGACGTCGCCGAACAATGCCAGCGGATCGCTGGCGAGGACCAGTTTCGCGCCATTCAGCAACGCACCCCAGACTTCGAACAGCGACGCGTCGAAGCGGCGGTCGGCCAGGTGCGCGAACACGTCGTCGGCCGTGATGTCGATGAAGCCGGCGTCGCGCACCAGCGACGTGACGCCGCGATGCTCGATCAACACGCCTTTTGGCCGGCCCGTACTGCCGGAGGTATACATCACGCAGCACAGGTTGGCCGGCGTCACGGGCACGCCAGGGTTGGGGGCGTCGCCGTCGAGCGCCAGCGTGTCCAGCACGACCACCGCGTCGGCGCTGGCGAAATGCGCGGTGAATTGCGCGGCCAGGGTGGACTCGGTCAGCAGGAAGGGCGCGGCGGTGTCGCCGATGGTAAACGTGGCCAGGGCCGGGCTGGTGCTGGCAGCCAGCGGCACGTAGGCACCGCCCAGCTTCAGCACGGCCAGGCTGGCGACGATGTCCAGCACCGGGTCGCTGAAGCAGACCGGCACCATCGCTTCCATGCGGGGCGCGAAGCGAGCCTGCAGGTGGGCCGCCAGCACGTTGGCGCGGCGGTTGAGCTCCGCGTAGTCGAGCGCCAGCGCGCCATGTTGCAAGGCGATGCGGTCGGGATGGACGGCGGCGCAGCGCTCGAACTCCGCCACGATGCTCGTCTGCGGGACGGCTGCCGGCGCGGCAGGCGCAGCCGCACCGCAGTCCAGCTCACGCACCAGCGTCTCCGGCCGGGCGACGACCTGCGCCAGCAGGCGGTCCATCACGCCGAAGAAGCCCTGGATCAGCGCGTCGTCGAACAGCTCGCCGGCGTAGCGGATGGTGACCTGGATTTCGCTGCCGCCGTCGCTGCCATTTTCTTCGACAATCATCGCCAGCGGATAGTCGAGCTTCTCGATCGTGCGCAAGTTGTCGATGCGCAGCGCGTCGACATGACTGCCGGCCTGCAGGGTGGCGAAATTATTGTGCACGAACAGCAGGTCGAAGATGCGCCGGCCGTCCTTCTGCAGGCTGGCCAGGTACGTCGCGCTCTTGCTGTTGACGCCCGTGATCTGGCGCTGCAGCTCGCGCAGCGCCGCGCCCACCTCCAGGTTGGCGATTTCCGCATGGCGCGTCAGCAGCGGCAGCGTGTTGATCATCATGCCCACCGCATCTTCCATGCCGTCCAGCGGCAGGTCGCGGCCGGACACGGTGGCGCCGGTGATCGTCAGCGGCTCGTAAGAATACAGGTTCAGGATCTGGTGGCACAGGAACTCGAACAGCGCGTTGACCGTTACGCCCTGTTGCAGGCACAGGGTGCGCAGGGCATCGACCTGTTCGCCGCGGTACCAGTGATGCAGCATGGCCGGCGTAGACACGTACTTGTATGTCTTCAGGTCCACCGCTTCCTTCAGGCCCGGCTTGATCAGCGCGCTGAGGCGGTTCTGCACGGGCGCGTCCTCCAGCATCGCGCGCCAGTAGTCCGCATGTTCGCCGCTGCTGGCCTGGACGTGGCGCTGGGCCAACTGGTAGGCGCGGTTCTCCGGCCAGGCGTGCTCGCGGCCGTGCAGCAGGTCCAGGTAGATGTCGTGGGTCCGGTTGATCAGCACCAGGCTGCTCCAGCCGTCCAGGATCGCGTGGTGGCAGCTGAACAGCAGCGCCGATTGCGCGGCGCCGAGGCGCACGAAATACAGGCGGAACATGCCGCTCTGGTCGAGCGCGAAGCGGCGCTGGCGATCCTCGTCCAGCAATGCATCCAGGCGTTTCCGCTGCGTTGCGGCGTCGCTGTCGCTGAAGTCGAGCGAATGCCAGGCCAGCGGGGCGTCGCGGTCGATCACCTGCAGCAGCTTGTCCTGCCACGCCATGCGCATGCGCAGCGCGCCATACATGCGCTGGGCCGTGTGCCAGGCCAGGCGCAGCTTCTCTTCGTCGATGGCGCTGTGGTACTCCCACATCGTCTGGACCTGGTAGGCGGTATCGGTGTCGCCCTGCGCCTGCGCGTGGTAGATGAACCCCTGCTGCAGGCTGTTGGCGAGGTATACGTGCTGCACCTCGGCTTCGGCCTGCAGCTGGTCCAGCTGCGCCTGCGTGACCACGTGGCTCACGTCATGCGGCGTCAGATAGCTGCGCGCCTGGCTGCCGGTATAGCCGACGATCTCCGCCAGCGCGGCGCGCAGCGCGTCGGCCACGCCGGCCGCCAGTTCGGCGCCGGCCCGGCTCTCGACGGTAAAACGCATCTGGCCATCGAGCACGGCGCCAGTGATCACGAGGCGATAGCCGTCGCGATTGCGCTCGCCCGAAAGCAGCACGAGGCTGTCATCGGTCAGCGCCCAGTCATCGCCTCCGGCAGCCTGCTTCTCCAGCTGGCCCAGGTAGTTGAAGCAGATGGCCGGCAGCGCATGGCCGGCGTAGCCGAGCAGGGCGCCGAAGCCCACGCCCTTGTCAGGGATGGCACGCAGGGCTTCCTTGACGGTACGGATGGTGTCGGCCACGTCCGCGCCGGCCCGCAGTTCGAGCGGGAACAGCGACGTGAACCAGCCCATCGTGCGGCTGATGTCGATGGCCGGGTCGATCTCCTCGCGCCCGTGGCCCTCCAGCATGATGACGTTGGCGCGGTTGCCGAAGCGTTCCGCCAGCGCGGTGGACAGCGCGGCCAGCAGCAGGTCGTTGATCTCCGTGTGGTGCACGTGGTTGGCCTCCTGCAGCAGGTGCGCCGTCGCGGCGTGGTGCAGGCTGAACTCGACGCACACGGGTGTGTCGCTGCCTGGCAGGTCGAGTGCCGCGAACGGGTCGCGGTGCGCAGCCAGCTGCGCCTGCCAATAGCCGGCTTGCGCCGGGTTGGCGGCCGCGTAGGCCTGCAGGGCCTCGGCCCACTGGCGGTAACTGCTGCCTTTCGGCTCGAGTTCGCCGCCGTGGTACAGGCGTTCCAGGTCCTCGGCCAGGATGCGCCAGCTGACGGTATCGACCAGCAGGTGGTGCACGAGGAAGCAGACGCGCGCGCTGCCGTCGGCGCAGCCGGTCACGTATTCCACGTGGCACAGCGGTCCTTGCGCCAGGTCGAAGCCCTCCTGCGCCTGGCGCAGCCGCTGCTCGAGGTCCGGCATGGCGCCGTCGTCGTGGATGGCCAGTATGGGCGCGGCGGCATCGGCGTAGTGCTGGCGCGCGCCGTCGATGAAGCGCAGGCGGAATGCGTCGTGGTGCGCGAACAGGCGGTCGATGCAGGCCTGCAGGCGCGCCGGATCGAGCCGCGGCGTGCGGATGACGAATGCCTGGCTCCACTGGCCGGGCTGGTCGAACTGCTGCTGGAAGAACCACTGCTGTACCGGCAGCAGGCGCGCTGCGCCCACCAGCAGGCCGCTTTCGGTGGCGACGGCAGTACCCTGGCCATTGCCACGCGCCTGGACGAGGCGGCACAGCGCCTGGATCGTCCGGCCTTCGAAGATGTCGGCCACGGTGACGGAACATTGCAGCGCCTGGCGCAGCCGGCTGGCGAGACGGATCGCGTCGATGCTGTCGCCGCCCAGGGTGACGAAGTCGTCGCCGGTGCCCAGCGCGTCGGCCGGCAGGCCCAGTACGTCGGCCCAGATCGCCGCGACGTCCCGTTCCAGCGCGGATGCGGGCAGGACGAGCGCGCGCGCCGCGGCCTTGCCCGGCAGCGGCAGGGCCTTGTAGTCCACCTTGCCGTTGGCCGTCAGCGGCAGCTTGGCGATGGCCGTGTAGTGTTCGGGCACCATGTAGTCCGGCAGCTGCGCGCGCAGTTGCGCACGCAGGGCCGCCGCCCCATGACCGTCGGCCAGGCCATCCGCCACGTAGTAAGCCAACAGTTGCTGGCGGCCCTGGCCGCCCTGCAGGGCGTGCAGGTCCACCACGGCGCAATCGCGCACGCCGGCGCAGGCGGCCAGGCGTGCCTCGATCTCGCCCAGTTCGACCCGGTAGCCGCGGATCTTGACCTGGCGGTCCTTGCGGCCGATGAATTCGAGGTAGCCCGCTTCGTTCAGCGCGCCCAGGTCGCCAGTGCGGTACAGGCGGCCGAACTGCGGATGGAACAGGAAGCTGGCGGCGGTACGGACCTCGTCGCCCCAGTAGTTCAGTGCCACGCCGGCACCGCCGATGTGGATCTCGCCGGACACGCCGGGTGCGCAGGGCATGCCGTCTTCGTCAAGGACCAGCACCAGCTGGTTCGGCATCGCGCGGCCATACGGGATGGCGCGCCAATGCGGCGCCACCGCGTCGATGGGGAACCAGATCGACCAGATGCTGCCTTCGGTCGCGCCGCCCAGGCTGACGACCATGGCGTTCGGGCAGGCCTGCTTCAGGTGCCCGGGCAGGGCCAGCGGAATCTTGTCGCCGCTCAGCAGGAACAGGCGCAGCGAGTCGCCCTGCATGCCGCGGGTGGCATAGTCGTCCGCCAGCAGGCCAGCCAGCTGGGGCACGGTGTCCCAGATCGTGATCCCGTGCCGCGCCACCAGCTCGGCCCAGTAGGGCGCCTCGCGGGTGCGGCGCTGGTCCGGGAACACGACGGTGCCGCCGGCCATCAGGAGACCGAAGATGTCGTACACGGACAGGTCGAAGCTCAGTTCGGACAGGGCCAGGATGCGGTCTTCCGGTCCCACCGCGTAGTCGCGGTTGACGGCGGCGATGGTATTGAGGGCGCCCCGGTGGCTGATGGTCACGCCCTTCGGCTTGCCGGTCGAGCCGGAGGTGAAGATGACGTAGGCGATATCGTCCGGCTGCACGGTTGGCAGCGTGGCGGCCAGCGGCGGCGCTTCCAGCAGTTCCTCGATGACCAGCAGGCGGTGGCGCGCGGACAGGGCCGCGCACAGCGCCTCGTCGGCCGCGCACTGGCGCGAGACCAGGACATATTCGACGCCGCCCTCGGCCATCACGTCGAGCAGGCGCGCGGCCGGCCAGTCCACGTGCAGCGGCAGGTAGGCATGGGCCGCCTGCATCACGGCCAGCGTGGCGAGCGCCTGGTGATACCCCTTCTCGCACAGCACGGCGATCAGATGACCAGTATGAGCGGCGCTGACAGGGGGCGAGACGGCGCACCAGATGGCCTGGGCAAGGCGGGCGGTATCGCGCGCCAGCGCGTCGTAGCCGTGTTCCAGTCCCGTGGCACTGTCGACGACGGCAATCCGGCCGGCTCGCGTGGCCGCGCTATCGAGGACCGCCTGGTGCAAGGTGGTGGCGGCCGCGGCGCAAATTTCCTGGTCCTGCACTGCATCGTTCGTGTGAACGGTATTTCCTGATAGCGTCATGCCCATTCCTCAATCGTCGATTCGAATTCACGCCGCGAGCCAGGTCGTTGGCGCGCACGCTCCCGGGTCGCCGGGTGGCGGCAACCTGATGTCTTGTCTGGTGGTGGTGTTGCGATGAGCCAGTGGCGCGGCCGGCGTCCAGCCTGCGCCTGCTAGTCGTATCTGATCGTTCTCATTGATTCCGGTTTCGGTTACGGTGGATCTTCTTCGGTGGCACGGCGCCCCCGGCCCTTGCTGCGGCAGGCCGGCGGCGCCGGGCGATCACGCGCCGACGATGTGGTGACGGAACTTGTGCCCGTTCAGGTTCGTTTCGGTGAGCTTGTTGTGGCCATGGCGGTCCTCGCCGGCCACCAGCACGGAGGCATAGTTGGCCAGGTCGTAGTGCTCGCCGTGGTCGGTGACCTTGTCCATGCCCGGGAAGATCTGCGTGCTGCCCTTCACGTAGCGCGCGTTGGTGCTGTAGCGGCGCGAGTCCGTGCTGGTATTCGGGGCCGAACCGTGGATGCAACGGGTCGTGAAGATCACCGCCTCGCCCGGCTGCATTTCCATGTAGACCGCGTCTTCCTCTTTCGGCTCCCAGTCCTTGTCGTATTTCAGGTCGGCGAATGTATAGCCATAGAAACCGGTGCTGTCATAATCGAATTTCTTTTCGAACGTCTTGCTTTCGTCGAAATACATGCGCTTATGGGTTCCGGGCTGGAATTTCAGGCAGCCGTTTTCTTTCGTGCATTCGGTCCAGGCGGTCCATACCGTCAGCACGATGCCCCATTCGCTTTTCTCATTCTGGATCAGTTGCGGGACTTTATTGTTGGCATAGGCGAAGCTTTCCACCTGGTGCCACTCGGTGCCCTTGTCGCCAGGCGACTTGGAGAATACCTCCGTGCGCCACAGGAATATATCATTTCCCATCAGGCTGGCCAGCCGATGAATGATTTTCGGGTTGGTTGCATGGTCCGTCAGCAGGTTCAGGTCCAGGTGACGGTCGTAATGGTATTTGTTCGGCTTGTAGATCTTGCTTTCCACGCCCACCAGTTCCTCGAAGATCTGGTCCCACATGTCTTCCGCTTCTTCCTTTTCGTAGACCTTGAATGGCTTCAGGTAGCCATTGGCATGAAAGAAGTCGATTTCTTCTTGCGATAAAGAAAATTCTGCCACCGGTAATTCTCCTTCAGTTGACTTATAAAAATACGTCCAAGCGCGATTCGCTCAGACGGCGATGCCCGTCGAATAGCCGTGGAAAGGTTCGGATTCCGCTGTCAAAGCCTGGTTCATTTCCAGTCCGGCATTGCGGGACGAAAATCCCACCCGCTTTGCCGGTACCCCTGCGACGGTGACATGGGGCGGCACGCCCTGCAGCACGACGCTGCCTGCGCCCACCTTGGCGCCTTCACCGATTTCGATGTTGCCAAGGATTTTCGCGCCGGCGCACAGCAGTGCGCCCTTGCGGATCTTCGGGTGGCGGTCGCCGCGCTGCTTGCCGGTGCCACCCAGGGTGACTTCGTGGAGGATGGACACGTCGTCCTCCACGATCGTCGTTTCGCCAATGACCAGGCCGGTGGCATGGTCGAGGAAAATGCCGCGCCCCAGGCGTGCGGCCGGATGGATATCCACGGCGCAGGTGAGCGAAGTCTTCATTTGCAGCAGGTGGGCGGACAGGCGCTCGCCGCGCAGCCACAGCATGTGGGCCACCCGGTGTGCCTGCAGCGCCGCGAAACCCTTGTTGAAGAAAAATACCTGCAGCGCCCCCTGGGTTGCCGGGTCGCGGTCGCAGAATGCCTCCAGGTCAGCGGCGGCCGCGTCGCAGATGCCCGGATACTGGGCGGTAATGCTGGCGATCATGCTGGAATAAGGCTGGCCGCCCGGTTCGTGCTGGAACAACTGGTGGAACACCATCGCCGCGAGTCCCGAGGAGAAATCCCTGGCGTCCCCGAGAAAACCGCGCAAATACGTATGCACTGCCGGTTCGCTCGTTGCAAGGGAATGGATACCTGCCTGGATCTGCTCCCATATTTCCGCCTGCCTGTTCTGCCGCGCCGACCTGAAGCTGACTTCTTCTACGATCACTATCGTCCCTCTTTTACCGGCTGCCAAAAACGAAGGTAAAAACGTCCCCCTTCGCTCTCAGCGAATAATCAAAAGAATCCCGCACAGCATCGGCTGCCGAAACGGCTCCGGCAGCGCCGGATAATAAGGGAAGTATTAAATGATCACTTCCGTGGCAAATTTGGCTTGGGCTTCCTATTGCACGGAAGCGGTGATGTACCTAGCTGATCCAAGGCACAGCTAAGAGAAATTTATGCGAAGCATTAAGATTGATCCAATGAAATACATGCTGCGCACTCCTCTCTCAGGATTGTATCGTTATTTTTCTTATAAGCTTATGCGAGAAGTGTAGGGTCGCGAGGTGGGGGGGTCAAGTAATTTATTGTCTACAAATTGCCGCGCGGCGGAATACAGAAACAGAGAAATTTCTTGACTGTATGGTTCACGTTCAGGCAGGTAGGGCTATAAATCGGAGGGAAACGGTGCCATAACCTGTCAACATTGGCAGGTTAATCGCGATAATGTCCCGCCATATGGGTCGATATTACATTGAAAGCGGCAATGCGTTGCCTCCCTGTCATTGTTGACAGGCGCGGGCGCGGTGCCACGCGTGCCTGCCGACGTGGCGTACCCATCCGCCCGGAGCCGGGCGCGGCAACCTGCGCTAAAATGGCCGGTTTCGAGCATCGGGGTCAGCGCCATGAAATGGGCCATTGTCGGTTTTTACTTCCTCTCCATCCTGCACATCCACTTCCGCGGCCGCGTGCGCCTGCCGTTCGGCCGCCAGCTGTTCGACCACTCGTCGTTCATGGCGCCGATTAATATCTTCATGCACTCGTTCTCGCGCGTGCCGTCCACGCCTTACCTGCCGGTGACCGACTTCCCGGAACTGGCACCGCTGCAGCAGAATTGGCAGGTCATCCGCGCCGAGGCCGAGAACCTGCTGCGCCTGCAGAAGATCAAGGCGTCCGAGCAGAACGACGACGCCGGCTTCAACTCGTTCTTCAAGGCCGGCTGGAAGCGCTTCTACCTGAAGTGGTACAACGCCAGCCATCCGTCGGCGGCGCAACTGTGCCCGCGGACCCATGCGCTGTTGCAGTCGATTCCCTCCGTGAAGGCGGCGATGTTCGCGGAACTGCCGCCGGGCGGAAAGCTCAATCCGCACCGCGATCCGTTTGCCGGTTCGCTGCGCTATCACCTGGGCCTGGCGACGCCGAACGACGACCGCTGCTTCATCGACGTCGATGGGGTCAAGCACAGCTGGCGCGACGGCCAGGGCGTGATGTTCGACGAGACGTACATCCACTGGGCCATCAACGGCAGCGAGAGCGACCGCATCATCCTGTTCTGCGACATCGAGCGCCCGATGCGCTTTGGCTGGGCGCAGGCCGTCAACCGCTTCCTCGGCAAGACGATGATGACGGCGGCGGCGTCGCCGAACGAGACGGGCGACCAGGTGGGCCTGGTGTCCAAGCTGTTCCGCATCTCGTTCTATGCCGGCAAATACCGCCGCCGCTTCAAGGCGTGGAACAAGACGGCCTACAAGCTGACCAAGGTGGCGTTGATCGTTGGCCTGGGCGTGCTGATCTGGAAGATTTGATGACTCACCAGGGCTGCAAGCGCCGCTGGGGGCTGTCCCTGCACAGGGACTGACCCCGAAGTCTGGCTGCAGTGCCTGGCGATTGACGACCAACATCAGGGTCAGTCCCCGCAAGGGGGACAGACCCTCGCTGCTTCATGGTTTGCTGCTGTCCGACCCGGCCAGCACCTTGTCCGGCGTCATCGGCGTGCTGCGCAGGCGCCGCCCCGTGGCGTGGTAGATGGCGTTGCTGATGGCCGCCGCCACGCCCACGATGCCGATTTCCCCGACCCCTTTCGCGCCCAGGCGGCTGACGATGCGGTCGTCCTCCTGCGCGAACATCACGTCGATCGCGTGGATGTCCGCGTTGACGGGCACGTGGTACTCCGACAGGTTGTGGTTGACGAAGCGGCCGAACCGGTGGTCCGTGTAGCTCTCTTCGTGCAGCGCCTGGCTGATGCCCCACACGATGCCGCCCACCACCTGGCTGGTGGCCGTCTTGAGGTTCATGATGCGGCCCGCCGCGACGGCGCTGACGACGCGCGTGACGCGCACCACGCCCAGCTCCTCGTCGACCCGCACTTCCACGAAGACGGCGGAATGCACCAGGCGGCGGAACTTGCGCTGCTTGAGCATGTTCGGCAGCATCAGGTACTTCTCTTCCAGCCGCACCACGCCGCTGTCGTTCAGGATCGCCGTCAACGGCAGGGCCACCTCCGGCTGCCGCTTCAGCCGCAGCATGCCGCCGGCGAACTCCACGTCTTTCCGCTTCGCGCTGGCGAACGGCGAGTCCTGCAGCTTCTGGGCGTGCTTGAAGAGCGACTTCTGCAGCTTCTCGCAGACACCGGCGACGGCCGAGCCAACGGTCGTCACGTGCGACGAGCCGCCTTCGATGGGCGCGACGGGCAGGGTGGAATCGCCCAGCTGGAACGTCACATCCTCCAGCGGCAGGCCCATCGCCTCGGCGGCGATCATCGCCATCACCGTGTAGGTACCGGTACCGATGTCGGTGGCGGCGCTGGAGACCACCAGCTTGCCGTCCGCATGCAGCACGGCGCTGGCGCGGGCGAACATCTGCATCGCATCCCACACGCCCGTCGCCATGCCCCAGCCCACCAGCTCCGTGCCTTCCTTCATCGCGCGCGGATTGAGCGGGCGCTTGTCCCAACCGAACTGCTTCGCGCCCAGCTCGTAGCAGGCGCGCAGCTCCTTGCTGGAGTAGGGCTTGTCCTCGACGGGGGCCTTGTCCGCGTAGTTCTTCAGGCGCAGCTGCAGCGGGTCCATGCCCAGCGCATACGACAGCTCGTCCATCGCCACTTCCAGCGCGTGCACGCCGTGTGCGGCGCCGGGCGCGCGCATGTCGATCGGCGTGTACTGGTCCAGCTTGACGAGCTTGTAGTCGAACTTGATGTTGTCGCACGCGTACAGGAGGCCCGACCAGTTGACGACGACCTCCACGTAATCCTCGATCGGCGACGTCTCGGCGATCGCCTGGTGGTAGATCGAGCGCAGCGTGCCATCGCGCTCCGCCGCCAGCTTGACCCGCTGCAGCGTCTCGGGACGGTGGCCGAAGCTGAACATCTGCTGGCGCGTCAGCTGCACGCGCACCGAGCGTTTCAGGTGCAGGGCCGCCATCACGGCCAGCGTCAATTGGTACTGCGGCCGCAGGCCGGAGCCGAACGCGCCGCCCACGTACGGGTTGCGCACGGTGACCTTGTTCTTGGACAGGCCGAACACGTGCGAGACGTACCAGCGGCTGTTCTGCGAGCTTTGCGTCTTGTCGTAGATGGTCAGGTGACCGTCCGGCTCGCGGATCACCGTGGAGGCGAACAGCTCCATCGGATTGTGATGCTCGACGCCGCTGTAGAACTCCGCGTCGATCTTGACGGGCGCCTCGGCGAAGGCCTTGTCGGCGTCGCCTTTCTCGTCCGGCGGCGGCTCGAAGCCCGCCTTCAACGGCTTCGGCTTGTACGCCCTGTGGACGTTGGCGGACAGCTTGGTGTCATGCGGTTCCTGCTCGATGTCGATGCGCACCAGTGCCGCCGCGTAGCGCGCGGCCTCGAACGTCTCGGCCACCACCAGCGCGACCGGCTGGCCGCTGTAGAACACCTTGTCGTCGTACAGGGGGCGGAACGGCGCGCCGGCCGGTGCCGTCATGTCCTTGTAGGCGATGTCGAACCCGCGCACCTTGGGGCGGTTCAGGTGCGTCAGCACCTGCACGACGCTCGGCACGGCCAGCGCGTCCGTCGTGTGGATCGCCACGATGCGGCCCTTGGCCACGGGGCTGCTGACGACCACGCCATAGGCCAGGTCGGGTGCCGGCACTTCGGCGGCGTACTTGGCCTGGCCCGTCACCTTGGCACGGCCGTCCACGCGCGACACGGGCGTGCCGGTGCGCACCGGACCCGTGCCGGGGTCGGCGACGGGTGCCTTGAGTGCCTCGATCAAATCCGTCATTGCTGTCCTCCCAGGTCTGGTGTGCTGACGTTCCAGTTCGTCACCGTGCCGTTGGCCGCGACTTGCAGCGCACGCACGATGGCGTTGCGCGCCAGCGCAATCTTGAAGTCGTTCGAGCCGCGTCCGACGGCGCCTGCCAGCAGTGCTTCCGCGACGCGGGCGAACAGCTCTGGCGACGGCCGCTGTCCTTGCAGCAGCGCCTCGGCATCGGGCCGGCGCCACGGCTTGTGGGCAACGCCGCCGAGGGCGATACGGGAGGTGCGGATGGTGCCGTCGTCCGCGAGATCCAGGGCTGCGGCCACGGAGGCCAGCGCGAAGGCGTACGACAGCCGCTCGCGCAGCTTCAGGTAGGCCGAGTGGCCGGCGAACTGCAGCGCCGGCGGCAGCGCGATGTGCGTGATCAGTTCATCGGGCGCCAGGGTCGTGTCGATATCGGGCCGGTCGCCGGGCAGGCGGTGGAACTCGGCGAACGCAATTTCCCGCTTGCCGCGCACGGACTGCACGTGCACGACGGCCTCCAGCGCGGCCAGCGCCACGCACATGTCGGACGGGTGCGTGGCGATGCAGTGCTCGGAGGTGCCGAGGATCGCATGCTGGCGCGTGACGCCGCCGATGGCGGAGCAGCCGCTGCCCGGGGTGCGCTTGTTGCACGGCGTGGCGACGTCGTAGAAGTAGTAGCAGCGGGTGCGCTGCAGCAGGTTGCCGCCGTTGCTGGCCATATTGCGCAACTGCGGCGAGGCGCCTGCCAGGATCGCATCGGCCAGCAGCGGATAGCGTTCCTTCACCAGCGGATGGTAGGCGGTATCGGCATTGCGGGCCAGGGCGCCCAGCAGCAGGCCGCCGTCGGGCGTCTCCTCGATGCGGTCGAACGGCAGGCGGTTGATGTCGACCAGTTTCGGCGCCACCAGCACGCCTTCCTTGAGCAGGTCGAGCAGGTTGGTGCCACCGGCAACGAAGCGCACCTCGTACTGGTTGGCAGCGGCCGGCGTGGCCGCGTTCGCCGCGGGCGCCAGGTCGGGAGGGGCGGTTGGTCCGGGCGTGGAGGCCAGCGGCGCATCGGCGCTGCCGTTGGCGGCCACCTGGCGCAACGCGCCATCCACGTCGGTGGGGCGGGAATAGGCGAACGGGTTCATGCCGGCACCGTCCCGGTCACGACCGCGTGCTCCGCGTTCTCGCTGTCCGGCGCGATGCCGGCCACCTGGCTGACAGCGCGCAGGATCTGCGGGTAGGCGCCGCAGCGGCAGATGTTGCCGCTCATGAGCTCACGCACCTCGGCCGAACATCTGGCCTGGCCTTCGTTGATCAGGCCCACGGCCGAACAGATCTGGCCCGGCGTGCAGTAGCCGCACTGGAAGGCGTCGTGTTCGACGAAGGCCTGCTGCAGCGGGTGCAACCGGTCGCCGTCGGCCAGGCCTTCGATGGTGGTGATGCTGCGGCCATCCTGCATCACGGCCAGGGTCAGGCAGGAGTTGATGCGGCGGCCGTCGACCAGCACGGTGCAGGCACCGCACTGGCCCTGGTCGCAGCCCTTCTTGGTGCCGGTCAGTCCCAGCCGCTCGCGCAGCAGGTCGAGCAGGGTGACCCAGGCTTCCAGTTCCAGTGTGTGCTCGCGGCCGTTGACGGTAATCGTCAGCGGATGGCGCTCGGGAGCTTGCATGGCGAATCCTCTTTGTCGGGTGGAGGAGTGCGGGGCAAACCGGATGCACTGGTGACGCGGCGGCGCAGGAGGTCACCCCGGCGACCCCGGATGTGAAGCGTCACGATAACGTTCAATGGCCGGGGCTGGTTGTGCGTTTGTTCACATAGTGCGGCATATGGTTGGGGGCCAGCGAGGAAACCAAAGAAAAAGCCCGCGGCTTGCGCCGCGGGCTCGAAGGTTACTGCGTGTTTCTTCTTCGTTCTTATTTCTTGCGACGGCGGGCCGCCAGCGCGACCAGCGCCAGGCCGCCTGCCAGCATCGGCAGCGTGGCCGATTCCGGTACCGGCGACACGGCCTTCGTCAGCGTCAGGTCGCGGCCGAACAGCACGGCGTTCGAGAAGCCGGGGACCTGGCCGCCATTGTTCAGCCATTCGATGTCCCAGGTGCCGGACAGCGTCTTGCCGGCGCCGATCCTGGTCTCGTCGAACAGGAACGCGGTGCTGGCGTTGGACGCGTGGATGTCCAGCGTCAGGTCCAGGGTGGCGTCGTACTTCTTGCTGACGTTGGTGATCGACCACGTACCCGTCTTGCCGCCGGCACTCTTGCCGAACGTGAAGTCGAAGCGGGAGCTGTAGTCGGTGGCCCATTTGCCTTCGACCGTTTCCAGCGTGCTCCAGAACAGCGAGCCCGTGTTCCAGAAGGCCAGGCTGAACGACAGCGACCCCGTGTTCATCGGGTTCAGGCCCGAGTACACCAGCTTGTCGGCGATTTCACCGCCCAGCGTAACGTCGTCCAGCGTGGCGTTGCCGATGCTGCCCTTGTTGAAGGTGGCGTTGGCGGAACCGGCGGCAAGCAGAGCTGCGCTCAGCAGTACGGCTTTCGAAACAGCAGCGATAGTCATTTTTTTGTTCTTTCGGGATGCTTGCCGGGATCGCGGGCAGACGGGAAAAAAGGCGATGGTTTGGCCTGGATCAATATCCTAAACAAAAGAACGTGAGCTTGCAACAACGAAATTTTAATTGCATTAATGGAAATGTCACTGGCGCGCAACACCCGGGCGTTGCCGTTGCCGGCTTTCCGCGGGCGTCAGCAGCCAGACACGGTCGACGTCACCGTCCCCGTTCTCCGTGTAGTACACCGGCAGGTCACGGCCCCGCAGCGCGGCCGGCAGCTCGACCAGGTTGTCCTGGTTGAAGATGCGCGCCGCCGGGGCCAGCCGGCGCGGCTTGCCGTCCAGGGTAATGTCGGGGAACCACCCCGGCGTCAGCGCGCCGCGCTTTGCTTCCGGCGGAAACACGCGTGGCTCGGCGAACGCGGGCAATAGCGGGAGGGCGGCCAGGACGCCCAGGGTCAACAGGGCACGGCGGTGCATGGCTTCTCCTTCAAACCTCCACTGTAACCCCGGCGGGCGACTCTGGCGAGCGCGGCGGCGCGTGCTGCGATATTGCTACGTGGCTCCGTCGTTCGGCGCGAAGTGGCATGCTGACGACTCCGGGCGCGGTGGCGGCGTTTGCCGACAAGAAAATAGGAGATGCCATGAAGTGGTTCCAGAACCTCAGGATCGCACCGAAGCTTCTGCTGGTATTCGGTGTCGTACAGTTGCTGATGCTGGTCATGGGCCTGGCCAGCATCCGTTCGATGGGGCGCATGAACGACGCTTCGACGGACCTGGCCAGGAACTGGATGCCCAGCGTGCGTGTCGTCATGCAGCTGCGCACCGACGTGGGCGAACTGCGCCGCTGGCAGCTGGCCCACATGCTGACCGACGTGCCGGCGTCGCTGACCACCTACGAGGAACGGATGGCCAAGACGCTGGAAGGACAGCGCGCCAACGCGGCAGGCTACGAGAAACTGATCTCCAGCCCCCAGGAGCGTGCGCTGTACGAGGAGTTCGCCCGCAACTGGCAGCTGTTCCTGGTCGAACACGACAAGGTTGTAGCCCTGTCGCGCCAGAACCTGAAGGCCGAGGCCCGGGCGGCCGCGGCAGGCAGTTCCGCCAAGATCCTCGGCGACGCCAACGCGGCGCTGGACAAGCTGGTCAAGCTGAACGTCGAGGGCGGCCAGCGTGCCGGCGACGAGTCCGAGACGCTGTACCGCGACGCCCGCACGCTGTCGATTGCCTTGCTGTTGCTGGCCGCATTGGCCGGCAGCGCGCTGGCGCTGTGGGTCGCGCGCATGGTCGCGCGGCCGCTGGGCGAGGCGGTGGACACGGCACGCGCCGTGGCCGATGGCGACCTGACCCGCGACCTCACCGTGCGCTCGCAGGACGAGACGGGCGAGCTGATGGCCGCGCTGCGTGACATGACGACGAAGCTGCAGACGGTCGTCGCCCAGGTCCGCGTGGGCACCGACACGATCGCCACCGCTTCCAGCGAGATCGCGGCCGGCAACCAGGATCTGTCGGCACGCACGGAGCAGCAGGCCAGCGCGCTGGAGGAGACGGCGTCGTCGATGGAGGAACTGACGTCCACGGTGCGCCAGAACGCGGACAATGCGCGCCAGGCCAACCAGCTGGCCCAATCGGCTTCCGGCATCGCCGTGCGCGGCGGCGCCGTGGTCGGTGAAGTGGTGGGCACGATGGCCTCGATCAACGAGGCGTCGCGCAAGATCGTCGACATCATTTCCGTCATCGACGGGATCGCGTTCCAGACCAATATCCTGGCCCTCAACGCGGCCGTCGAGGCGGCGCGGGCGGGCGAGCAGGGGCGCGGTTTCGCCGTCGTCGCCAGCGAGGTGCGCAACCTGGCGCAGCGCTCGGCCGCCGCCGCCAAGGACATCAAGCACCTGATCGACGACTCCGTTGGCAAGGTCGACGCGGGCTCGCGCCTGGTCAACGAGGCGGGTACCACGATGGACGAAATCGTCGCCAGCATCACGCGGGTGACGGACATCATGAGCGAGATCACGGCCGCCAGCACGGAGCAGAGCGCCGGCATCGAGCAGGTCAACCAGGCGGTCGTGCAGATGGACCAGACGACCCAGCAGAACGCCGCGCTGGTGGAAGAGTCGGCGGCGGCGGCCGAGGCGATGCAGCAACAAGCGGCGCACCTGGCGCAGATCGTCAGCGTGTTCCGCGTCAGTGCCCAGGCCGCCGGCGTGATTGCATCGCCACCGCCGCGGCGCAGCGCCGTCGTGGCGGCATCCGCGCCGCGCGTGGTGCAACCGGCACCGAAGCCGGCTCCCCGGCCGGCACTGGCGAACACCAAGGCGCCGGCCAAGCCGCAGCCGCAGGAAGACCAGTGGGAGGAGTTCTGAGCAGTGACCCCGTGGGTTAAAATGCCGCAGCGCCGGCCGCTGGCCGGCCATTTTGCAGCAGAACAGGAAAACGTATGGCCAAGAAGGAAGAACTGGACGAGGAATCCCGCGAATTCATCCAGTGGTGTATCGAAGTGGAAGGGTTTCTCGTCGCTGGCGGTGCCACCGTCCGCGAAGCACAGGATCACATCGAGGAGCAGATCGACTGGTTCGCCGACCAGTTCTGCGCCGCGCTGACGCCGGAAGAAGCGGCGCGCGAGGCGCTGGCCTGAGCTGGCGGACCAGCTGCCGCGATGGCTCTCGGGCTATCGAAATGGTGGGCACGTGTCCTGGGTGAAAACCAGGGACAGTCCCCTGCGGGGACAGTCCCTGAGCCGTGCTGCAAGGGTCTGTCCCTGCATAGGGACTGACCCTGAAGTTTGCTGGCACCACCGCAACGCTGCGGAACTTCAGGGTCAGTCCCCGTCGGGGACAGGCCCCCGCCGCGCCAGCCAGGCCGCCAACTGCGCCTCGTAGCGCTCCAGCGCCTCGTTGTAGGCATCGAACACGCACACGGTGCAGCCGCTGCGGCAGCAATCCTCCAGCGCCGGCTCCTGCGGCGGCTGCGGGCGCGGGTCTGCGGCGGTATTCATCTGCTACGCATCTCAGTCGGCCGCCAGCATCGCCTGGTTGCGGCCGCGGATCTTGGCGCGGTACAGCGCGCGGTCGGCGCGGCGCACCAGGTCGTCCGGATCGCCATGTTCCTGCGGTACCTGCACGGCCACGCCGATACTGATGGTGACGTGGCCGAACGGCGACTCGTCGTGCTCCATGTCCAGCCCCGCCAGTTCCGTGCAGATGGCCTGCGCCGTCTGCATCGCGTCGGTGGCATCCGTGGCCGCCGCCAGCAGCACGAATTCCTCGCCACCGTAGCGCGCCGCCAGGTCCGTGGTGCGGCGTGCGTGGCGCGTCAGCAGCTCGGCCACCGTGCGCAGGCACGCGTCCCCCGCCACGTGGCCGTAGCGGTCGTTGTATTTCTTGAAGTAGTCCACGTCCAGTACCAGCAGGGCGAGCGGCTGGCTCGTGCGCGCGGCGCGGCGCCACTCCGTGGCCAGCTGCGTATCGAAGCCGCGGCGGTTCGTGATGCCCGTCAGGCCGTCCGTGGTCGACAGTGCCGCCAGCTTCAGGTTCGACTGTTCCAGTTCGGCCGTGCGCTGCGCGACGACGCGCTCCAGTGCCGCCTTGTGCTGCGTCAGCCGGCGCACGCGCCAGCGGTACAGGGCCCACAGCAGCGTGGCCCCCAGCAGCATCGTCGCCGTGCGGAACCACCAGGATTGCCAGAACGGTGGCGTGACGGTGACGACCAGCGCGACGGGGTCCTCGTTCCAGACCCCGCGATGGTTGGCCGCCTTGACGCGGAAGATGTAGCGGCCCGGGTCCAGGTTCGTGTAGGTCGCGGCGCGACGGGTAGCGTCCGTCTCGACCCAGTCCTCGTCGAAGCCTTCCAGCCGGTAGGCATAGCGGTTCAGGCCCGGCTCCGTGTAATGCAGCGCGGCGAACTCGATCGAGAAGCCGGACGCGGGCGGCGCCAGCGTCAGCCGGCGCGGCGCCGTCACGGCGCCCTCCAGCGTGACGCCCGGCTGCGGCCGCGCATCGCTGAGGGAGTGGTTGTAGACCTTGATGTCGGTGATCGCCACCTGCGGTGCGACCGACGGGCTGCGCACGTCGCGCGGCGCGATCGCCGTCATGCCGTGCACGCCGCCGAAGTACAGGATGCCGTTCGGCCCGGGCGACGACGAATTGATGGTGAAGCCGTCCGTCATGCCGTCCGCCGCCGTGTACTGCAGCGACTTGCCCGTGGCCGGTTCGATGCGGTACAGCCCGGCGATGGTGCTGACCCACAGGTTGTCGTCCAGGTCGTTGCGGATCGACAGGATCTTGGCCCCGTGCGTCGCGTCCAGGTAGGAGCGGAAGCCGATCTTGCCGTCGCGCAGGATGACCTGCTGCAGGCCCTTGGCGGTGCCGACCCAGATGCGGCCCAGCGAATCCTCGTGCAGGCTGGAGATGTTGTCGTCGGCCAGGCCGTCCGATACAGTGTTGTCCTGCACGAAGTGTTCGAACTTGCCCGTTTTCGGATCCAGCAGGTCGAGGCCGCCGCCGTTCCATTCCGATCCCATCCACACCCGGCCGCTGCGGTCCTCCAGCACGACGGAGGTGCCGTTGACGCTGCGCGTGGTCGGATCGACCGGGTCGTTGCGGTAGACCTTCCATGTGCCCGCCGCCGGCAGGTAACGGATCAGGCTGTTGCCGGTGGCCAGCCACAGCACGCCGTCGCGTCCCGGTGCGATGCCGTTGATGTAGTCGCTGGCGGGGTCGCCGAAGTGTACGGAGGTGAACTTGGCGTCGGCGTGATCGAGCCGGTTCAGGCCGTTCGACGTGCCCGCCCACAGCGGCCCGTCCGGGTCCTGGTACAGGCAGTAGACGATATTCTGCGTCAGGGTGCCGGGCTGCTTCGGGTCCGACACATAGCGCCGCATCACCGTGTTGTTGGCCGGGTCGAACAGGCTGATGCCCACGTTACCGCCCAGCCATAGTTTATTGTCCGGCGCGCGCGCGATGCTCAGCACGGCATTGGTGCCGGGCGTGCCCGTCTGGTCCGCGCTGTGCGGCACGTAGCGGGTGAAGCCGACGCTGTTCAGGTTGACCAGGCTGATACCGTCCGTGAACGACGCCACCCACAGCATGCCGCCGCGGTCCTGGGCCAGGGCGCGCAGGTTGTCGCCCGGCAGCGAGAACGGATCGCTGGGGTTGTGCGAGAACTGGCTGAAGCGGCCCATGCGGGCGTCCCAGCGCAGCAGGCCGGCCGACAGCGTCGTCGCCCACAGCGTGCCCTGGCGGTCGATGTAGAAGCTGTTGACGCGGCTGTTGGGCGTGGCGAGTTCCTTGCGTGCCGACCACGGCGTGTCCGCGTCCCAGCGCAGGGCGCCGCTCTCGGTGCCGATCCACAGCGCGCCGGCCTTGTCGAACTGCAGCGCACGCACGATGTTGCGACGCGGGTCGGGTTTCTCGGCCAGGTCGACGGCATGATGGACGAACGCCTTGCCGCCCGGCGGCAGGTAGTCGAGGCCACCCGGCCACGTGGCGGCCCACACGCCGCCCTTGGCATCGAGTGCGATGGCGTTGACGTCGTTGGTGGCGAGGCTGCCCGGCAGCGCCGGGTCGTGCGCGTAGACGACGAACTTGCCGCTGGCGGGATCGAAGTGCTGCAGGCCGCCCCAGCTGGCGATCCACATGCCGTCCTTGCCGTCGGAAATGATGGCCTTGATGATGCCGCGGTTCTTCGGCCCCATTTCGGCGCGGAACACGGTGAAGTTGTTGGTCTCGGGATTGAAGCGGGCCAGGCCATTCTGCGTGCCGGCCCAGATGCGGCCCTGGCGGTCCTCGAACAGCGCCGAGACCCGGTCGTGCGGCAGGCTGTTCGGATCGTTCAAGCGGCTCGTGTAGCGCACGGCATGGTAGCCGTTGTAGCGGTACAGGCCGTTGAGGTGAGTGCCGATCCACATGAATCCCTGGCGGTCCTGCAGCAGCGACAGAATCGACGGCTCGTCGTTGCCGAGCGGCCCCAGCTGCTTGAAGCGCAGGGTCGGCGGCGCCGTCGGTTGCGACAACGCGGCGGTCGCGCCCAGCACGGCGATCAGCAGCGCCAGCAGGAACAGCGCGAAGCGGCGGCCGGACAGCGGCGCAGGACGCCGCGATTGCGGCGGAACGGAGAGGGTAGGGGAGCGGTGCATCCCGTGATTATACATTCCTATTATGCAATAAAATTCCGGTAGAATGCCAGGAACTGTGCGGATGTGGTGCGAAACGGGTATTATCCGGGGTTGGCCGCTGTGACCGTTGCATGCGCGCATCACGTAAATCGCGGCGGCCAGCCGTGCAGTTTCCCGGTCCTCGTAACGTAGAAAGCATGGCGGTTGAATCCGCCGCCCCAGAATATGTCTGATTTTGAAACCCCTTCCGCCTCTGGCGTACAGCCTGTGGCACCCGCCCAGGTGCGTTTCTCCGACTTCGGCTTGTCTCCGGACATCCTGCGCGCCCTGACCGACCAGGGCTACGAACACCCGACGCCGATCCAGGCGCAGGCGATCCCTGTCGTGTTGCAGGGACGCGACGTCATGGGCGCGGCCCAGACCGGCACCGGCAAGACGGCCGGCTTCTCGCTGCCCATCATCCAGCTGCTGCTGGCGCACGCCAATCCGAGCATGAGCCCGGCGCGCCATCCGGTGCGGGCACTGATCCTGACGCCCACGCGCGAGCTGGCCGTGCAGGTGGCGGAAAACGTCGCGGCCTATTCGCGCCACACGCCGCTGCGTTCGACCGTCGTATATGGCGGCGTCGACATGAAGCCGCAGACGGCAATCCTGCGAAGCGGCGTCGAGATCATCATCGCCACGCCAGGGCGCCTGCTCGATCACATCGAACAGAAGACCGTGTCGCTCGGCCAGGTGCAGATGTTCGTCATGGACGAAGCGGACCGCATGCTGGACATGGGCTTCCTGCCCGACCTGCAGCGCATCATCAACCTGCTGCCGAAGCAGCGCCAGAACCTGATGTTCTCGGCCACGTTCTCGCAGGAGATCAAGAAGCTGGCCAACAGCTTCCTGAACAGCCCCGTGACGATCGAGGTGGCGCGCAGCAATGCCACCGCCGACAAGGTCACGCAGGTCGTCTACAAGGTCGCCGAAGAGCACAAGCGCGATGCCGTCGCCCACATCCTGCGTTCGCGCGAGATGAAGCAGGTGATCGTGTTCTCGAATACCAAGATCGGCGCCTCACGCCTGGCGCGCGGCCTGGAGCAGGAGGGCATGAAGGCCTCCGCCATCCACGGCGACAAGACGCAGCAGGAGCGCATGGCCGCGCTGGAAGCGTTCAAGCGCGGCGAGATCGACGTGCTGGTCGCCACCGACGTGGCGGCGCGCGGCCTGGACATCTCCGACCTGCCGTGCGTGATCAACTACGACCTGCCGTACAACGCGGAAGACTACGTGCACCGCATCGGCCGTACGGGCCGCGCCGGCGCGTCGGGCGACGCCATCTCGATCTATTCGGACAAGGACGAGCGCCTGCTGGCCGATATCGAAAAGCTGATCAAGCAGACCGTCAAGCGCGGCGAGCTGGCCGGCTTCACGCCATCCGCGCGCGGCGGCGACGAACGCGGCGAACGGCGCCCGCCACGGCGCGACAGCGACCGCGGTGCCGGCGCCAGCGCCGGTCCCGCCGGCGAGCGTGGCCCCCGTCCGGAACGCAGCGGCGAACGCGAGCGCTACGGTCGTCCAGGCGGTCCGTCGCCACGGCGCGACAAGGTCGATCCTTGGTTCCTGAAGCCGTACGAGCCGACCCGTTCCACGCGCCCGGCCACGCCGGAAGCGACGACCGGCTCCTCGCCGGCCAAGCCGAAGCAGAAGATCGCGGCGCTGCTGGGCGGACTGCCGAAGAACTGAGGGATGCATAAAAAAACCGGTGACTGTCACCGGTTTTTTTATGGGGCATCGCCGTCAGCTGGGCACCAGCATGCGAACCCCTGGGATCTGCTGCAGGCCACGGACGGCCAGCGAGCAGGCCAGCACGATGAACAGCGTGAGCACCGGGATCGCGATCCATGGATTGACGAACTGGTAGTCGTAGCCGAATTTCGCGTCGACGAAGAACAGCGCCCAGACATGCATCAGGTAGACGCCGAAGCTGGTCTTGCCGAAGAATGCAAGAAAGCGTTCCAGCTGGCTGCCGGCCACCAGGATCGTCGCGAACAACCAGCGCAGCGAGCAGAAGGCCGCGAATGCCGCCAGCGCGACCAGGGGACTGGAATACACGTAGAACGCCTCGTCGGCCCGGCCCAGCCGGTCGCAGCGCCACCACGTGGCCAGGGCAATGGCCGCGCTCAGAAGTATCCAGGCTGCCCAGACCAGTCCGGGGCGTGGCAGCCGTGCCGGGAGGTGGTGATACAGCACCGCACCGGCCACCATATAGCCGCCGTACAGCGACAGGTAGGACAAGTCGATGCTGATCGAGACAGCGCCACGCAGTGCGATTTCCAGCGGGATCACGCATGCGCCGAGAAACCAGAACGCCAGGCAGAAGACCTGTACGCGTACCGCCGTGGCCTGGTAGAAGCCTGCCATTACCGGCAGGAACAGGTAAGCTCCCGCCAGTGCGTACAGGTACCAGAGGTGTGCCACCACGGGGCCGAGCACGATGCGCTTGACCCAGTCGCCGCGCATGTCGCCGGCGTAGCGGAACCAGCACAGGTACAGTACCGACCAGCCAAGCAGCGGCACCGCGATGCGCCACAGGCGCTTGCCGATCGCGCCGATGGTCTGCTGGCGCGGCAGCAGCAGCGCGCCGCTGATCATGAAGAACAGCGGCACCGCCACGCGCGACACGCTTTCGTAGGCGTTGATCGCCCACCAGTGCTGGCCCAGCTGCCCAAAGCCCTTGGCGCCGATATGGATAGCGGTGACGAACAGCAGTGCGACGAAGCGCATGCCGTCCAGCGCGGTGTCGTGCACCGGTTGGGCGCGCGGCACGCCGATCGGAATCGCGCTGGCGCGGGAGGGAGTGGCTGCCGTCATGTCAGGTACTCGTGCGGAAGGTTACGGTCTTGTGAAGGAAAAAGGTCAGTACCGGTCCGCAGACGAGTACCAGGGCAAGGCCCGCCAGATAGTGCCAGTGCAGGGCCTCGGCCAGCGTCGACAGCAGTACCGTCAGCAGCAGGCTGACCATGGAGACGGCAAGGAACTTGCGGTAGCGTTGCCAGCTCGGCGGCTGGCGGAATGCGAGATGGCAGTTGGCGAAATAGGAGAAGGTATTGGCGAGCGCGAAGCCGGCCACGTTGGCGGCTACCGGATGCGCGCGCAGGCCTTCCACCAGCGCCACCACCGTACCCGAATGAAGCAGTGTGTTGAGCGCGCCGATGAGAGCGAACACCAGCAACGCGCGGTGCTGTGCCAGCTGGCGTTTAATCGCGACCGCGTTCAAGCTCGTGCTCCTCGCGTACCAGGTAGACCGGACGCCGCTTGACCTCATGGTAGATGCGTCCCACGTATTCGCCGAGGACGCCGATGCCGATCAGCTGGACGCCGCCGAGGAACATGCCGCTGACCATCAGGGATGCATAACCCGGGACGTCGATGCCGAAGGCGAGCGTCTTGATGACGACCAGCAGCGCATACAGCAGCGCAAAGGCCGATACTCCCAGGCCCACGTAGGTCCAGATCTTCAGCGGCGCCGTCGAGAAGCTCGTGATGCCTTCCAGCGCGAGATTCCACAGTTTCCAGAAATTGAAGCTGGACTTGCCGGCGCCACGGTGCGCATGCACGTAGGGGATCGTCACGGTGCGGAAGCCGACCCACGCGAACAGGCCCTTCATGAACCGGTGGTTTTCCGGCAGCAGCCGCAGCGCCTCGACGACGCGCCGGTCCATCAGCCGGAAATCGCCCACGTCCATCGGTACGTGCACCTGCGAGATCTTGTTGTGGAAACGATAGAACGACGTCGCGGACAGCTTTTGCAGCTTGCCATCCGTGATGCGGTCGGTACGCTGCGCGAGCACCACTTCGGCGCCTCGTTCCCATTGCTCGATCATGTGGGCCAGCAGTTCCGGCGGATGCTGCAGGTCCGAGTCGATCGGCACCACGGCGTCGCCACCGGCGCGGTCGAGGCCGGCCGTCAGCGCGGCTTCCTTGCCGAAGTTGCGCGACAGGTCCAGCAGGTGGACGTTGCGGTACATGCCGTGCGCCTCGACCAGCTCGTTCCACGTGTTGTCGCGGCTGCCGTCGTTGACGGCGATGACCTCGAACTCGTATTGCGGCAGGCTGTCCGCGACCGCTGCGACGCGGCGGAAAAACTCATGGACATTGCCCGATTCGTTGTAGAACGGGGCCACCAGCGATACACGTTTCTTCACTGCTTATTCTCCCTTGGATTGTTGGCATCGCGCCGGCACACCCAGCCGATACCCAGGTCGGCGCAGCGCGCGCCCGCTCCCATCAGCCGGTTGGCCTCTTCCTGCTCGGGGAAGGCGGCCTTGTCGAACACCACGGCGGTGGTGGCGGGCAGGGTGGCGATCTCCGCGCCGTATTGGTCGCATGGCTTTGCCGCGCGGGCGATGTAGCCGGTCGACAGCGTGTAGTGGTGCTTGACCGCGAACAGCATGGTCGGCACCAGCCCCGCCGACGGCGGCGCATTACCGCAGCGGAACGGCGGATAGTAATTCAGTGCCTTGATGTCGGGACCGAGGAAGGCCTGCCAGCGCGGTGCGTCGATGATCGCGGGCGTGCTCTCGGCCACCGCGCCGCGCGCGCGTTCGTGGTGCGGCTGCAAGTCCCAGAACTGCAGCACCACGACGGCTGCCAGCACCAGTGCGGCGCGCTGCGCGGACAAATGGCGTGCCGCCGCCAGCACGGCGAACACGATCACGGCATAACCTACCGGCCAGAAGAAGCGGCCCGACGAACGGAACGTCGACGTTACCGCATCCAGCCCGGGCGGAACCTTGGTCGACAGCAGCTTGACCGGACCGATATAGATCGCGTTCGACAGCGCGTACAGCGTCAGCAGCACCAGTATCGCCAGCAGGGGACGGTGGCGGCGCCAGAACGCCGGGTCCGCGCCCCGCTTCATGTAGATGCCCCAGCCAGCCAGGGCGAGCACGAACACGCCCAGGTAGTTGTAACCTTCGCCCTGGCCTTCCGTTCCGAGCGCGTGCTCGAGCATCAGCAGGTTGCCGCCCGTGAAGGGCGCCAGCATGTTCATCGAGTAGAAGCCGAATCCCCATTCGCGGCTGCCGACGCCGGCCGGCAGCGGCAGCATCGTCGCGCACATCGTCAACAGCAGCAGGCCAGCGGCACCGCCGGCGGCGATGACGGCCGGGCGTGCCGGGCCACGGCGCACCTGGCGCCACACGTCGGCGGCAAACAGGGCGCATGTCATCGCGAACAGGTAGATATTCAGGTAGAACGCGCACGGCAGCAGCGCGATCCAGGCGCCGGCGGCGATGCGTCCGCGCGCGGTACCGCGCAGGTAGATCGCCAGGGCGAACAGCAGCAGCCATTGCGCCATCAGGCTGGTGTGCGCGATGCGGAAGGTCAGCGCGGGGAAGCTGACGAGCAGCAGCGTCATCGCCAGCAGAACCGTCCAGCGCCGGGTGTTCGCCTCGCGGCAGATCCACCATGCCCCCACACCCTGCAGCACGAAGCACAGGGCGAGGTAGAGGCCGAACGGATTGCGGAACGGCGTGTCCGGCCCATGCTCGAACAGCTTCCACAGCATGGCATACAGCGGAACCGCATCGACGAACGTGGCCAGCGTGCCTTCCGGCGCATTCAGCGACTCGATGCGCAGCAGCGGCCAGTGCCACGGTTCGCGCACGAAGGCATTGAAGCCGGCCAGGTATTGGCTGGTATCGGCACCTTCGCGCAGCCAGAATGGCAGCGTGCCATCCAGCAGCGCGAGCGAGAACAGCCAGCAGGCGAAGGCGCAGCCGATCGCGCCCGCGCACAGCAGGCCAAGCGGGCCGGACGCGCTCCACCAGGCCGTCGTTGCCGGCCTGACCATGCTGCCGGACCAAGTGGCCTGCGGGGTCGATGTGTTCATCCGTTGGTTCCTTCCGTTCGATTGATGATCGCCAGCAGTTCGCGGGCGTTGTCCTGCCATGTCATCCAGCGGATGCCGTGCGGCGCGGGGTGGCGCTGTTCGGTGTGCAGTGCCAGCCAGCCGCGCACCGCACCGGCCAGCGCGGCGCCGTTGGTACCGCTGAAGTAGTAAGCGGCTTCGCCCGCGACTTCGCGGAACACGGCCAGGTCCCGTACCAGCAGCGGCAGGCCGTGGCTGGCCGCCTCGATGAGCGGGAGGCCGAAGCCCTCGCCCTCGCTGGGGAACAGCAGGCAGGCGCTGGCCAGATAGACTTGCTGGAGCGTGGCGTCGTCGACGCCGTCCAGCCACAGCAGCCGGCGGCCCAGTTCCGGGTGGTCCTTCAGGCGCGCGACGGTGCGGGGGATCGTGCGGCGTTCGCTGTCCGGCAGCGGCTTCCAGCCTTCCTTGCCGACGATGACGAGGTTGACGTCGAGGCCCGCCGCCCACAGCTGCTCGAACGCTTCCAGCGCCTGCAGGTGGCCCTTGCGCGGTTCGATCGTGCCGACCATCAGGAAGCTGGGCTTGTCCGCGATCTGCTGCAGCAACGGCGGCCGGGTAGCGCCAGCGACCGGCGGCTGGCCCAGGTCGGCCCCATGGTGCAGCACGGCCAGTGCGGGCAGGGCGGCGCCGATGCGCTGGTTCAGCCAGTCGCGCAGCTCCGCGGCCACGGCGGCCGAGATGCAGATCAGGCGGTCCGCCTGCGCGGCGATGCAATCGAGGTAGGCGCCGTGCGACGTGTCGGTGCCCGCCGGGAAGAACTCGGGCCGCAGCACGGGCAGCAGGTCGTGCACCAGGAAGTTGACCTGGGCGCCGCGGGCGCGCCAGTTGGCATACACGCCGGCGGCCGCCGCGTCCATCACGAGCCGCGGCGCATGGTCGGCGCAATAGAACGCGTCGCCGGCCTGGACGTCGACCGGGCGGTCGCCATCCGGCATGGCCGCGATGCCGAGCAGCGCGGCGCCATAGGCGCGTGCGTAACGGTAGTGCGTGTAGCCGCCTTCCTGGCTCAAGTAGACAGGTTCGACGCGCAGGCCGTGCGCCGGCAGCTGCAACAGCTCGAGCAGTTGGTTGCGCACGACGCGCTCGATGCCCGTCTTCAGGTCGCTGCGGACGATGTTGCTGACGTCGACCAGCAGCTGGCGCGGCTGCAGCGGATCGGCAGCGCGGCTGACGCAACGGGCCAGTTGCTGCAACGTGCCGTCGTCCGGATCGTCGCCCACCAGGCGCTCGAGCAAGGCAGGGCGCGATACGGCGCGGGCCTGCCATTCACGGTCCAGGGCCTCCTTGTACATGCGGCCGCAGCGTTCCGGGCTGTTGCGCACGGCCATCAGGGCCAACGCCGCCTGGCGCAGCGCGGCCCGGCGGCCGGCATCGCCGTGCAGCGTTTCAAGCGCTTCCACCAGTTCCGGCTGGGCGAACAGGTCGGGCAGCATCCACACGGCGTCGGACGGGAATTCGGCCATCGCGCCGTTCGCGTTGATGACGGTCGGCAGCCCGTAGATCAGGCAGTCCAGCACCGTGCCGGAGGTCTCGCCGCGTGAACTGGTGCGCAGTTGCACTCCCACGTCGGCGGCCTGCAGGTAGCGGAAATAATCCTCGTCCGAGGTCCACCCCGAGATGCGGATGCGGCGGCCGCTGCCGGCCGCGCGGATCGCGTCGCTCATCTGCTGGCCATAGTCGCCGCCGTGGTTCGCGCCCACGAACACCAGCTCGCAGCGCTCGTCGGCATGCAGACTGGAGGCCAGCCAGGCCTGCAGCAGCGCCATGCAGTGCTTGGTCGGCGCCACGAAGCCGAAATTACAGACGACAAAGGCATCGGCCGGGATGCCCAGCGCCGCGCGCGCGGCCTGGCGGTCGTGTACGGCGGGCAGGGCGCGCGGCAACTGGGCCGGGCTCCAGTCACGGCCCGCTTCCGGGCCATACCACTGGCGCGCGAGCGTGCGCGCGTAGTCCGAGTGCACGATCACGTGGCTGGCGTCCTGCAATATCTCCAGGTTGCTCGGGTAGTCGTCCTTGCCGCGCTCCCAGCCAGCTTGCGTGCCGATCGTCGCCAGCGCGCCGTAGCCGTGCGACTGGAACAGCGCGCGCGACCATACGCCCGGCATCGCTCCCGTCATCTGCTCATACGACAGCATCGACGAAAGGAAGAAATCGTGCAGTACGACCACGCCGGGCAAATCGCGCAGCAGCGGCACCATATGGCTGTGGAACGGGCTGTTGCCGAACTGGTAGACGATGTGGTCCAGCTCCCGGCCGTGAGCGCGGAGCCAGGCCACGTCGCGCAACGGCAAGTGGGCCAGCTCGGGCGGCAAGGTCGTGCGCTCCTGGTGCGCCACCAGTTCGACGTCGAAATACGGCAGCAGCGTGGGCAGGATGCGCACGGCGTAATCGGCCACGCCGGTGCGTTCGGGCGGCAATGGCGAGACGAAGGCGATCCTGCGTTTGCCCGGCAATGCCGGCACCGGCACGCGCGCCGCGTGGTGCGCCTCGAGCGCGCGAATGGCCTTGACTGCCGTGTGGTCCCAGCTGAAAGCCCGGGCCTGGCGCGCGCCGTGTTCGCGCAGCATGCGCTGGCGCTCGGGGTCCTGCAGCACCTCGGCGATGCGCGTGGCAATGGCGTCCACGTCGTGCGGATCGAACAGCGCGTCGGCGCAGCCAATCACCTCGGGCACGCTGGTGGCCGAGGAGCCGATGACGATCGCGCCGCATGCCATCGCCTCGAGCGCCGGCAGGCCGAAGCCCTCATGCTTGGACGGGAACACGAACAGCGCGCAGGCGCGGTACAGGTCGACCAGCTCCGCATCGGACACGTAACCGGTCAGCACCAGGCGGTCCGCCGCGATGCCGGCGCGCTGTGCGTGCTCCTCCAGCAGGCGGCGGTCGCTGTCGGGCAGCTTGCTGGCGACAACCAGCTGGTAGCGCTCGCGCAGCGGCACCGGCAGCCGCGCATAGGCGCTGATCAGGCCATCGATGTTCTTGCGGCTGTCGAAGCCGCCCGGCGCATACATGACGAATTCGCCGTGCATGCCGCAACGCTGGCGCAGGGCGGCCAGGCGTTGCGCATCGGGGGCGCCCGGCGCGAACGTGTCATCGACGGCCGTCGAGATCGCGACGACCCGCTCCGGCGCCAGCTCCAGCGCCTGCAATGCCTCCTCGCGCGAGTAATCGGAAATCGCCAGCAACAGGCCGGCATTTCTCAGCGACGCGATCTTGCGCTCGTAGTAGGCGCGCTGCACGTCGGTGGCCAGGTAGGCGGCTGGGTTGAGGAACGGGATCAGGTCGTACAGGACCACGGCCGTGCGCGCCCCGTTGGCGAACGTGCCGACGGACACCACGCTGTCGTCCACGAAGCCTTCGAACAGGCTGGTGACAAGGACCGCGTCCGGCGCCATCTGTTCGATGAAATACTCGCGCAGCGCCTCGCTGGTGCGCGCGCACGCGCTGTTGGCAGGCTCGATCTCGGCGCAGGCGCCAGCGATGTCGAACACGCGGATGCGCTCCGGTGACACCAGGCCGGCAAAGGTGCGGCGCAGGTCGGCGATGGCGTCGCCCAAGCCGGCATTGAGCACCAGCCAGACTTCATGGTCGCCGGCATTGCGGGCCACGCCAAGCGCGAGCGCGAGCGAGTAGCGGCCGATGCCGCGGAACCGGCTCTCCGACTGAGCCCCTTGCAGGTCGATGACGATACGCATTGCAGTCCTGTATCCAGCGTTATGTTGAAGCGTTAAGTTTGAGGCGGCGCGGTTTCACGGCTTGTGGCGGCGCGCGTCGCGCGCGGCCTTCAGCGCCGCGTAGGCGCGGGCGGCGCGCGGCGGCAGGTCGTCCGGCGTGCCGCCCAGCGGCTCAGGCGGCAGCCCGTGCTGCAGCCCGGCGCCTGGCGCGCTGTAGACGACGCCGTGGATGCGCCGGCGCAGTGCGGGAAAGCGCGCCAGCACGGCCAGCGCCAGCCGCTTCGCACGCGGCTGGCGCATCACGGCCAGTGCCACGCGGCGCAGCGCACCGCCGGCGTGGCGCCGCGCCCCACTGGCCAGGCGGCCTTCGCGTTGTGCGCTGCGCACGCGGCGTGCCACGTCGCTGGCGGCGCGCAGCGGTGCCGTGACGCGCCAGGACGTGCTGTCCAGCAGTTCGACGACATGCTGCGCGTGACGCTCGGCCCGTTGTTCGGCCTGCTCCAGCCGTGCTTCCGTGCGCGCCATCCGGGCAGCCAGGTCGGCCACGCTGCCTTGCAGGCGCTGTTCGGCGGCGTCCACTGTCGCGTGTAGCGCCGCCTGCTGCGCCGCCTGCTCGGCCGCGACGCTGGCGCGGTCGGCCGAGATGCGTGCGTCCAGGCGGCCGAGAATGCGGTGGATCTCGGCGTGTTCGTCGTCGCGCTGCCCTTCGTAGCGCCGGGCCAGCGTGTTCAGGTCGATGCCGTACTCGGTGGCGAACGCGGCGTCGAACGGTGCCAGCTGGTTCGGCAGCGCCGCTTTTTGGGCGACGACGGAGTAATCCGGACTGGCGCCTTGCAGCACGGCAGCCAGCACCACCCGGCCGCCCGCGCGCAACTGGGGATCCTCCTGCAGCCGCACGATCTTCTGGCGGGCAAAGCCGGCATGGTCGGCCGCAAACGACAGCAGGTTCGGCGGGATCGGCCGCTCATGCGATGGATCGGTGTAGAAGTCCGAGGCGCCGACGACGAGGTTCTCCGGATTCGGCGTCTCCATGATCAGCAGGCCGCCCGGCTGCAGCGCGCGCAGCGCCTCGGCGATCAGCTCGCGCACCAGGTCGAACGGAATGTGTTCGACGAGGTGGAAGGCGGACACCAGCGCCAGGCTGCCGTCCGGCTGCGCGCGCAGCGCCGCCAGTGCGTCGGTGTTCTCGACGTCCAGGCCGCGCTCGCGGCAGGCGGCCAGCATGCCTTCATCCAGGTCGATGCCGCGCGCGGCGAAACCTTCCTCGCCCAGCAGTTCGAGCCATTCGCCGCGACCGCAGCCGAGGTCCAGCGCCGCCGCGTGCGGCCAGGCCGCCAGCGGGCGCAGGAAGGGCAGGTAGGCGCGCAGGCGCTCCTTGATGGTGGCGCGCTCGCCGCGATAGCGGTCCTCGAACGCACGGTAGAAGGGTTGGGTCATCGGTCGATCTCCACGACAGGTTCGAGCCAGCTGCTGCCGACAAACTCGCGCCGGTTCATGTTCATGACGATGAACAGCAGCGCCAGGTCGCGCCATTCGTAATTGTTGGCCAGATGGGTCTCGCTGCTGGTCAGGGCGGTGGTGACGGAGTAGCTGCCGGCACCGAGGTTGAGGGGGAAGCGGAAGCGGAACTCCGGCGTTTCACCCGCCTTCACGTTCTCCAGCGGCATCTGCATGTGATGCGTATTGGTACCGTAGATGGGCTGGCCCAGGCGGTCCTTGATCATGTAGCCCAGCACAAGGCGAGGCAGGTCGGCATGGATGCGCACCTTCACGCGCAGCGTCACGGCCGTGCCCACGTTCAGCATCTCGACCGGCTCGCCCTTGTCGTTTTCCAGCGCGATTTCGCCGACCGTCGCCTCGCCGCTGCCGGACACGGTCTGGGTGCGGCCCTCGGCCGTCACCGTCTGCTCCACGGTGCTGCCTTCGCGCTCGGCGATCAGGGCGTTGTAGTAGTCCATCACCTCTTCCGGCGTGCCCTGTTTCGCCAGGCGCCCGCGGTCCAGCAGGATCGCGCGGTCGCAGATCGACTGCATGGCCGCGCGGTCGTGGCTGACGATCAAGAGCGTGGTGCCCAGCTTGCGGAAGGCGCGGATGCGGTCGAAGCTCTTGTGCTGGAAGTAGGCGTCGCCCACGGACAGCGCTTCGTCGACGATCAGCACGTCGGGCCGGCGCGCCGTCGCCACCGAGAACGCGAGGCGCATCTGCATGCCGGACGAATACACCCGCACGGGTTGGTCGATATAGTCGCCGATGTCGGCAAACGCTTCGATCTCCGGCATCAGGTGGCTGATTTCCTCCACCGACATGCCGATCAGCTGGCCCGCCATGTAGACATTCTGGCGGCCGGTGAAGTCGGGATGGAAGCCCATGCCCAGTTCCAGCAGCGCCGCCACGCGGCCGTCGATCGCCACGCTGCCCGTGGTCGGCTGGGCGGTGCCCGTGATCAGCTTCAACAGCGTGCTCTTGCCGGCGCCGTTGATGCCGATGATGCCGACCGCCTCGCCGGGCGCGAGCTGGAAACTGATGTCGTTCAGTACCCACTTCTCGCGGTGCAGCGGGCCGCGGAACGGCAGCAGCCACTCGACCAGCCGGTGCCAGCGCTTGTCGTAGATCTTGTAGGCCTTGCCCAGTTGTTTGACGCGTATGCTGCCCATTACAGTTCGTCCACCATTTCACCCGCGCGGCGGCGGAACAGATGCATGCCCAGCACGCAGAACAGCACGGCCAGCAGCGTGACCGGCAACAGGCTGTGCCAGTTGGGCAGGCGGCCATACACGAGGATGTCCTGGCACGCCATCACGACGGCGGCCATCGGGTTGAAGCGCAGCAGTGAGCGCACGCCTTCCGGCAGGATCGTCGCCGAGTACACGATCGGCGTGAACCAGAACCAGAACTGCAGCAGGATCGCGAAAAACTGGCCCACGTCGCGGAAGAACACGTTCAGCACGCCCAGGACCATGCCGAGGCCGATGGCAAACAGGACCATCGCCAGCAGCACGGGCACGAGCGCGAGGAACACCAGGCCGGGAAAATTGCCGGTGGCGATGAGGAAAACGACAAACAGGCCGAAGATGATGCCGAAGTTCACCAGCGCGTTCAGCACCACGATGATCGGCAGGCAGATGCGGGGGAACTGCAGCTTCTTGATCAGGTTGGCATTCTCCAGGAACACCGTCTGGCCGCGGCCCGTGATCTCGGCGAACAGGCCCCACGTCAGCACGCCCGCGCACAGGTAGATGCTGTAGGCGAACGGCGAATCCATGCCCTGCAGCCGGTTGTGCATGACCTGCGAGAAGATCACCGTGTAGACGACGATCATCGCCAGTGGATTGAGCACCGTCCAGGCCGCGCCCAGCAGCGAGTTGCGGTACTTCGACTGGAATTCGCGTTTCAGGCTGCCGGCGATGAAGCCGCGGTAGCGCCAGACCCCGCTCAGCATCGCGGAGGAAATCATGGCGCGCGCCTGTGCAGGAACGACGGCGGCAAGGGCCGGGTAATGGAGAGCGAAACGATGGTCATGGCGAATGGCGTTGTCGGGCCGGCGGCGCGGATTGCGCGGGGGCCGGCGCACCGGCTCGGTGAGCCCGGTAAAGTTGCCGATTATAGCATGACGGAAATAAATAATTGCCAGCTTACCAATTGTTACGAATTGGTGCGGGCGGAGAAGAAATCACCCCTGCGTCAGCTTTTGCAAGGCCTCCGGCTTGACGATGATCAGCTTGTGCGTCCCCTTCTCGACGATGCCTTGCTGGACCAGAGCCAGCAAGGTACGGGTCACCGTTTCGCGGCTGGTGTTGATCATGTTGGCGATGTCCTGGTGCGTCGGCAGGTTCTCCACCACGTGCACGTCCCCCTCCTTCTTTTCCTTCAGGAGGTTGATGAAAGTGTAGATGCGTCGCGCCGTGTTGTGGATGCTGAGCAGGGCCCGGAACTCCGAGTCGCGCTGTACCTTCTCGGCCAGGAAGCGCAGCATCTGGTTTGCCACCGAAGGCGAGTGGGCAAACAGGTGCAACGCGGTGTGACGCGGCAGCAGCGCCACCAGCACGGGGGTGACGGCGACGACCGAAGCCGAGCGCATCGTGCCGTTGATGACGGCGATCTCGCCGAAGAAGTCGCCCGGCTGCAGCATGCGCAGGCCGATGGCGCGACCATCCTCGGTGATGTCGATGACCTGCAGCGAACCTGTCAGCAGGAACAGCAGGCTGTCGCCGGGGGCGCCTTTTTGCAGCACCACGTCGCGCTTGGCGTACTGGCGAATGCGGATATCGGCCTTCACCCGGGCCATTTCTTCCTCGTTCAGCTCGGCAAGCAGCGGGATCTTGCGCAGGTGGATCTGCAGGTTGACCTGGGACTGCTCGCCAGGGGCGGGCGTCGTCGCCGTATCCGGGGCGGGCGTGCTGTCCCTCGTCACGATGTCATTGTTCGGTTTGCTCGTCATCTCTACAGTACAGTTCTCAGCAGCATTGCGGCGGTGGCGGCGGTGACGATGCCGGCGGCATTGGCGCCCATGTCGCGCCAGCAAAAATTACGGCCCGGGACCAGCATTTGCAGAAGTTCGATCAGCCAGCCGGCAACCAGGAGGCCCAGCAGCCAGAACTTCAGCTGGCTCCAGCCGGGGGCAATCTGGACGGCCAGCAACGTCAAGCCGCCATACGCGCCGAAGTGCAGCCACTTGTCGTGCGGCAGCGGGGGCAACCAATGCGTGGGCATCAGGCAGCCCACCGCCACCGCCGTAACCACGACGGCGAACATCCCTACTTCCCAGCCCATCATCCGACAACTCCAGCTTGCGCTACGTTAAAAATTATCCCAGCGCAAGCCAAGCTGGACAGAGCGCACATTATATTGAAACAGGCCGATGTTCTCGTGGTTGCGCGTGGCGCGCCCTTCCAGGTACAGGCTGTAATTGGGGCGGAAATAATACTGCACGGCGGCGCGGCCCGTGGTGGTCTGCTGGCGCCGCACGACGTCGATCAGTTCGGGCGAGTACACTTCGCTGCCCAGCCAGACCTGGTGGCTCAGTCCTGCTTCGGCAAACCAGCCGCGGCCCAGCGAAGTATACCATTGCACGTTGCCGAACCAGCCTTTGCGGTCGCCGCCGGGGCGCGTCGTCGCGCCGTTGTCGCGCAGCGCGCTGGCCGTCAGCAGCACCTGGTTGCGCTGGTTGCGGTAGGTGAGGGTGGTGCTCAGCTCCCAAGTGTTGCCGTCGTAACTGTCGCGCGTCGGATAATCGACGTGGTTGAGGTTGGCTGCTACGGACAGGTCGAGGTATTTCGGCAGTGGCACCGGTGGGACGACCCGCACCTGGGCCTGTTGCTGACGCTGGTACAACTGGCCGCCCAGCGTGGTCGCGCCAAACGCGGCGGTGCCGCGCACGCGCCACGTGCCGAGCGACATGGCGTGCTCGAGGGCACCCAGCAGCGACGACACGTCCTGTTCGTGGACGCTGTCGTGGCGGATCGTATAAGCCTGCACGATCGCCAGCGTGCCCCGGTTATTCAAGGGCTTGAGAAACGACGCCGTGGCGGTCACGTAATTGTCCGCCTTCGGCAGGAACGACGGATCCAGCTCGAACTCGCTCTGGCTGCCGCCGCTGCCGATCACGCCCGTCGGGCTGCTGGCCCCCTGGTTGACGTTGTTGCTGCGCCCGCGCGACGTGCTGAGCAGCCAGGACGCCGGCCGCACCCGGGCACGCTGGCACCCCTCGGCACGGCGCGCGGCGATGACCTCGCGGATGCCGGGAGGCGGGTCGAAGCGCTCTTCGATGGCGGCGAACAGGCGCAATGCCTCGCTGCTGTTGCCCAGTTCGCATTCGCTGAGCGCCAGGTCGAGCCAGGCGCCCGCGTGCTCCGGTTCCTGTTCCAGGAAACGTTGCAGCAGCACGGCCGCCTCGTCCGGGCGGCCCTCGTTCAGCAGCCGCAACGCCTCGCGGTACATTTCCGGATTGCGCACGGGTTCGTAGGCGGGCGTGCCCGGTGTGGGCACGCTTGCATCCTGCGCCGCGGCGGCGCCGCAACTCAAGGCCAGCAGGCAGATCGGCAGGAGGCGGCTCATGCGGCCTCCGCCAGCGTGTACACGCGGATCGGCCGTTCCTTGCCGCGCAACATGCGTTCGCCCAGCGGCAGGAAACGGTGGCGCCGCGCCAGCGCCACGGTGCCCTCGCCGACGATCACGTCATGCGGATAGTCGCGTGCGGCCTGTTCCAGCCGCGAAGCCGTGTTGACGCTGTCGCCGACCGCTGTATAGATGCTGCGGAAGCTGGTGCCGTAGTCGCCGGCCATCGCCGGCCCGCTTTCGATACCGATACGCACGCGCAGGGGCGGCAAGCCCTGGGCCGCGCGGGCGGCACTGAAGCGGGCCACTTCGCGCAGGATGCCGGCGGCCGCGTCCAGCGCCAGGTCGGCATGCTCCGCGTTTGGCAGCGGCGCGCCCCAGAAGGCGACGAGCCCATCACCCGTGTATTTGTCCAGCGTGCCCTGCTTTTCCAGCACGGGGCGGGTCAGGCAGTCGAGGAAATCGGTCGTCAGCCGCGCCGCTTCCTCCAGCGACAGCGACTCGACCTGCGTGGTGTAACCCTGCATGTCGGCGATCAGCGTGGTGACCTGCAGCAGGCGCGGCGCCAGCGGATCCTTCAGGTCGCTGCGCAGCAGCTCGTCGACGACGGCCTTGGCGACATATTGCCGCAACGTGCCCAGCAGCTGGCGCGAACGCTGCTGGGCCAGCTGCCAGTGCATCGGCACCGCGACGGCCAGCAGGAATGCGATCGCCAGCAACGGCGCGCCCGGCTCCAGCAGCGGGTCGTGCGGCGCCATCAGGTACGCAAGGCCGACCCATGCCGCGGCCACGGTTCCCAGCAGCAGTGCATTGACGGCGGCGGACCAGCGCGGCAGCGTGTAGCTGGCTGCCAGCGCCAGTACGGCGCAGAACAGCGTGGCGATGGCCCGGCCGGCCCACGGGGCGGGGGCCGTCCCGGCCAGGGTGTCGAGCTGGGCGCTCAGCATCGCCGCATGCACCAGCAGCCCGGCGGTCGATGCGCCGGTAGGCGTCGCCAGGCGGTCGCCGATGCTGAGCGACGACGAACCGATCAGCACGTAGCGGTCGCGAATGTATTCCGGTGGCACGGCGCCGCGCAATAGATCGCGGGCCTTGGCGACGTCGTAGGATTCCCAGGTGCGGGCATAGGGAATGCGCGTCATGCCGGTTGCGCCCGGGGCGGGCGGCGTGGCCGCGCAGCACTCGAGCAGCGCGCGCGACAGCGTGGGGTAGGCCCGGCCCTCGTACCACGTGTACAGCGGTACCCGGCGCAGCACGCCGTCCGCGTCGGGCACCACGCCGATATTGCCAAAATGGCGCGCCCGGGACAGACCGGCGTGGTTGCCGATATAGCCGTGGCCTACGACGGCCTCGCCGGGTACCGCCGCCGGGGTGCCGCCGCCCAGCATGCCCGCATGCAGCGGGCTGCCGCGCTCGACATAGTCGAACATCTGCGCCAGCACGACAGGGCCATGGGCGGCCAGCATGGCCATGCGCGCATCGCCGTCGGCATCGGCCGGCTTTTCCTGCAGGATGTCGAGTGCTACCCCGCGGGCGCCGTGCTGCAGCAGCACTTCGACCAGGTCGGCCAGCCGCGCGCGCGGCCAGGGCCAGGGCTGTTCGGCCAGGCTGCTCTCGTCGATATCGACGACAAGGATGCGGTTTTCCGGCACGTCGCGCGCCGCCAGCTGGATGAAGCGGTCGCGCAGCCATTCGCCGCCCAGGCGCAACGGCGCTGGCGCGCTGCCCAGCTGGGGCGCGGCGCCGACCAGGACGACGGCCGCGGCCACGACACCGCGCAGCACGAGGGCCGGAGCAGGGTTGGGGCGCGAGGATACCGGATTCGTCATGGAGGAGGAGAGCCGGCGTACCGGATAAACTGTTGCGGGTATCCCACAGGTTAGTAAATAACTAGTATAACGCGATGTATAGAGTCATCAGTAAGCATCACGGCAAGCAACGCAAGAAGTTGTAACGCCAAGTGTAACAGTTGTAATTTGTGACGTAAATCACAGATTTTTACCTGTAACACCGGAAAATGAGCGATAAGGAGATTTATATGCACAAACTGCTTACCGCCAGCTTGATGTTCGTCTGCTGCGCCACGGCATGGGCGGCCGATGCCGGTCGCGTCGTGTTCGTGACCGGCAAGGCCCAGCTGGCCAGCAAGCCGGCCGCGCTGGATGCCGTCGTCCAGGAGGGCGACGACATCGTTACCGGCAACGACGGCTACGTCTACATCAAAACAGTCGACAACGGCTTCTTCATCCTGCGCCCGAACAGCAGCGCCAAGGTGACGGCTTATCACATCGACAGCGCCAACCCGGCCAACACCCGCGTCAAGCTGGAGCTGACGAACGGCGTCGCCCGCGCGATTTCCGGCCAGGGGGTGAAGGCCGCGCGGCAGAACTTCCGATTCAACACGCCGGTCGCCGCGATCGGCGTACGCGGCACCGACTTCATCGTCTTTACCGACCAGCACACGTCGCGCGTGTCCGTCGTCTCCGGTGGCGTCGTGATGGCCGGCTTCGGCGGCAGCTGCACGGCGGAAGGTGTCGGTCCCTGCGAAGGCGGCGCCAGCCGCGAGCTGTTCGCGGGGCAGGCGGGCCTGCTGCAGATCCAGCGCGGCCAGCCCGTGCCGCAATTGCTGAACAACCCGGCCCTGTCGCCGGACCAGAACGAGAAACCCCGTTCCGACGAACCGGTCGGCAAGGTGGCCGCGGTGCCGCTGCAGGGCGCGCAGGTGAACCTGGATCCGCAACGCGAACTCGCGGTAGGCAATGTCCGCACCACCACCAATAACCCGCCAGGGGACGGCGGTGCCGACGATGGCGGCAATATCGTCACGACGCCCCCGGTGATCGAGGTGAAGCCGGAACCGGTGGTGCCGTTACCGCCGAAGCCGCAGGAAATCTTCTGGGGCAGGTGGAGCACCGTGGCTGGCGACGTGAACCGCCCGGCCAGCTTCGCTGGCAAGGAAATGGATAGCGAGACATTCGTTGGCGAATACATGATGGGACGCGTTAAAGGGGCGCCGCTGGTAATGCCGAAAGAAGGCACGGCCGCCTTTACGCTGGCGAATAGCGAGGCGTTTATCGTTCGAAACGGCAGGGAATCGGTGGCCAGCGTGAACTCGGGTTCGCTCGGGGTTAATTTCGAAAACCGCACATTCACCACCGCGCTGGTGGTGGCGGACGCGGCGTCGAACTTTGCCGTGAATGGCCGCGGCACCATCGACATGAAAGGCCTGATGGTCAACGATGCCGCATCGGCGAGCACGATCCGGGGCTATCTCAGTGGCGCGCAAGCCGAGGAGGCGGCTTATATATTTCGCAATACCCCGCGCTCCGGCATAACCGTTATCGGCGGCACCACCTGGAAGAAATAAGGCGATTCAGCTCAACAAGAAAAACGCAGGCATCGCCTGCGTTTTTTCATTCGGGAACCGTGCGCACAGACGGCGCCGAAAGCACGTATACTGCTTAGCGAATAGGCATCTCATCAAACTAATTGAAACGAACTGTAAAAAAACGGCGTTTCTGCCACAAAATAGTGGTTCGATGTGATGGCTGTCACAACGCGCAATCTCCAGTGTGGCAATATACTTCGCAACCTGCAAAAAAGGCTCAGTAACGGGTCTTACCAGATTGCAGAAATTTGGTTAACACCACCTTTATAAGGATTTACATCATGGCAGCACAAGATTACGTAGCAGTAGTACAGCAACTGTATGTGTCGTACTTCGGCCGTCCAGCCGACTACTACGGCCTGAAGAACTACACCGAACAACTGGATGCCCTGAAGGCGCCGACCACCTTCGTGGAACTGACCGCAGCCGTCCAGGCATCGGCTACCGCGCCTGCCCTGAAGGCACTGGTCAACAGCTTCAGCAGCTCGCCTGAGTCGATCGCCCTGTACGGCAACGACAACACGACGATCGGTATTTCCAAGTTCGTCAACGCTGTGTACCGCAACGTGCTGAACCGCGACGCCGACGTTGAAGGCCTGAACTTCTGGGTTGGCGAAATCGCCGCTGGCCGTCTGTCGAAGACGAATGCCGCTGCCGCCATCACCGAAGGCGCGCTGAGCAACACGTCCGAGCAAGGCCTGCTGGACAAGGCAACGGTCGAGAACAAGACCGAAGTCGCGACCAACTTCACCGCCGCTATCGACACCGTGGCTGAAATCAACGGCTACTCGGGCGACGCAGCAGCAGCAGCAGCACGTGACCTGCTGTCGGCCGTTACCGACGAAACCGACCCAGCCGCTTACCAGACCACCGTTGAAAACGCGCTGGCAGCAATCGTTGGCGGCTCGAACCCAACCGTGATCCACGCCCTGACCGATGGTCTGGACACGATCACCGGCACCGCAGCTGTTGACATCTTCAACGGTTCGACCGGCCTGCTGACGGCTGCCGACACGCTGAACGGCGGCACCGGCGCCGACGTGCTGAACTACGTCCACACGACTGGTACTAACTTCCCAGCTGCTGGCATCACGAACATCGAAACGTTCAACGTCCGCGCTACCACGGACATCACGTCCGCTGACCTGGGCACGTTCGTTGGCCTGACCGCCTTCAACAGCGACCGCTCGGGCGCAGCTGTAACGGTTACGAACTTGGCATCGGGCGCGTCCTTTGGCGTGATCGGTAACGGTGTCGTGACCAACGGCGCTTCGTCCGTCGGCTACACCGCTGGCGCTGACGCTGCTGTCATCAACCTGTCCAACGGCACCGTTGGCACGGGCGCGATCACGGTCACCGGCACCGGCATCAAGGCAACCACGATCAACTCGACCGGCGGTGCAAACACCGTTGGCGCCGTGACCCTGGCCGGTTCGTCGACGACGCTGGCAATCAACGCCACCACGAACCTGACGACCGGTGCTGTGACCGCTGCTGGCGTGACCGATGAAGTCACGATCGCTGGCGCTGGTAACGTGTCGACCGACGTCTCCGCCGTCGCTGTTGAAACGCTGACGATCACCGGCTCGGGCAACCGCACGCTGGGCACGCTGAACAACGCAACCGTTGATGTCAACGGCGCCGCTGCCACCGGCAAGATCTCCGCAACGCTGGGCACCTCGACAACCCTGAAAGTCACGACGGGCGCAGGCGACGACTCGATCACCGCTGGTGCAATTCTGACCACCGGTACCGTGAACGCTGGCGCCGGTAACGATACCCTGACGATCACCGCATCGAACCAGCTGACCTCGACCACCGGCAAGCTGTACACCGCCTTCGAGACCCTGTCCGCTGCTGGTGGCGTGACCGCTGACCTGGACTACATCGCGGGCATCACCGCACTGCGCGGCACCGGCACTGTAATTTTCAACAACGTGACTGCAACGCAAGCCGCTGCCATCACGACGGTTGGTGCTGCTGATTTGACCGTCAACGTCAAAGATGCTGCAACCGTTGGCCAACTGGACACCGTTTCGGTCAATATCACGAGCGCTAACAATGCCAACGTTGCTATTGCCGGCATCACGGTTACCGACGTGGAAACGCTGAACATCAAGGCTTCGACCGGCACTGGTGTAGCAACGCTGACCCTGGCTCACGACGACTGGTCGTCGCTGAACCTGACCGGTGCGTCCGACTTCGTGCTGAACTCGACCGCGACGACGGCCGTTATCAACACGAGCGTCAACGCAGCTGCCGCAACCGGCGACTTGACTCTGAACTTCGCGCTGACGGCAACCAACGGTCTGTCGATCAACTCCGGTTCGGGCGATGACATCATCACCGGCACGGCCCAAGCTGACCGTATCCTGGGTGGTGCTGGTGCTGACACGATCACCGGTGGCACTGGCGCCGACGTTCTGACCGGTGGCGCAGGCAAAGACATCTTTGTCAGCGTTGCAGGCGACACCGCGACCGACGGTGCAGGCGTTGGTGCTGACGCGATTACGGACTTCGCGATTGCAGATGACATCATCCGTATCGCTGCGGCGAACAACGTGGTTGCCAACGGTGGCACTGCTACCGCAACTTCGGGCATCGCTGTTGCCAGTGGCGTCGCTACGTTCGCTGCTGCCGATGACACGCTGGCAGAGCGCATCACGACGCTGGTCACTGCTACGGCAAGCAATGAAGTAGTTGTGTTCCAGCAAGGTTCCGACACGTACGTGTACGGTTCGGGCGCTGCTGGCGACGGCAGCAACGACTTCCTGATCAAGCTGACCGGTGTTGCTGGCGTCACGAAGTTCGTTGAGTCCACCACGACTGCTGGCGACTTCACCCTGGCTTAATAAGCTTGGTAAGCTGGCAAGCTCTCCGGAGCTTGCCACCCTTACAAAAAGCCCGCTTCCGCAAGGAGGCGGGCTTTTTTCCTTGCAACACCTGTCGCGTTTCCACTGCTGTTGATGCGGGGAATTGTATATTTTGTGATACGCGTCACATTTCTCGCGGAATTTGAGCGATAATCTCACCTCTCCCGCAGTCCGCGGGTCGGTCTCATTGCAGGCCTCCACACTCTCGGTGCATTTCGCCAATGAAAAACAAGTTATTCGACGTCAAGAACGAGATCGAGCAGGTACTGCTCACGTTCAAGAGCACGTTCTATACGATCGGTGCATTCAGCGCGGTCACGAACCTTTTGATGCTCATTCCGTCCCTGTACATGATGCAGGTGTACGACCGCGTGCTGGCCAGCCGCAACGAGGTCACGCTGGGCATGCTGACGCTGATGATGCTGGGCGGTTACCTCCTGCTTGCCATGCTGGAGATGGTCCGCAGTTTCGCCCTGGTGCGGGTCGGCGCGAAGTTCGACATGCAGATGAACAAGCGTGTGTACACCGCCGCGTTCGAGCAAAGTCTGAAGCAGAGCGGTAACCCGGCGGGCCAGGCATTGCAGGACCTGACCAACCTACGTCAATTCCTGACCGGTAACGGCCTGTTCGCGTTTTTCGATGCGCCATGGTTCCCCATCTACCTGATCGTCATCTTCATGTTCCAGCCGATGTTGGGCGTGTTCGCCCTGGTCGGCAGCGTGATCCTGATCGCGCTGGCTTATATCAACGAGCGCGTCACGCACAAGCCCCTGTCGGAGGCCAACACCACCGCCGTGGCATCGAATGCCCTGGCAACGAACAATCTGCGCCACGCCGAGGTGATCGAATCGATGGGCATGCTGCCCAACCTGATGCAGCGCTGGTTCAAGAAACATGCGCTGTTCCTGCGCCTGCAAGCCGATGCCAGCCAAAAAGCTGGCGTGATCGGCGCCGTGACGAAGTTTGTGCAACTGGCACTGCAGTCGCTGGTGCTGGGCTTTGGCGCGTTGCTGGTGCTCGAGAACAAGCTTACCCCTGGCATGATGATCGCCGCGTCGATTTTGGTTGGCCGCGCTTTGGCGCCGGTCCAGCAGTTGATCGGCGTTTGGAAGACGTGGGCCAACACGCGCAGCGCGTACGAGCGCCTGAATGAGCTGTTGCAGCGCAATCCCGAGCGCTCCGTCGGCATGAGCCTGCCCGCGCCGAAAGGCAACCTGTCGGTAGAAAGCGTCAGCGCGGCACCGCCGGGCAGCCAGGTCGCTCTGCTGCGCAACGTGAACTTCCGCATCGAAGCAGGTGACGTGCTGGGCATTATCGGTGCCAGCGGTTCCGGCAAGTCGACTCTGGCCCGGCTGCTGGTCGGTATTTGGCCGGCGCAGGCCGGGAAGGTCCGTCTCGACGGTGCCGACATTTATCAGTGGAACAAGGGTGAGTTGGGACCCAACCTGGGCTATCTGCCCCAGGATGTGGAACTGTTCGGCGGCACCGTCAGCGAGAACATTGCCCGTTTCGGTGAAGTCGATCCGGAAAAGGTCGTCCTGGCGGCGCAACGCGCTGGCGTGCACGACCTGATCCTGCACCTGCCAAAGGGCTACGACACGATCCTCGGCGATAACGGCAGCGGCTTGTCCGGAGGCCAGAAACAACGCTTGGGCCTGGCACGCGCCATGTACGGTGATCCTTCCGTGCTCGTCCTGGACGAGCCGAACTCGAACCTCGACGATGTCGGCGAAGCAGCGCTGGTACGCGCGGTCAACGACCTGCGCCAGCGCGGCAAGACGATCGTGCTGATCACGCATCGCACCAGCATCATTGGCGCCACCAACAAACTGCTCATGTTGCGCGACGGTACTGCGGCATTGTTCGGCCCGACCAACCAGGTCTTGCAGGCGCTGCAGGAAGCCAACCAGAAGGCATTGCAGACCCAGCAGCAGGCCCGCCCTCAGGCGCCACAGCCGCAGGCGCCCCAGGCCCCGCAGCCGCAATCGCCGCAGCCGCAGGCGCCGCAAACGCCGGCAGCAGGTACGCCGGCAGCGACGGAACAGGAGTAACCATGAAACTCATCGGAAACAAGGCAGACACTTCCGACGCCGTCACGCACGACGTCGAGCCTTATGAAGTCAACACGAATGCCGGTGCATACACCCGTGCCGGCTGGCTGATCATCCTGCTCGGCCTGGGTACCTTCCTGTTGTGGGCGTTCCTCGCACCACTGGACAAGGGCGTACCGCTGAGCGGTACCGTTGCGAAGGAATCCAACCGCAAGGCGGTGCAGCACCCTACCGGTGGCATCGTCGAGGACATCTTCGTCAAGGATGGCGACACGGTCAAGGCCGGCCAACTGCTGGTGCGCATGAACTCCGTGCAGGCCCGCTCGCAGGCGCAAATCGCCAGCGGGCAATACATCAGCGCCCGCATGATGGAAGCGCGCCTGATGGCCGAGGCAGCCGGCGCCTCCACATTCTCGGTTCCTGAGTTGCTGGCGGACCGCAAGAGCGATCCGCAGGTGGCGGCCAATCTGGCGCTGCAAAGCCAGTTGATGACGTCCCGCCAGATGGCGCTGCGCAGCGAACTGGCCGCCGTCGACGAAAATATCGCCGGTATCAAGATCCAGATCCAGACGCTGCAAGAATCGCGCGAGAGCAAGAAGCTGCAACTGGGCCTGCTGAAGGAGCAGCTTGGCAATATGCGCGACCTGGCGCGCGAAGGTTATGTGCCGCGCAACCGCCAGATCGACCTGGAGCGCACTTATGCACAGCTGTCCGCCGACTTTTCGCAGGACGTTGGTAATATCGCCCGCGCCCAGCGCCAAGTGATGGAGCTGAGCCTGCGCCGCAGCCAGCGGGTCCAGGAACAGCAGAGGGAGATACAGACGCAGCTGGCGGACACCCGCAAGGAAGCAAACGGCCTGGCCGCTCGCCTGCAGGCGCTGGAATTCGAGGTCGCCAATGCCGAGGTGAAGGCGCCGGTCGATGGCGCGGTGGTGGGTTTGTCCGTGTTTACCCGCGGTGGCGTTGTTGCGCCAGGCTTCAAGATGATGGATATCGTCCCGTCCAACGATGCCATGGTCGTGGACGGCCAGTTGGCAGTCAACCTGGTCGACAAGGTGCACGTGGGCCTGCCGGTGGAATTGATGTTCTCGGCGTTTAATACCAACAAGACGCCGCATATTCCTGGTGTCGTCACGGCTGTCTCGGCCGACCGTACTGTCGACGAACGCAGTGGCGTGCCTTACTACAAGATCACGGCGCGCGTGACGCCCGAGGGACAACGCCTGATTGCCGCGCACAAAATGGACGTGCAATCCGGTATGCCGGTGGAACTGTTCGTCAAGACCGGTGAGCGCACGATGATGAATTATCTGTTGAAACCGATTATCGACCGCTCCAAGAGCGCGCTTTCGGAGGATTGAGCGTGGCCCGACGTTTGTTCAAATTACTGCCCGTTGCGGCCGCCCTGTTCGGCGCCGCCGACGCCTCGGCGCTGAGCCTGATGGAAGCTTATCAGGCTGCGCTGACGAACGACCCTGCGTACCGTGCGGCGTTTTACACGAACGAGGCGGGCAAGGAAAACCGTATTATCGGCCGCTCCAATCTGCTGCCGGTGGTGTCGGGCATCTATGCGGGCTCGCGCAACAACTCGACCATCGAAGTGCAGGAGCGCGAGTTGCCGCGCAAGTATATTTCCCGAAACAGCACGGTCCAGGTACGCCAACCGTTGTTCAGCTTGGAAGCATGGGCCCGCTACAAGCAGGGAAACGCCCAGAGCGCCTATGCGGCGGCGGTCTTCGATAACCAATCGCAGGAGGTGATCCTGCGCGTTACCGCGGCCTATTTCGATGTGCTGCTGCGCGAGGACCAACTGGCGCTGGCGCAGAAGGAACGCGCCATGTACACGGAGCAGCGCAACGTCAACGACCTGCTGTTCAAGAAAGGCGAGGGCACCAGCACCGACATGATCGAGACGCAATCGCGGCTCGACCTGGCCGAAGCCCAGGTGCTGGAAGCGCAGGATGCGTTGGCCAGCGCCCGCGACGCGCTGGCCGTGCTCATCGGCGGTCACGCCGACGGACTCGATCACCTGCGCCCGGGCTTTCGTGCCGTCATGCCGAATAACCAGAGCTATGACGAGTGGAAGAACATGGCCTTGGCGTCCAATCCCGAGATCCGGGCGCTGACGAGCAGTCTCGAGGTAGCGAAGCAGGAGGTGAACCGTCAGCGTTCCGGACACCTGCCGCGAGTGGAACTGACCGGGACATACGGCAAGCAAGCTGCCGACTCGATCTCGACCTACAACCAGGACACGACGGTACGCAGTATCGGCTTCCAGGTGAGCATTCCGCTGTACGCGGGCGGTTCCGTTTCTGCCGCTACGCGGCAGTCGGTCGCGCAGCAGGAAAAGGCCAAGGCCGATTTGCAGGCGCAGATCGACAAGGTGCTGGTGGAACTGCGCCGCAACTACAGTGCAATGCAGAGCAGCCGCTCACGCATCGACGCACTGATCAAGGCCGTCGATTCGGCCAACCTGCTTGTCAAGGCAACCGAGAAAAGCATCCAGGGCGGCGTGCGGATCAACCTGGACTTGCTGAATGCCCAACGGCAGTTGTCGACGGCCCAGCGCGACCTGGCGCAAGCCCGCTACAACTATATGTTGGCTTGGCTACGCGTGCGCGCCAGCGCCGGGACGCTGGCTGCCGAGGACGTGAAACTCGTCACTGCCTATTTTGAATAGATCAGGGAACGACGGCCAGCGCTTTCAGCACCGGGAGCCTGCGTTGCAGGAATTCGCCCGCTTGTCGTTCCAGTAGGGTGAACTGCTGATCCTGGGTGGCAGGCTTACCTTCGTGTAGTACGGACACATTCTGCTGGCTCAGGATTGCCATCACATACGGAACCAGTTCACCGACGTTTTTCTTTCCTTGTGTTAGACCCAGCAGGAACAGCTGGTGGATGCGTGGCGCTGGCACACCACCGCCCGTGACCGCCGAAGCGAGATAGTTGACGTCGCCGCTAGTGCCAGCGCGGGCAATCAGGTGGCCGTTCAACCGGAAGCATGCTGCACGGGCGTTTTCGGTCACAGCGGGATCCTGCGCCGGCTGGATCTGCTGCGTTCCAGCGAGCATGAATACCGCCTGGAACACCTGCGGGCCCGTCATGCCTGCACTTGCACATGCGGCTTCGATTTCGCCGATCGTGCGCGGCCGATGATCGGCCAGCACGTCGATGACGGGCTTGTGCGCGGCTTCTTTCAACGACAGCTCGAGTTGCCCCACTTTTGTGCTGTAGACAACCTCGCTGGCAGGAACCGCCAGCACTACGTATTGCTGGCGCAGCAGCCGGCTGCTCTCTGCGCCCGTCAATTGCCGCTTTCCGCGCACCCAATAGTCGCGCCGGAATTGCTGGTTCAGGACGAAGTCGAGCGCAAGCTGCCGCAATGCCGGATCGGTGAGCGTATTCAATACCTCCGCCTGGTCCGGCGTCAGGATGATCGACTCGACATGCTCGATGTACGTGGCCGAGCAGGCGAAGTCCAACTTGGCAGGTTCCAGCCATTGACGCACTTGCGGAAAAGACATCGGCTGCCAGTCCCGGTTGAAGTACTCGTGTGCCAGGTAGCTCTTGTCGAGCGCGCGCAACTGAGCCATCCGCTGGGGAATCAGCGCATTGGTCTGTACAAACGACGGATTGGTGGCGAATAACCTCTCGGCGAACTGCAGCGACTGCTCGACGCGGGTTGCCATCCCCGCGCCGGGGACCGTCATCGAGGCGTGATACTGCGTCATCAGTTCTCGCACCGGCACCATCGCCGCCCAGCCCGGCTGCGTGTTGTAGCTGATATAAAGGACGCCACCGACCTTCAGCTTGCGGCGCAGGAAGTCCACGAGGACGTGCCGGTTCTCGTCCGATATCCAGCTCCAGATGCCGTGCATGCAGATAAAGTCGAAGTCCGGCAAGTCGTCGCGTGCGCAGAATTCCGCGAAGGCGGCATCGGTCAGCTGGACGTTTGCGCCGGAAGCGGCAGCCAGTTCGCGCGCAAAGCCCGCCTGGGCCGGATTGAAATCGGTACCGTGCCAGGTCTGGCCGGACGCGGCGGCGTGTACGTTCACGCTGACGCCCTGGCCAAAGCCCAGCTCGCAGGCCGTTCCCGTCTCCGGGAAGACCAAGCCCATGTTCAGGAACGCGAGCCGGATCCGCAGCGGATTGAGCTCGGGGTACAGGCCAAAGGTGTAGCCGACATCGGCAACGTATCCTGCAGACCAGCCGGACATATGATTTTCCTCGTTGTTGTGAAGAGAGTCATAATGTTATTGCAATAACCGGTAGAGTGCCGGGTCTTTTTTGCTCAGGGCCCGTTGGCGTCCGCTCAACACACTGCGCAAGCACGAGAACCGCTTGGGTGCGCCTCCGACCCCTAGCGATAAGTCTGCAACCGCGTCCAGGCATCCCCATGGAACCCTTCATCGAGGATGCCCGCCAGGTCCGCCTGCCCACTGGCATTGCCGCTGCCCCAGCTGTGCGGGTAGGCGGTGCCGACCTTGACGTGCGCGCCGGTATGGCTGTCCACCGGGTCGTCATCGTTGAAGTGGACGTGGACCTCGGCCAGCGCCGAGGCATTGTAAGAGGCGGCGCCGTGATGGCCGTACACGACGGCCAGGGGCTTGGTGCCGGACTTTCCCGACAGGCTTGAGCTCTTGGTGCCCTCGGCCCGCTTTTCGATATTGACGAAGAATGGCGTCGACCCCGTGATGGGTATTGCCTTGTAGGGCTTGTAGGGCGCCGATTTCGGCACCAGCGCAACGCTGTCCGCCTGCGCCTTGCGCTTCGATTTGACGATTTCCTCGTTCCAGTTCTTTTTCTTCTTTGGCTTGGACGATTTCTTTTTCGGATTTACCGGCGGACCCAGCCGGACGAACTCGTCCCATGCCGCCTTGCGGTAGGGCGACAGCTTGCCCCTTGCCCGGACCGCTTTCTTGCCGACCCAGCGGAAGTCATCCGTATTCTCGGCGTCCTCGGACGCCGTTTCGGATTCGGATTCGGATTCAGATTTTTTGGATTCAGATTCGGATTCAGATTTGGATTCGGATTCAGATCCGGATTCAGATTCGGATTCGGATTCGGACTCCGACCCGCCCCCCGGTCCCCGACCGGATTCATCCTCGTCCTTGCGCCGGTAGCGCGCGTAAGCCGCCGCCAGCCCGGCACCGCCCAGCATCAGTACGATCGCAGGGATCGGATAGGTCCGCAGCAAATAGGAGACGAACTGGGTGGCCGCGGCGGCGGCGATGCCGAGCGTTTCGGCGATCGGTCCGATCCAGTCCTCGCCCACGCGCTGCACGGGGCCGGCCGCCGCCGCGGTGTGGTTGGACAGCTTTTCTGGCGCGGCCGGGTCGGCCATTCCCTGCAAGGCGCGTGCACCCATCGTGTCCGCCTCGTGTTCCAGCCTGGCGTCGTCGTTGAGCGGCGCGCCGTTCGCCATGCGCAGCGTCGGCGCTACCCGGCCCTGCGCTTGCTGGACAATGTGCCAGGCCTCATGCGGCAGGTGCCGTTCTTGGCCCGGCGCCAGGTGGATGTCCTGCCCTTGCGCATAGGCGTGGGCCCCCAGCTGGGCCGGACTGGTGGAGTTGTAGTGGACCCGCACGCTGTCGAGCGCAACGCCGGACAGCGCTTCGATGCCCTGCTTGAGCGGGTCGGGAAGGCCGGTTCGGTTGGCGGGCCCTATGGCCGCCGCGCCGAACAGATCGGTAGCCAGCTGCCTTTGCGCCACCTGGCGTGGACTCGCCGCGGCGAGGGGGCCGAGCGTGCGCTGCTGCGCGAGGCGGGGACTGTGCGCGATCGCGTTGGCGAACGCGTCATGCGCAGCCGTGGCAGGCTGCCAGATGGGGTATTGTTGGGTGTCGTTGTCCCGGGACAGGCGGGCTCGTTGCATGGCGGGGCTCCCGATCGCCGCCCGGCCGCGCGGCGCCAGGCGTTGCACGGCCCGGTGCAGTGGACCGTGCCGCCAGTGTACGCCCGTTCCATCGCCGGCAACACGGGATGTTGCCGATTTGCTACTCAGCCAGCGTTCAAGCCTGATTGCCGTGGCAATGCGGGCACGATACGCCGTAAACGTACTCCGGCGCCAGTTGCTGGCGCGGTGTGACGACGGCGCGGCAGGCGAAGCACTGCACCGTCTCGGTCGGCTGCAGCTTCGGATTCAGGGCCGTGCGGTAGTCGAACACGAAGCAGTCGCCCGTGTAATGCGCGCCGCCCACTTCCTCGAAGTACTTCAGGATGCCGCCTTCGAGCTGGTAGACGTTGTCGTAGCCGATGTTCTGCATGTGGATGGCCGCCTTCTCGCAGCGGATGCCGCCCGTGCAGAACGTGACGACGGTCTTGCCGGCGAAATCGTCCTTGTGCTCGGCGATCACCTGCGGGAATTCCGTGAACTTCTTGATGCGGTAGTCCACCGTGTTGTCGAACGTGCCCACGTCCACTTCGAAATCGTTGCGGGTGTCGACCATGACGACGCTCTTGCCATTGTCGTCGTGGCCCTGGTCCAGCCAGCGCTTCAGCGTCTTCGCCTCCACGAACGGGGCGCGGCCTTCCTCCGGCTTGATCAGCGGCATGCGCATCGTGATGATCTCTGCCTTGATCTTGACCAGCATGCGCTTGTGCGACTGCTCGGCCGACAGGCTTTCCTTCACTTCCAGGTCGGCCAGGCGCGCATCGCTGCGCACCCATGCCAGGAACTCGTCGATGTGCGCACGGGTGCCGGACAGAAACATGTTGATGCCCTCGGGCGTCAACAGCACGGTACCCTTCAGGCCCAAGCGCTGGGTGATATCCTGGTATTGCGGGCGCAGGTCTTCCAGGTTCTCGAGCGTGATGAACTTGTAGGCGGCGATGTTGACGAACAAAGCCGGAGCGGCGCCGGCCTCGACGGGAGCGCGGAGAGTGCTAGCTTGCATAGTGGGATCAGAACGGAAATGCTGGGAAAGCCGACATTATAGCGGTTTGGCTCGCCGGAAAGCGCGGTGGGCCCGCCCGGCCCCCGCTGTTGCGTCAGCCGAGCCTCTTGCCGACGCCGAGAAAATAGAACTGCGCCTCCCGCCACAAGCGCTCCAGTTCGGCGCGGTCATCCGGTACCAGTTCCCAGAGGCTGAAAGGGGCCAGGACGGCGGCACTGCCTTCGAGCCGTACCGGCTTGGGCAGTTCGCGCGCGGTGAACGTCAATGCCGACAGGAATGGAAAGGCCTGGTCAGGTTCGCACCGGAACTTGTTCGAGCCCACGTCTTCGCGATAGCGTGAACGTAGCAGTACGTTGAACTCCCTGGCGTTTTCGCCAAACCCGCTGACCGCGGGGAAGACCAGTTCGCGCGGCTTGCGGCGGTTTTCGCCCCGGCGTGGAAACACGAACAGTCCCATGTTCGACCAGGAAGTGCGCGTGTCGTCGGCAATGTCGTGCACGAACGCGAGGACGGTGCCGTCGCCAAACGGGGTACGGCCAAACCCGAGGAAATATACGGCGTGCTCGAACGGTATCATAGCCTGGTCAGGATTTTTACTACGGCGCTCGAATTGAGGAAGCTTTTCGAGGCGTCGCCTTCCCACTTCAGTTGCAAGGGCGAGCCAGGCATGGCCCGGCCGACAATCGGCGCCGCCACGACGTCGTGGTGGAACAAATGGGTTCTCGTCGTGCGCTCCCGGCCGATCTGGAGATAACGCTCCTTTGCCAGCAGCCAGCTCAGATCGAGCTTCGTCAGGTCCGTCGAGGCGAACGCGTTGAGCCGCAACTCCACCACCGCCGCGTCGTGCTTGTCCTTGTGGCGCGCCCACGCGCTGGCGACGTGCCCGTAATTGCCGATGTAGAAGCCGAGCCCCAGCTCGCCGCCCCCCAGGCTCGTTTCGATACGGTTGCCATGGATCGAGCGGATCGCGGCCTGCGTGCTGCCGTGATACCAGCTCCCGTCGACATGGTAAGTCGGCTTCACGTCGATGGCACTGGCGGCCGCGCCAGGAAGGCCTCCAGCTCGGCCGGCGTTCCCAGCACGTGTACGGTGGCCGGGTCCAGGTCGGCGATCGACACCTTGCCGCCGTCGGCGAGCAGCTGGCGATACAGCGGCGCCACGTAGCGCTCGCCGCGTACCAGGTTGGCGGGATCGGCAAAGTAACGCTCGTAGGCGCGCGCATAGGCGGCGGCGTGGGCAAACCAGTACAGCCCGACCGACGCGTGGTCCGAGATGCGCCGCTTTTCCGCGAGATCGGTCGCCCAGCCATCGGCGCCCAGTGCCACGAAACTCCAGTGCTCACCTGGTACCGTGACGCATGGCACCCAGCCGTCCGAGCCGGGCCGGATATCGGCAGGGGCGAGCGCTTGCGGTTCCACGTAGGTGTCGATGTTATAGATCAGCAGCGGTGCGTCCGGCAGCCACAGTTCGCGCGACAGCCAGGCGCTGGTGGCCTGGCCGTCCGTGACGCCGTCGAGCTCCAGCACATGCACGTCCGTCAGCCCCAGCGCGGCGCAGCGGCTGCGCACGTACTCGCCGGACCGGTTCTCCGCCAGGCACACGAAGATCACGCGCGCCGGCTCGCGCAGGAACTCGCGCAGCGACAGCATCGACCAGTCGAACAGGCTGCGGCCGTGCGCCATGATTTCGTATTTCGGCACCGTATAGCCCGCGTCGTGGAAACGCGAGCCGCGTCCCGCCATCGTGATGACGATATTCTGCATTATTCCTGCCCCAGCATCGCGTGGATTTCCTGTTCCGACAGCTTCAGGAACTCGTCCGGGCGGATCGCGCGGTCGTCCACGTAGAAGCCGCGCTTGCGCGGCCACGGTTTGCCGAACAGGATCTCGTCGTACGGCACTTCCCACTTGTCGAGCCATGCCAGCAGCACGGGTGCCGTGTGCTTGTTGATCAGGCCCAGGTTGTGATTGTGCGTCTTCATATTGCGCGACGTGTACAGCAGGATGCGGTAGCCGCGCTGCTGGTATTCGCGCAGCCGCGCGATCATCTCCATGCGCGGACGCACGTCCGCATACGATTCGTGGGTGGCCTTGATGTCGCACAGCGTGCCGTCGATGTCGACGACCAGCAGGGCGTCGTCGTCCGGAATGTCAGTCACTTTCAACCTCGTCGAGTATGGCGCGGGCTTTCAGCAGGAAGGCCAGCACCTTGTTGGGAACATCGATGTGCAGCGGCAGCATCGACAGGAACAGCGACGCTTCGCCCAGGCGCACGATGCGCGGGTCGAAGCCGTGCGCACGCAGCTGGCGCACGAACAACGGCTTGAGGGGGGCCTGGCGCGCCAGCTCCAGCTGCAGCGTCAACGCGTTGGCGTCGGTGAAGCCGACCCGATACTGGCCGTTGTTGATGAAATCGTAGTCGCCCAGCACGCTGTGCGAGATCTTGCACAGGTCGTACAGTGGATGGGTCCACAGCTCTTGCTCCGTCAGCGCCCCTTTCGGATCGATCAGCTGCAGCAGGTAGCGCTGCTGGTCGTACAGGACGTTCGAGAAGCACGGGTCGCCGTGGCCGATGGCCATGTGGTCGAATTCAAACGCCCGTTCGTGGCGCCGATACAGCCGCAGGTAGCGTTCGAGCTGCGGGCGCAGTGCCAGCTCGGGCGCCGCTGCCGCCGCGAGCGCGTCGATGCGGCGGCCCTCGGCCATGTCGAGGAACCTGCCGACGCGTTCCTCGACCTTGTCGACGAACAGCGTGCGCGCCACCTGCGCGGAAGCGGCCGCCGTGCAGGGCCGGCGCGGCCGCGTCGTCACGAAGAACAGCAGGCGCTCGACGAAGGCGCGGAAGGCGTCCGGCTCGAAGGCGCCGTGCACCCATTGCAGGGCGGCGTCCGCGAGGTAGTAGCGCATCATCTTGTACGACGCGCGCTCGCCGTTGTCCTCGAAGCCGAACGGCTGTACCAGCCAGGGCCGCATCGCTTCCGGCACCAGGCCGTAGAAGGCGTATTCCGCCCGCATCTTGCGCTTGTCGGTCGAGCTTTTCGTGTAGAAGTAGGTGTCGATGGCGACCTGGTTGAAATGGCGCGCCGCGGTCGAGCCGCTGGTGAGCGACAGGAAGTCGCGCATGCTGGCCAGGTCGAGCGGCTGCAGCGACTGCACGCGCTGGCTGTCGTGCCAGGACTGCTCCCAGGTGTGCAGTGGCGCCGCGCCGAACGCCGGCCACCGTTCCAGCAGGACGTGGGCGCTGCGCAGGAACACCAGCAGTGGCTTGGGGTGCGGTCGGTGAAGTCCTCTTCCGCGTAGGGCAGCCGTTCCAGCAGTTGCGTCAAGCGTGCCAGGTCGGGGAAGCCAGCGCGGCCCGCGATGACGCACACGGCGGCGTTGCCGCCACGCGTTTCCAGCAAGGTCCGCAGGCCGGCCAGCTCGTCGCCGCCGCGCAGGTGCACGAAGTTGGCGGCGGCCCAGGTGGGCAGCGCGGCGCGTAACTGGCTGGCGAGCGCGTGGCGGCGTACGATGATGTCGCCGTAGCGGCGCCGTCCGACCAGCGGGCACAGTTCGCCGTCCGTCGTTTCACGGTCGTCCAGGATCAGCAGGGGAGCGGGAGAGAGCATGTTATGGCCTCTTCGAAGTCAGATGCGCCGCCAGGGCGACGGCACCAGTAAAAATAAGCGTCAGCAGCACCAGCGCCAATGACTGGTACAACCCGAACCCGCCCGCGGCCCGGCCCGGCAGGGCATGCAGCAGGCTGGCCGCGAACGTCGCGGCAAAATCGCCGCCGCTGCCGGCGGTGCGGAAGAACAGGCCCAGCGCGGCCAGCTCGAGTGTCCAGACCACCAGCGACAGCAGCAGGAACGCGGCCGTGCGGCCCTCCAGGCAGCGCTGGAAGTGCAGCTCGAGCCGGCGCAGCGCGTGACTGGCGCGCAGCAGCAGCAGGCCGTGGCGGCTGTGGCTGACCAGCACCAGATGACGGTTCAGGAATACGAACGTCTTCGCCACCGCCAGCAGTGCGAACAGACCGGCCAGGCTGGCCAGCAGGAACAGCACCAGCACGGTGCGCATTGCCGGCGGCACGTCGACGTCAAACAGATACAGGGCCAGGATGAAGACGCTGATCACGACCACGTCGCCGCAGCGCTCGGCGAGCCACAGGGCCACGGCCTTGCCCCTGTTGCCATGGGCCCGGACCAGTGCCACCAGGCGCAGCAGCTCGCCGGCCTTGAAGGGCGCGAAGCTGCTGGGGAATGCGGTCAGCGCATGGGCGCTCGCCAGCGCGAACGCGCGGTCGCGCCGGTCCAGTGACAGCAGCGCCAGGCGCAGCATGCGGGCCATGTGCGAACCCGCGTACAGGACCGTGGCCGCGACCACGCCCGCGCTGGCCGGCACGGCACCGAAGGCCGGCAGGCGCAGCACCAGCCAGCCCAGCGCGAGCGCTATCAGGAGCGCCAGATAAGCGCGCACCGGCGTGTTCATGGTTGGGCGACGGTATCCTGGCGATAGACGACCTGGCCGGAGTAGCGCTCGAACGCCTTGCCGCGCATGTCCTCGCGCAGGAAGGTGCCGCGACGGAGCATGAAGCGACCCAGCAGCGACAGGACCTTGAACGCTTGGCGGAACAGGCGTACGTTGGATACCTGGTCTTCCTCGCGCCAGCTGATCGGGAAATAGCGTACGCGCTGGCGCGCATGGTAGCTCCCCAGCAGCATCACGTAATTAAACGTGAGATCGTCCGGGAAGCCCTTGTAGTAGAAGTCGCGGAACGTGGTCAGGCGGTACATGTTCAGGCCGGAACCGAGGTCGTGGATGCGGCGGCCGGCGACCAGGCTGAACAGCGCGTTGTAGACGCGGTTGCCGATGGTGCGCACGAATGAGTAGCCGAGCAGGCGGCTGCCGCGCATGAAGCGTGCGCCCAGCAGGCAATCGGTATCGCGGTAGGCGCCGCTCTCCAGCTGCGGCAGCAGGTCGCGCACGTCCGCCTGGTCGTCCCCATGCAGTACCACCAGGTAGTCGAAGCCCTGCTCGATCGCATAGCGGAACGCCGCCTTGTGCGAGCCGCCCAGGCCGTAGTTGTCGTCGTTGCGCCAGCCGATGAAGCGCGTGCGCGTGAGCCGCTCGCGGGCGCGCGCGACCGCGGCGTCGAGCGTGTTGTCCGGCGAACGGTTGTCGACCACGATGGCGGTGTCGATCCACGCCTGCACGCGGGCGTCGAACTGGTCGAGCACGCGCGTGACCTGGTCGGCGCAGCGGTAAGCGGGAATGAAGACGAGAATGCGGGGTTTGGTGTCAGCCATGGGAGCGGTGGCGCATCGAGCGCGTCAGGATTTTCATGAACAGGAAGTTGGTGACGAGGTTGAGCGGCGTGACGAGGATCTTCGCGCACAGCCCCTCCATGCCGGGCACCCAGCCGTGCAGCGTGCCCGCGACGACCTGCAGCAACTGCGAGTAGGCGAAGATCGAGATGAACTGGTAGCCCCAGTAAGCCAGCAGGCCCTGGCGGGTACCGTCGCGGCGGAACACCGTCTTCAGCGACGTGAACCACACGAACGTCACGCCTACGTAGGAAGAGGCGAAATTCGCCTCGAACGGTGCCACGCCGAGGCCGCGCACGAGCAGCGCGAACGTGGCGAAATCGCATAGCCAGCCCAGGCCGGAGAGAAACAGAAAGCGCAGGAACAGCGTCATGGGCGGATCTTCTTCGCGCGCAGGTAGTCCGCGCCGGCCTTGCGCACGGCGGTGTCGAGCGCCATGTCATCGTACAGCCAGACCTCGGTATCGGTCTCGCACACGTGGATCCGGGCTGGCTTGGGCAAGACCTGGCCGACCGTGGCGGCGGTATAGTTGTAGCCGAACGTGTCGCGTGCCGGGCGTATGAGCGCGAATGTGTAGCTCTCGTGCGGATAGCGTTCCGGCCGCAGCAGCGGACCGATGGTGCTGGCCCAGAAGTTCGGCTGCAAGTCGTTCAGCGTGTTCAGGATCGGCGGGTGCCAGGGCAGATACTCGCGCACCAGCGGGCCCATCCAGTATTCGGAAATGCCAGCCTGCAGGTTGACCCCCTGCTTGTGCAGGCCGATCAGGCAGTCGGCGATCAGGTGCGACCTGGGCAGCGGGGTGGCCTTGCGCAGGGTGTGGGCACTGCCGATGCCGACGAACAGCGCGCCCGCGACCAGTGCCACATCCCATGGCCAGCGCCGGCGTGACCGGTCGAGCAGCACGATCGCGAGTACGGCGGCCAGGCCGAGCGGGAACAGGAAGTAGCGCAGGGCGTATTCGTCGGCGAAGCGGGACGACGCGACAGCGCCGATGACGGTGACCGGCAACGTCCACGCCAGCATGACTGCGGCGGCAGTGATGCCCGGCTGGTCCGAGAGCGGCAGCCGCAGCGCGCCACCTTCCACGCGCAGCGAACGTACCAGGCGCCAGCCCAGAAACAGCAGGGCCGCAAGCAGCAGCAGCGCCAGCGCAAAGGTATGACGGTTGCCGCGGTCGAACGCGGCGACCACAGTCTGCCAGAACAAGGCCAGCGCCCGCACCGCCGTCTCGGGGGTGCTGCGCACCTTGCCTTCGAGCGCCGGGTGCGCGATCAGCACGGCCTTCGTCAGCAGCTCGCCAGGGCAACCCCGCCCAGCACCTGTACCAGCAGGGCGGCCACCTTGCCGCGCAGCCCGCGCCGCCCGCGCACGACCAGCCAGCTGAAGCCAAGCGCCAGCAGCGCTGATACGGTCCCCGTCAACAGGAACAGGCCGGTCGATACGGAAGCGGCGGCCACGCTCAGCGGCAGCCACAGCGCCCGCACCAGGGAAGGGCGCTCCAGATAGCGCATGGCCGCGACGATGCCGGAAAAACCGAACAGCAGTACGGCGATGTGATTGTTGGTGCTGTAGAAGTACAGCCACATGTTCGAGCGGGCCGCGGCCAGCGTGACCAGGGCCGTTGCCAGCACGATCGCGGCCATGGCGCGCCGGCTCAGCGCCGGATGGATCGCGCGGGCGAACCATACCGACGCGGCGGCGATCAGCAGCGCCTGCGCTGCCGAGACGGCAAAGATGCGCGTGGCGGCGTCGGGCAACAGCGGAAATGCCGCGAAATACAGCAGCATATCGGGAACAAACGAGGGCGCGACGGGGAATTTCCAGTCGGACCAGCGGCCGCCGTCGATAAACAGGTCGGTTGCCAGATGGTCGAGGAACAAGGCATCGCCGCTGAGGACCGTCTTGAAGCGTAGCAGACTGGCGGCAAACGCCAATAATGCCCAGGCGATGACAAGGCGCAGGCGGTCGTGAGTCATATACGTACTTGTCTTGAAAACAGGAATTATAACTTTACTTTTATAGTATTCATTCTCGAAATGTTACTTTCAGATAAATAGTCGCTCGACACTGGCAGCTTTCGCCACGAACTGCCGGGCGGTAGAATAGCGGTCTTCCCCGCCCAGCAAGACATATCCATGAGTACCGAAATCCTTGAGCAGCCCGTGATCCAGCCCGACGAGCCGGCACCGCCCCCCGGCCCCGGTTTCGTCCACCTGCGCGTGCACTCCGAATATTCGATCGTGGACGGCCTGGTGCGCATCGACGAGCTGGTCAAGGCCGCGGTCAAGGACAAGCAGGCGGCACTGGCCGTGACGGACCTGTCGAACCTGTTCGGCATGGTCAAGTTCTACAAGTCGGCGCGCGGCAAGGGCATCAAGCCGATCATCGGCTGCGACGTCTGGATCACCAACGACGACAACCGCGAGAAGCCATCGCGCCTGCTGCTGCTGGCGAAGAACCGCGTGGGCTACCTGCAGCTGTGCGAACTGCTGTCGACGGCATGGCTGACCAACCAGTACAAGGGCCGCGCGGAGCTGCGCGCCGAGTGGCTGGCGGAACTGAAGGACAAGACCTACGACATCTTCCCCGGCGAGAGCGGTGCCGACGGCCTGATCGCGCTGTCCGGCGCGCACTTCGGCGACATCGGCTGCGCGATCGACAACGGCAACCTGGAACTGGCCGAGCGCCATGCGCAGAAGTGGTCGGCGATCTTCCCGGGCCATTTCTACGTCGAGATCTGCCGCGCGGGCCAGCCGAACCAGGAGGCGCAGGTGCGCCATTCGGTGGCGCTGGCGGCCAAGCTGCGCCTGCCCGTGGTGGCCACGCACCCGGTGCAGTTCATGTCGGAGCACGAATTCATCGCCCACGAGGCGCGCATCTGTATCGCCGAGGGCGAGATGATCGCCAACGCCAAGCGGGTCAAGCGCTTCAACGAACAGATGCGCTTCATGACGCAGGAAGAGATGGAGATCCTGTTCGCCGATCTGCCGGCCGCGCTGGCGAACTCCGTTGAAATCGCCAAGCGCTGCAACGTCACGCTTACCCTGGGCAAGCCGCAGCTGCCGAACTTCCCCACGCCGGGCATGACGATCGACGAGTTCCTCGTCGCCGAAACCCAGAAGGGCCTGGAGGAGCGGCTGGTGCAGCTGTTCCCCGATCCCGCCGTGCGCGAAAGGCAGCGCCCACGTTACGAAGAGCGCCTGAAGTTCGAGAACGACACCATCATCAAGATGAAGTTCCCGGGCTACTTCCTGATCGTTGCGGAGTTCATCCAGTGGGGCAAGAACAACGGCGTGCCGATCGGCCCTGGCCGGGGTTCCGGCGCGGGCTCGCTGGTGGCCTATGCACTGAAGATCACGGACCTGGACCCGCTGAAGTACAACCTGCTGTTCGAGCGTTTCCTGAATCCGGAACGCGTTTCGATGCCCGACTTCGACATCGACTTCTGCCAGGAAAAGCGCGAGCTGGTGATCCAGCACGTGAAGGACCTGTACGGGCGCGACGCCGTGTCGCAGATCGCCACGTTCGGCACGATGGCGGCCAAGGGCGCGATCCGCGACGTGGGCCGCGTGCTGGACTTCGGCTACAACTTCTGCGACGGCATCTCGAAACTGATCCCGTTCAAGCCCGGCAAGCCTGTCACCATCGCCGAGGCGATCGAGGAGGAGCCGCTGCTCAAGGAACGGCTGGAAAACGAGGAGGAGGTCCGGCAGCTGCTGGACCTGGCGCAGCAGGTCGAGGGCATCACGCGCGGTATCGGCATGCACGCCGGCGGCGTGCTGATCGCGCCGGGCAAGCTGACCGACTTCTGCCCGCTGTACACGCAGTCGGGCGATTCGGGCGTCGTGTCGCAGTACGACAAGGACGACGTGGAGGCCGTCGGCCTGGTCAAGTTCGACTTCCTGGGCCTGACGACGCTGACCATCCTGGACCGCGCCGTCAACTACATCCGCGAGCTGGATCCCGCCCACAAGGACTTCGACCTGGCCAACGTGCCGCTGGACGACCGCGCCTCGTACGACCTGCTGACCAAGGCAAAGACGGTGGCCGTGTTCCAGCTGGAGTCGCGCGGCATGCAGGGCATGCTGAAGGACGCGCGGCCCGACCGCTTCGAGGACATCATCGCGCTGGTGGCGCTGTACCGTCCCGGCCCGATGGACCTGATTCCCGACTTCTGCAAGCGCAAGCACGGCGAGAAGTTCGACTATCCCGATCCGCGCACGGAAGGCATCCTGTCCGAGACCTACGGCATCATGGTCTACCAGGAGCAGGTCATGCAGATGGCGCAGATCATCGGCGGCTACTCGCTGGGCGGCGCCGACATGCTGCGCCGCGCGATGGGCAAGAAGAAGGCCGAGGAGATGGCCGAGCACCGCGAGATCTTCCGCAAGGGTGCCGGCGAACGCGGCCTGACGACGGAAAAGGCCGACGAGATCTTCGACCTGATGGAGAAGTTCGCGGGCTACGGCTTCAACAAGTCGCACGCCGCCGCGTACGCGCTGCTGTCGTACCACACCGCCTACCTGAAGCAGCACCACACGGCCGCGTTCATGGCGGCCAACATGTCGCTGGCGATGGACGACACGGAGAAGGTCAAGATCCTCGTCGAGGACTCGATCGAGGTATGCGGCCTGACGATCCTGCCGCCGGACGTGAACCTGTCGGCGTACCGCTTCCGTCCCGACGGCCCGGCGCCATCCGTGACGGGCAAGAAGGTCACCAACATCCGCTACGGCCTGGGTGGCGTCAAGGGCGCCGGCCAGAATGCCATCGAGGCGATCATCGCCGCGCGCGAGGCGGACGGGCCGTTCACCAGCCTGTTCGACTTCTGCCGCCGCGTCGACAAGAAGCAGATCAACCGCCGCACCATCGAGGCGCTGATCCGCTCCGGTGCCTTCGACTCCTTCGGGGTCGATCGTTCCGTATTGTTCGCCTCCGTGGGCTTCGCGATGGAATGCGCCGACCAGGAAGCGCGCGCGGCCAACCAGGTCAGCCTCTTTGGCGGCGACGACAGCGACCTGGTGGCACCGCCCGAGTACGTGCAGGCGCTGCCGTGGACGGACCGCCAGAAGCTGGCCGAGGAAAAGATCGCGCTGGGCTTCTACCTGTCCGGCCACATGTTCGACAGCTATGCGGTGGAGGCGCGCCGCTTCGCCCGCACCAAGCTGTCCGAGCTGGAGCCGTCGCGCGAGCCGCGCATGCTGTGCGGCGTGATCACGGGCATCCGCACGCAGATGACGCAGCGCGGCAAGATCCTGATCGTGTCGCTGGACGACAAGAGCGCCGTGGTCGAAGTCACCGTCTACAGCGAGATCTTCGAGGCCAACAAGAAGTGCTTCAAGGAGGACGAGTTCCTGGCGGTGACGGGCAAGGTGTCGGAAGACCGCTTCACGGGCGGCCTGCGCATCTCGGCGGAGAAGGTGTACGACATCGTTGCCGCGCGATTGCAGTTCGGCCGCCAGATGGGCTGGTCGCTGCCGGAACCGGTGCCAGCCACCAAGCTGCGCGACGTGCTGGCGCCACACCGCGACGACTACGGCCTGCCGGTGCAGATGCGCATCAAGCCGCAGGGCATCGACTGCGTGCTGCAGCTGGGCGACGACTGGCGCGTGGCGCCATCCGACGCGTTGACGGTGGCGCTCGAGCAGGTGCTGGGCGCGCGCGACATCGCGGTGGAGTACTAAAACCCGGGTCTATCCCGAATGCCGCTAAGTTAAGGCGCATGGGTCAGTGAGCCGCTGGCTTATCATTCAACCCAGGACCAAAAACTGGGGTCAGACCCGCAGGGTCCGACCCCGGCCCTCCGCCATAGGGTTATTCATGCCGGCGGCCCGCTGGGGTAATTCTTGACATAGCGGCATTAGCGTCTGTCCCGGGTTTCTGAACAGACCGCCGAACGTTCTTACATGTCCTTCAGGCCCGTGATGGCGTAACCCTTGCTGCCGATCTGCTGCGGCAGCTGCTCGATATGGAAGTCGGGCAGGGCGTCGGCGCCGTCATCGACTTCCAGTGCTTTCGCGGCCGGCTCCCAGTCGGTATTGATGGCTTCCTGCGGGATGGGCTTGCCTTCCGGCACGGCCAGGTAGGAAAAAATGCCGTCGTGTTCAGGTCGTCGGTAAATGTCCAGGCGCATCGCAATTCTCCTTGTGGTTCATGAGTTGCCAGCTTGACAGCAGCGGAACATCTGCTCAGTTCGTTACCTCACACGCGGCCCGCCGCTGCCTCGTTTCCGTCGATTCTACCCCGCGGCCGCGCCGGGCGCCGTTCCGGATGGGTGGCCCCGCTCGCCTTGCATGGCCTGCGCCGTTCGTCCCTCCGCGTCGGTTCGTCCCTTATAATCAGCGCTTTATGTCAGCCCGCTACCGCTGCCAAACTCTCATCGATGAAAACCATGATCGCCCCCAAGGCTGTGGAACGTACCGCCGATTCGCCACCCCCCCGCGCTGCCCATTCAGCCCGTGAGCTGTTCGCCAACGGCTTGCTGTTCCTGCTGCCGGCACTGGTGCTGACGACGCGCGACAGCATGACGGTGATCCAGGCGATCATGCTGGTGGCCGTGCTGGCGGCGGGCCGCGCGCGCTGGGGCACCGTCTGGCGCCTGCACGGCCAGGCGGTGCGCTGGATCGGCTTCGGGTTCGCCGGTTACTTCCTCGTTTCGCTGCTGCGGCTGATCGTTTTCGAGCAGCCCTGGCGCACGTTGGACGGACCGTTCCGCCTGCTGCTTGCGCTCAGCTGTATTGCCTTCGTCTGCCTGTATCGGCCGCGCCAGCGCTGGTTCTGGCTGGGGATGTGCGTGGGCTCCATCGGCGCCGGGATCGTCGCCTTGTACGAGTGGATCGCATTCGGCGTGGACCGCGTCGAGGGCTTTACGCACCACGCGATCACGTTCGGTGACCTGGCCGTGGCGATGGGCGTGATGTCGCTGTGCTCACTGTCGGAATGGCGCGGCAGCCGCTGGTCCTGGCTGCCCGTGGTGGCGCTCGTCTGCGGCCTTGCCGCGTCGGTGCTGTCGGGTTCGCGCGGCGGCTGGGTCGGCCTATTGCTGGTGGTGCCGCCGCTGTTGCATTACGGCAGCGCTGTGCATGGCCGCCGCATCGTCTATGCCGTGCTCGCCGTACTGGCATTGTGCGTGGTAGCGTATTTCGTGCCGGCCACCAGCATCGAGCGCCGTACCATGGATGCGGTGCGGGAAGTGCAGCGCTGGTTTGCCGTCGACGACGCCACCACGCACGTGGGCGTGCGCCTGGAATTGTGGAAGGCATCGTGGATGATGATCTCGGAGCACCCGTGGCTGGGCGTAGGGCGCGACAACTTCTTTACGGCCCTGAATGCGCTGCATGCCGAAGGCCGGCTGCAGGCATCGCCCGCGCTGGTCTACAGCAGCAGCCATAACGACCTGATCCACACATTGGCCACTGGCGGCGTGCTCGACTTCAGCCTGCTGATGGTGATGTACCTGGGACCGCTGCTGTTCTTCCTGCGCGTGCTGGCCCAGCCGGGCGGCGAGGGCCGTACGGCCGCGCTGGCCGGCATGAGCCTGGTCGTGTGCTATTTCGGCTTCGGCCAGACCGAAGTCATGTTCTGGCTGATGATGCCCAAGATCTTCTACGGCATGATGGTGTGCGTGCTGGCAGGCATGTGCTTGACGGCAAATCCTACTGTTCTCAAGCGTTAGCAATCCCGTGAAGCATATCCTGATCTGTCGTACCGACAATATCGGCGACGTCGTCCTGACCTTGCCGATGGCCGGCTACCTGCGCCGGTTGTATCCCGACTGCCGCATCGACCTGCTGTGCCGCGGCTACGTGGCGCCGCTGATGGCCCACTGCGTCCACTTCGACCGGGTCGTCACGCTGGAGTCGATCGGCGATGCGCGCACGTTCTTTGCCGCCAGCGGCGTCGACACGGTGATCTTCGCCTATCCGGACCGCCGCCTGGCCGCTGCCGCCTGGCGCGCCGGCCTGCCCCACCGGGTCGGCACCAGCCATCGCGCCTATCACCTGCTGTATTGCAACCGGCTGGCCCGCTTCAGCCGCGTCAATTCGCCGCTGCACGAGGCCCAGCTGAACTTTGCGCTGCTGCGTCCGCTCGGCATCGACTTCGTGCCCGGCTTGCCCGAGCTGCCGGCGCTGTACGGCCTGGAGGCCCCGGCGCTGGCCGAAACCAGTGCGGAGGTGCAGGCGCTGGCCGCACGGGCGCCGTACAACCTGATCCTGCATGCCAAGTCGAACGGCAACGGCCGCGAATGGCCGCTGGCACACTACACGGCACTGGCGCGGCGCCTGCAGGCGCGGCCTGATATCCGGCTGTGGGTGACGGGCAGCGCGGCCGAAGGCGAACTGCTGGCGCGCGAGGCGCCGGCGCTGCTGGCGCTGCCGAACGTGGACAACCTGTGCGGCCGCGTCGACCTGCCGGGCCTGGGCGCGCTGATCGGCGTTGCCAACGGCCTGCTGGCCAGCGGCACGGGACCGTTGCACGTGGCGGCCGCGCTGGGCCGTCCCACCCTGGGGCTGTTCCCGGAGCGTAAGCCGATCGACGCGGGCCGCTGGGGCGCGCTGGGCGTGCGGGCGCGCTCGCTGAGTGCGCGCGGCAGTTGCCCGGGCTGCGCCAGCGCCGCCACCTGCACCTGCATGGCGGCCATCGGGCCGGAGCAGGTCGAGACGATCCTGCTGTCGTGGTGCGCGCTGGACGGCGCCGCCGTCGCCGCCGCCAGCGCGGACGTGTTGGCCGCGCCAGCGTCTTCCGGCCCGCGTACCCTGGTGATTTCGCCGAACTGGATCGGCGACGCCGTGATGGCGCAGCCGCTGCTGCAGCGGCTGCAGGCGCGGTATCCGGGACGTCCCATCGACGTGCTGGCACCGCCCTCGGTCGCACCCGCATGGCAGCAGATGCGCGAAGTGGCCGAAGTGCTGCAGACGCCGTTCCGCCACGGCGCGCTGCAGCTGCGCGAACGCTGGCGCTATGCGCGCCTGCTGAAGGCGCGGGGGTATGCCGAAGCCTACGTGCTGCCCAATACGCTGAAGTATGCGTTGATCCCCTGGCTGGCGGGCATCGCGCGCCGGGTCGGCTACAAGGGCGAGTCGCGCTATGGCCTGATCAACGTGATGCACCATGACGACGTGCCGCCGCGGCCGATGGTGCCGTTCTACGCGGCCCTGGCCGATGCGCCGGAGGCGCCGCTGCGCGCGGACGTGCCGCGCCCGGCACTGCAGGTGACGGCGGCGCAGATGGCCTCGGCCGCCGCCAGGGCAGGGTTGGGGACGGACCGGCCGCTGGTCGTGTTCGCGCCCGGTGCCGAGTTCGGGCCTGCCAAACGCTGGCCGCCGGGCCACTTCGCCGCGCTGGCGGAGCAGGTCGTCGCGCAGCTGCCGCAGGCGCAGGTGGCGCTGCTCGGCTCGCCCAAGGATCGCCCCGTGTGCGACGAGATCGTGGCTGCCGTGGCGGGCACTGCCGCCGCGGAGGCCGTCTTCAACCTGGCCGGCGCCACCACCCTGGCCGAGGCGATCGCGCTGATCGGTCGCTGCGCGGCCATCGTCAGCAACGACTCCGGCCTGCTGCACGTGGCCTCCAGCCTGGATCGCCCCGTGGTGGCGATCTATGGCCCGACCGACCCGGACCACGCGCCGCCGTTCGCCAGCGTGGCGCGCTCGCTGTCGTTGCGGCTCGATTGCGCGCCGTGCCGCCAGCGCGAATGCCCGCTGGGCCACCACGCCTGCATGCGCGGCATCGACGCCGGCATGGTGTGGCAGGCCTTGCAGCCGATGCTGGGTGGCAGCCGGACCGTGGCAACGGACGGGTTTGCGGTATAGTCGGCAGCCACCGCGGGGGCTTCCCGCTTTCACAGCGCCCCTATGCTGAAGCGACTTCCGATCACATTCTGGGCCACCGTTTTCGTGACCCTCGTCTGCGTGTCGCTGGTCGGCCTGGACTTCTGGCGCAGCTGGAACGCGCGCGCCGTGCTGCTGGAACAGACCGAGCGCTCGGCCACCAACCTGGCGCGCGCCATGAGCCAGCATGCCGACGACACCATCAAGTCGGCCGACACGAGCCTGAAGGACCTCGAGGAGCGCATCGAGACGGACGGCATGGGGCCCGACCGGCTGGCGCGCCTGCACCGCGTGATGCAGGAGCAGGTGCGCGCGTTGCCGCAGCTCGATGGCCTGTATGCCTACGATGCCGGCGGCCGCTGGATCGTCAACGCGCTGCCGGCCTTCGACCCGCGCGCCAGCAACGCCGACCGCGAATACTTCCGCTTCCATCGCGAGAATGCCGACAAGGGCCCGCACATCGGGCTGCCCGTGATCAGCCGCTCCAGCGGCAAGTGGGTCATCCCCGTGTCGCGCCGCATCGACCTGGCGGACGGCCGCTTCGGCGGCGTGGTACTGGCCACGATCGACATCGACTATTTCCGCCGCTTCTATGCCAGTTTCGACATCGGCACCAACGGCGCCGTGGCACTGCTGTCCAATCGCGGCGTGATGCTGGTGCGCCGGCCGTTCCGGGCGCAGGGGATCGGCACCAGCATCGTCGATACGCCGCTGTACCGCGCCTATTCCGGCACGGGGACGACGGGCATCGGCATGTTCCGTTCGACGCAGGACGGCGAGCTGCGCCTGAACAGCTACCGGCCGCTGCAGCACTATCCGCTGTTCGTCACGGCCGCGCTGTCGAAGGAGGACGCGCTGGCGCACTGGCGTCGCGACACGTTGCTGCATTCGCTGGGCGTGCTGCTGCTGGCGGGCTTGCTGGCCCTGTTCGGCCAGCGCCTGATCGGCCAGATGCGGCGCCGCCTGGAGGTCGAGCGCGAGCTGCGCGATGCCCGCGATGCGCTCGCCGGCCTGAACGCGACGCTGGAGAAAATGGCGCTGCAGGACGGCCTGACAGGACTGGCAAACCGGCGCCAGCTCGACGTCTCGCTGGGCAATGAGTTCAGCCGAGCGGTGCGCCAGGGTTCATCGCTGGCGCTGGCGCTGATCGACGTCGACCATTTCCAAGCGCTTCAACGACCGCTACGGCCACGGAGCCGGCGACGAGTGCCTGCGTGCCGTCAGCCGCGCCGTTCGCAAGCAGACGCCGAAACGGGCCGGCGACCTGGCGGCCCGCTATGGCGGCGAGGAGCTGGCCATCCTGCTGCCCAACACGGACCGGGCGGGCGCCTGGGCGGTTGCCGAGCGCATGCGCGATGCCGTCGAGTCCCTGCAGATCGCACACGAGGACAGCCCGGCGGGAATCGTCACCATCAGCGCCGGCGTGGCCGCGCTGGTACCGCGCCGAGGGCTGGACAGTGCGGCAACGCTGCTCGACGCTGCCGATCGGGCGCTGTACGCGGCCAAGCTCGCCGGCCGCAACCAGGTCGCACCGGACGTTTCACCGCCACGAACCGCACCATTAAGCGAACCTTAAATACAATATCGGCAAATTCCCGTGTACTTGTAAGCCTGCTCCTACGCCGTCTCTCGTGGATAAAAATTCAACTTCCAACCCCTTGATTTTGTTGAGCGTATGCTCTGCCATAAAGTTGCGTTTTTCGTAACGCCAACTTGTAAGAACATGTAATGACGTCATTTCTGCTGAGTTTTAGCTTGCTACCTTATCGTTCCCGGAGGCCCAAACTGTATTGAACAACAAGGAGTCTGGCATGACGAATACCAAGAAATTTGTTGCTTCACTAACGCTTGCCTGTGCAGCGCTAGCATCGCCGACGGCCTTTGCCGCCGACATTTCCAATCCACCCGCGGTCATCGAGTTGGCAGAAGGCGCCGGCTTCTTCGGCCGCCTGATCACCGGCAGCGCCTCCGGCGATACCTTTGCCGACCACTACACGTTCAGCGCCGGCGCCGGCAGTGCCATCGTCGCCGACCTGTTCTCTTACAGCGGCAGCCCCAGCGATGGCATCGACATCACCGGCATCGACTTGTACACCGCGACCGGCACCCTGGTCAGCAGCGGTACCGCCATCACGTCCGATGGCATCGAGCAGTGGCAACTGGCGAGCAGCGGCCTGGCTGCCGACAATTACTATGTGCAGGTCAGCGGCAGCATGAGGTCGGGCACGCCGGCCGTCTATTCGGCCAGCCTGGCCGTGACGCCGGTACCTGAGCCCGCTACCTATGGGATGATGCTGGGCGGCCTCGCATTGGTTGGCGTGCTGGCCCGTCGGCGCAGGCTGTAAGCACTCGTCTTCGCGCTTGCCCGACTGTCGCAGCGTGCCCGGCCGCCGGGGCGGGGCCGGCGCAAGCGCACTTGCCGCCATACCGAATGATTAAGTAGTTGTCGCTATTGTACGATCTTTATCCTTCCAGTATAATTTCCGGTCAGCAATTCGTGTAATGTCTTTTATTCGACTTGCGATAAGAAAAAAATCACCACTGATCGGAAAAATAATGTTGAAGAAATTCGCTGCTGCCGCAGCACTGGCTTTCGTTGCCTCCTCCGCTTTCGCTGCCGCTCCTGTCGCCTTCTATGGCGGCGTGGACCTGGGCGCCACCAACATCGACGACGTTGCTTACGTCGACGGCAATAAAGTCAGCGTCGGCGCCTTCGTCGGCTACGGTTTCAACCAGAACTTCGCCGTCGAAGTAGGCTACCGCCAACTGGGCAAGTGGGACATCGCCGGTTTCGCCGACCTGAAAGCCAAGCAAACCCACGTGTCCGTACTGGGCTTCCTGCCGCTGAACCCACAAACCGACGTGTACGCCCGCCTGGGCTACAACAAGGTGAAGGCTGAACTGTCCTACTTCGGCGAAGAGCTGGGCGAAGACGAAGACCGCGCCCTGATCGGCCTGGGCCTGAACTACTCCTTCAACACGCAGCTGTCGGGCCGCGTCGAAGTGCAGAAGCCAGCCAGCAACGTCACCAACGTGCACGCTGCCCTGGTCTGGAAGTTCTGATCGGTTCGTGACGCACTTGCCGGCCCGCGCAAGCGGCCCCGGCAGCTCTACGAAAGCACCTGTCCGCTTGCGGACCAGGTGCTTTTTACATGATAGTTATTCTTGAAACTGTTTGTAGATAGCATATCCGCGCATGCGTCAAGGGCATAACCTTATATGTTCCTTATAGTCGTCATTCAACGACGTGTAAATAACTCGCGTCTTTATGTAGGATTGCACCTACATCAAAGATAATGACGAGTTTGTTATAAATAAGTCGCTGATTCTTTAGTGATTTTTCGATAGAATTTCCGTTGGAATCTTTATATTACGTGAAGTCAACATGTAATAACCTGTAATGCAACATTTTTTGCATTGATCATTTTTGTTACCTTGAGCACTCCTCAGCGGCCCCAACCGTATGAATCGAATCTAGGAGCAATGAATGATCAAGACCAAGAAATTTGCATCCGCGCTGGCACTGGCCTGCGCTGCGCTGGCGAGCCAGGCAGCAATGGCTGAAGACATCAGCAATCCGATCGAAGCCATTGAAATCACCGAAGGCGCGCCGGCTTCTTCGGCCGCCTGATCACGGGCAACCACGCTGCCGACACGTTCACCGACCAGTACAGCTTCGACCTGGCTGCCGGCTCGTCCGTCTCCGCCGACCTGTTCTCGTACAGCGGCAACGCGAAGAACGGCCTGGACATCACCGGCTTCGGCCTGTACAGCTCGGACGGCACGCTGGTGCTGGCCGGTACGCAACTGGAAACGGGCAAGACCGACCAGTGGCACCTGCAGACCACCGGCCTGTCGGGCACTGGCTATTACCTGCAAGTCGAAGGCACGGTGCTGTCGCGCGCTGCCGGCAGCTACAGCGCTTCGCTGGCCGTCACGCCAGTCCCTGAACCAGCGACCTACGGCATGATGCTGGGCGGCTTGGCGCTGGTCGGCGTCATGGCACGTCGCCGCAAGCAGTAAGCAGTCACTCGCGCTTGCGGCCCGGAGATCACTTTCCCCGCTGAGGAGCGGGGTCGCAAGCGCGAGCCCTTGTCATACCTTCTGCAATCGTGCCGTCGAACGCAGCCGGCACGGGCCGCGACGGGAAATGCGCTGTTATAATGGCCGCTCCCAAGGATCCACACCGTGCGCCACCTGCTCTGTCTCCTGTTGATGCTGTGCCTGCCGCTGCAAAGCTTCGCGCTGCAGTGGGAGCATGTGCTGGCCGGCGACATCACGCTGGCCCACGAGGTCGAGCATGACGAGCACGTCCAGCATCACCACGATGCCGATGGCACCGTCCACTACGACAACTCCGAGGATTCGGCGCACCACGTCCAGGACCATTCCTGCACGCCGCAGCCGGCCGCCATGCCGCTCCCGCTGCCTGCCTTGGTGGTACCGGAACCCGTTGGCTTTCTCCGTCCGGCAGGAACTGCGGCGCCGCCCGATCCCTTGCTGGATTGCCCTCACCGTCCACCTTCCCGCGCCCTCGGCTGAGCTGCCGGGGGAACCGCCGCACAACTGAACCTGCACGGGCTGCCCCGTGCCGTGCGCGTACCCATGGCGATGATCTAACTCACCCTTGGAGTACCCATGCGTACCTTACGCTTCGCCTTTTCCGTGGCGACAGCGGCGTGCGTGCTGGCGCCGTTGGCGCATGCGCACGATAGCCCCGCTGCAGTTGCCACGACCCTGCATGCACTGGTCGATGCCGCCTGGCAGCGCGTGCCGCTGGCCAGCACGCTCGCCGCGCGCCGGCAGGAAACCGGCGCCGCGCGCGACCTCGCCGCGTCGTGGCTGGCCAGCGCACCCACCCTTGGCGTGTCCGACCGCTCGGACCGCTGGACGGACGGGCGCGGCCAGCGCGAGACCGAACTGTCGCTGTCAGCGCCGCTCGTGCTGCCGGCCCAGCACGGCGCCCGGCAGCGGCTTGCCGCCCGTGCCGATGACGAACTGGATGCCCAACTGGCGCAGGCACGCCTGGACGTTGCCGGCGAAGTGCGCGCCCGCCTTTGGGAAGCCGAGCTGGCACGTGCCGTGCTGGCCGAGCAGGAAGACCACGTCACGCACCTGGAAGAGCTGGCGGCGGACGTCGAACAGCGCGTCAAGGCAGGAGAGCTGGCCCGCAGCGACGCGCTGCTGGCCAGGCAGGAAGTGCTGGCGGCCGTCGGTGCACGGGTCGCGGCCCGCGACCGCGCCGGTGCCGCGCTGGCGCGGTTCCGGCTGCTGACCGGCGCCACCGCCTTGCCCGACCTTGCGCCCGAGCCACTGCCCGGCACGGTCGTGCAAACGGTCCCGGCGACGGTCCACCCCCGGCTGCTGGCCGCCCAGGCGGCCCAGGCGCGCGCGCAGGCAACCGTTGCCGTGGCGTCGGCCAACCGGCATGCCGGACCCACGCTTGGCGTGGCCACGCGCCGCGAGCGTGACGGCGGCGTGCCCGGGGTCGAGCGCAGCATCGGCGTTTCGCTGCAGATTCCGCTGTCCGGCCAGTTGCGCAACCGGCCGGCCGAAGCGCTGGCGGGCACCCAGCTGGCGACCGCGTCGGCCGAGCTGGCGCAGGCGCAGGCAGCCGTCGAGATCGACCTGGCGCTCGCGCGGGAACGGCTGGCCAATGCCCGTGCCGCGCTCGACGCCGCCGCCGAGCGTGCCGCGGCGCTGCGCGAACATACGGCGCTGTTCCGGCAAGCCTACGAGCTGGGCGAAAAGCCGCTGGCCGACCTGCTGCGCTCGCGCGCGCTGACCCATGAAGCCGAAGTGGCGCTGCGCCAGAAACGCATCGCGCTGGCGCAGGCCCACTCCCAACTGAATCAAGCATCAGGAATCGTTCCATGAAAACCCTGCAGTTCTCTTTATCGACCGCACTGCTTGCCGTGCTGTTCTGCATGGCCCCGGCGGCCCACGCCGCGCCGGGTGCCCACGGTCCCAATGGCGAACACCTCGACGGACCCGCCGCCGCGCCTGCCACCGGCGGCGCGCCCCGCGTGGAAACGTTCAGCGAGCTGTTCGAAGTGGTCGGCCACCTGTCCGGTGGCGAACTGTCGGTGCTGGTCGACCGCTACGACACCAATGAACCCGTCCTCGGCGGTACGCTTGAAGTGGAGTACAAGCATATGAAGGCGCGGGCGAAGTTCCACGCCGATGTCGGCGACTACGCGATCGACGACCCGGCAATGCTGCGGGCGCTCGCGGTGCCCGGCAAGCACGCGCTGCTGTTTACCTTCACGGCGGGCGACGACAGCGACCTGCTGGAAGGCACGCTGGACGTGCCGGCCACCGCGCCCGTCGCCCACGGCCATGGCGAGCGCCGCTGGTGGTGGCTGGCGCTGCTGCCGGCGATCGGGCTTCCTGCCGCGCTGCTGGCCCGTTCGCGCCGGCGCGCCGCGACGGAGGTGCAGGCATGAACCCGCACTGCTATGTTGTCACCAGGTTAGCCCTGTGCGCCGTCGCCATCAGCCTGCTCGCACCCGTGCACGCGTCACCCGGTGCGCATGGCCCCAACGGCGAACACCTGGATGGCCAGGCCACGGCCAGTGTGGGGGCCCTGGCGCGCCTGCCGGACGGCAGCGTGAACGTGCCCAAGCTGGCGCAGCGCCGCATGGCGATCCGCACGGTCAAGGTGGCGCAAGGCGTCCATCCGCGCACGGTCGAATTGAACGGCCGTGTCGCCATCGACCCGAACGCGGGCGGGCGCGTGCAGGCGCCGTTCGCGGGCCGCATCGAAGCCGGACCGCGCGGCTTGCCGTTGCCGGGGCAGGCGGTGCGCAAGGGGCAGGTGCTGGCCCGGCTCGTGCCGGTCGCCAGTCCGATCGAGCGGGGCAACCAGGAAGCCACGCTGGCGGACTTGCACGCGCTGCGTGGCGCGGCCGAGCGCCGCGTGCAGCGGCTGCAGGCGCTGGAGGGCACCGTGCCGGCGAAGGAGATCGACGCGGCCCGTGCCGAACTGGCGAGCATCGTCGGCCGCGCCAAGGCCGTCGCGGGCTCGGTGCGCGGCAGCGAAGCGATCGTGTCGCCTGCCGATGGCGTGATCGCCAGCGCGCAGGTGCTGGCCGGCCAGGTCGTCGACGCACGCGACGTGCTGTTCGAGATCGTCGACCCGGCCCGCCTGCTGGTCGAGGCCAGCACGCCCGACGTCACGCTGGCCGCGCAGGTCGCGACGGCGACCTTGCCCGCCGCGCCTGCCGCGAAACTGCAGCTGGTCGGCGGCGGCCGGGCGTTGCGCGACGGCGCGCTGCCGCTCAGCTTCCGCGCCAGCGGCCCCGCATTGCCGCTGGCGGTGGGCCAGCCGGTGGCCGTGCTGGCCACGCTGAAGTCGACCGTGTCCGGCATCGCGCTGCCCGCCGAGGCGCTGGTGCGCAATCCCGCCAACGAAACGGTGGTGTGGATCAAGTCGGGCGCGATGCGTTTCATCGCCCAGCCCGTGCAGGCCCGGCCGCTCGACGCCCACACGATCGTCGTCACGCACGGACTCTCCGCCGAAAACCGCGTGGTCGTCGCGGGCGCGGCCCTGATCAACCAGATCCGCTAAGCCATGTTCAACGCAATCGTCCGATTCAGCCTGAACAACCGGCTGCTGGTGCTGGCGGCCGCCGTGCTGTTGATGGTGTACGGCGCCATCACGGCGCAGCGCACGCCGGTCGACGTGTTTCCCAGCCTCGACAAGCCGGTCGTCACCGTGCTGACGGAGGCGGGCGGCATGGCGCCCGAGGAAGTCGAACAACTGGTGTCGTTCCCGCTGGAGACGGGCCTGAACGGCATGCCCGGCGTGACGCGGGTGCGTTCCATGTCCGGCGTCGGCCTGTCCATCGTCTACGCCGAATTCGACTGGGGCACCGACGTCTACCGCAATCGCCAGCTCGTCTCCGAACGGCTGGCACTGGTGCGCGAGCAGCTGCCTGCCGGGGTCAATCCGGTCTTGGGGCCGGTCTCGTCCATCATGGGCGAAATCATGCTGGTCGCACTGCCGATCGACCTGGCCAGGACCGATCCGATGAAGGCACGCGAGTATGCCGACTTCGTGCTGCGTCCGCGCCTGCTGTCGATTCCCGGCGTGTCGCAGGTCATCCCGATCGGCGGCGAGGTGCGCCAGTTGCGCGTCGAACCCGACAGTGCCCGCATGGCGCAATTCGGCATCACGCTTGGCCAGGTCACGGCCGCGCTGCAGGGCTTCGCGGCCAACACGAGCGGCGGCTTCGTCGACCTGAACAACCGCGAATACCTGATCCGCAACCTGGGTCGCACCACGCGCCTGGAAGACGCGCGCGGGCTGCCCGTGGCCTACCGCAACGGCCTGCCCGTGCTGCTCGAGCAGGTCGCCCAGGTGCGCTACGCGGCCGCGTTCAAGCGCGGCGACGCCGGCATGAACGGCCGGCCCGCCGTCATCGTCAGCGTGCAGAAGCAGCCGGCCGGTGACACAGTGCAGCTGACGCGCCAGATCGAGACGGCGCTGGCGGAGCTGCGCCAGGGCCTGCCCGCCGGCCTGGCCGCGCCCGTGGTGCTGTTCCGCCAGGCCGACTTCATCGAAGCGTCGATCGGCAACGTGGCCGAGGCTCTGCGCGACGGCGCCGTCCTGGTGGCCGTCGTGCTGTTCGCTTTCTTGCTGAGCGCCCGCAGCACCGTCATCTCGCTGGTGGCCATTCCGCTGTCGCTGGCCGTCACCGCGCTGGCGTTCCACCTGCTGGGACAGTCTATCAACGTGATGACGCTGGGGGGCCTGGCGATCGCGATCGGCGAGCTGGTGGACGATGCGGTGGTGGACGTCGAGAACATCCTGCGCCGCCTGCGCCAACGGCCCGCCGACGTCTCCGTGCTGGAGACGATCTGGCGCGCGTCCGTCGAGGTCCGTTCCGGCATCGTGTATGCGACGGTGATCGTGGTGCTCGTGTTCGTGCCGCTGTTCGCGCTGCCCGGCATCGAGGGCCGCCTGTTCGCACCGTTGGGGATCGCGTATATCGCGTCGATCCTGGCCTCGATGCTGGTGTCGATGACGGTGACGCCCGTGCTGGCGATGCTGCTGCTGCCGCGCATGAAGCGCTTGCGCCATGGCGACAGCCCGCTGGTGCGCTGGCTCAAAAGGCACGACGAACGGCTGCTGCACTGGTCGCTGCCGCGCACGCGCGGCGTGCTGGCCGTGGCGCTGGTCGCCGTGCTGGCCGCCGCCGCATCCGTGCCGTTCTTCCCGCGCGCGTTCCTGCCGGCCTTCAACGAAGGCTCGCTGGTGATGGGCATGACGTTCACGCCCGGCACGTCGCTGGCCGAGGCCAACCGCATGGGCGCGCTGGCCGAGACGCTGGTCGCCCAGGTGCCGGAGGTGGTCAAGGTCGGCCGGCGCACGGGCCGCGCCGAACTGGACGAACATGCCGAAGGCGTGCATTCGTCCGAGATCGACGTCGACGTGCGGCCATCCGAGCGTTCGCGCGAGGACGTGATGGCGGCGATCCGCGCGCAGTTGTCCGTCATCCCGGCCGCCGTCGCGATCGGCCAGCCCATCTCGCACCGGCTCGACCACCTGCTGTCGGGCGTGCGGGCCCAGCTGGCGCTGAAGATCTATGGCGACGACCTCGACACGTTGCGCGGCCTGGCCGAAACCCTGCGCACGCGGCTGGCCGCGACGCCGGGGCTGGTCGACCTGTCGGTGGAACGGCAGGTACTGATCCCGCAGATCAAGGTCAGGGTCGACTACCGCAAGGCGGCACAAGCGGGCGTGTCGGGCGGCCAGGTGCTGGCCGCCATCGAGGCCATGGCCGAAGGCACCAAGGTGACGCAGGTGATCGATGGTGCCCGCCGCTACGACCTGGTGGTGCGGCTGCCGGACGGGCAGCGCACCCCCCAGGACCTGGCACGCCTGATGCTCGACACGCCGGCCGGGCGCCTGCCGCTGGCGGCGCTGGCCACCGTCGAGGAGGGCGACGGCCCGAACCAGATCGGCCGCGAGAACGGCCGCCGCCGCATCGTCGTGTATGCCAATACCGATGGCACGAGCATGTCGCGCATCGTCGGCGAGGTGCGCCGCGCGGTTGCGGCCACGCCGCTGCCGGGCGGCTATTTCATCAGCATCGAAGGGCAGTTCCAGGCCCAGGAACAGGCGCAGCGGCTGATCGCCGGCCTGTCCTTGGCTTCGCTGGCGCTGGTGTTCCTGGTGCTGTACACCCGCTACCGGTCGGCGGTGCTGGCCGCCGTGATCATGGCCAATATCCCGTTCGCGCTGGTAGGCAGCGTGGTGGCGATGTGGCTGGCCGGCGTGTCGCTGTCGGTCGCGTCGATGGTCGGGTTCATCACGCTGGCCGGCATCGCCAGCCGCAACGGCATCCTGAAGGTCAGCCACTACATCAACCTGTGCAAGTTCGAGGGCGAGACGTTCGGCTGGCCCATGATCGTGCGCGGCTCGCTGGAGCGCCTGACACCCGTGCTGATGACGGCCCTCGTGGCCGCGTGCGCGCTGGTGCCGCTGCTGCTTGCGGCCGATGCCCCCGGCAAGGAGATCCTGCATCCGGTGGCGGTCGTCATCTTCGGTGGCCTGGTCAGTTCCACCTTGCTCGATACGCTGCTGACGCCCCTGATCTTCCGGCTGGTGGGCGAAAAAGCGCTGGCGGGTGTGCTGGCGCGGGCCGGGGAGGACAGTTTCTAAAAGCAAAGGGTCCGGCGCCGGCGCCCGGTATCGTCCGAAGGCCGCGCAACACTCGCATCACTCTTGAATGGAATGGAGCACACAATGAAGAAAATCGCCGCAATGATCGCACTGGGGCTGGCATGCGCCGCCAGCGTACCCGCCACCGCGCACGAGAGCGCGGCCAAGCATGGTGGCATCGTCAAAAGCGCGGGCGACCTCTCGTTCGAGCTGGTCAACAAGGACGGCAAGACGACGATCTACGTGGAGGACCACGACGCGACCGTGCCGACGGCCGGCGCCAGCGGCACGCTGACGGTGCTGAAAGGCGCGCAGAAGTCGGAGACGGCGCTGGCGGCAGGTCCCGGCAATACGCTGGTGGCAAAGGACGCGGTCCGGCTGGAAGCGGGCAACAAGGTCGTCGCCCGCATCGCGTTGCCGAATAAGGCGGCCGTGAGCGTGCGGTTCGCGATCAAGTAACCGGGACGCAGGTATTCATGGTCGCCGGGCCGCCGCGCTGCCGGGCGGCGGCGCGCAACGGCGGCTGTGACACCAGGCCAGCACCGGCCGCCTTCGGCGTGGTGCCCGATGAGCAGCATGACCGTGCAGCTGGACGCAACCTTGCTGCTGGCGGCGGGCTACGCGGAAGGCTTTACGCAATATGCGCGGGGCGGGGCGCGGCTGACCGTTGGGCCGACGTGGTGGCCCGGACACTACGACCCTGTCGAGGATGCGATCAGCGGCGTCGCCGGCCAATACTGGGGGACGACTTATCCAGGCGAACTGAGTCTGGCCCGGACGCTGAGCGTCACGCTCGTCAACGACAGTGCCACCGAATGGAAGGACGGTTCGATCACTTTCGCTCTCGGCGGCGAGGCCGACATCACGAGCGCCGTGCCCGAAGCGCAGACCTGGCAATTGCTGGCCGCCGGCCTCGTCGTGTTGCCGGCCTGGGCGCGCCGCCGCAGCGCACGGCAGGCCGCGCAGTCCTGACGGAACCTGGCGCGTTGCGCGCGAGCGCGACGTGCCTGACACAGGCCGTTGACCACGACGTCAACGGCAGCGTCGCTTCACATCAGGATCACGTCGTAGTGCTCCTGGTGGTACGAGTTCTCCACTTGCAGCGAAATCTTCTTGCCGATGAAGTCGCCCAGCATCGCCAGGTGCTGCGATTCCTCTTCCAGGAACAGGTCCACCACTTCCTGCGAGGCGAGGATGCGGAATTCGCGCGGGTTGAACTGCTTGGCTTCGCGCAGCAGTTCACGCAGGATCTCGTAGCAGACCGTGCGCGAGGTTTTTACTTGCCCCTTGCCGGCACAGGCGGGGCAGGGCTCGCACAGGATGTGCGCCAGCGATTCGCGGGTGCGCTTGCGCGTCATCTCGACGAGGCCCAGCGCCGAGAAGCCGCTGACGGAGACCTTGGTGCGGTCGCGCGCCAGCGCCTTCTTCAGTTCCGCCAGCACGTTGCCGCGGTGCTCGGCGTTCTCCATGTCGATGAAGTCGAGGATGATGATGCCGCCCAGGTTGCGCAGGCGCAGCTGGCGCGCGATCGCATGCGCCGCCTCCAGGTTGGTCTTGAAGATCGTGTCGGCGAAATTGCGTCCGCCCACGTAGCCGCCCGTGTTGACGTCGATCGTCGTCATCGCCTCGGTCTGGTCGACGATCAGGTAGCCGCCCGATTTCAAGTCGACGCGGCGGCCCAGCGCGCGCTGGATCTCTTCCTCCACGCCGTACAGGTCGAACAGCGGGCGCTCGCCCGTGTAGTGCTGCAGCCGGGGCAGCACGCTGGGCGTGTAGACCTTGCCGAACTCCGTCAGGCTGAGGAAGTTCTCGCGCGAGTCGACCTGGATCGTCGCGGTCTCGTCGTGCACGAAGTCGCGCAGCACGCGCTGGGCCAGGCTCAGGTCCTGGTGCAGCAGGCTGGTGGGTGGGCGCGTGCGGGCGCCGTGCGTGATGGCGGCCCATGTCTTGCGCAGGTATTCGATGTCGGCCTGCAGGTCGGTGTCGCTGGCATCTTCCGCCTGCGTGCGCACGATGTAGCCGCCTTTCTCTTCCTTCGGCAGCAGGCCCTGCATGCGCGCGCGCAGGGCTTCGCGCTCGGCTTCCTTCTCGATCTTCTGCGAGATGCCGATGTGCGAGTCCTGCGGCAGGTACACCAGCATGCGCCCGGCGATGGAAATCTGCGTGGACAGACGCGCGCCCTTCGTGCCGATGGGGTCCTTGATGACCTGCACCGTCAGCACCTGGCCGTCGAACAGCAGCTTCTCGATCGGCGTGGGCACCGCGTTCTGGCCGTCGTGCGGCCGCGCTTCCCAGATGTCGGCCACGTGCAGGAACGCGGCGCGTTCCAGGCCGATGTCGATAAAGGCCGACTGCATGCCGGGCAGCACGCGCACCACCTTGCCGGAGTAGACGTTGCCGGCCAGCCCGCGCGTCAGCGTGCGCTCGATGTGCAGCTCCTGCACTGCGCCCTGCAGCACCAGCGCGACGCGCGTCTCCTGCGGCGTGATGTTGATGAGGATGTCTTCGTTCATGGCAGCTTCAGGCCGGCCTGGCGCAGCAGGTCGGCCGTTTCGAACAGCGGCAGGCCCATGATGCCCGAGTGGCTGCCTTCGATGCGCTCGATGAAGATCGAGGCCAGGCCCTGGATGCCATAGCCGCCGGCCTTGTCGTACGGTTCCGTCGTCGCGCAGTACGCCTGGATCGCGGCCGGCGTCAGCTTGGCGAAGCGCACGTCGGACACTTGCGTGACGCTGCCCTCGAAATCGTAGGTACGGACCGCAACGGAGGTCAGCACCTGGTGCGTGCGGCCGGACAGCTGGTGCAGCATCGCCTCCGCCTCTTCCTTGCCCGTCGGCTTGCCCAGGATCTGGCCATCGACGGCGACGGTGGTGTCGGCCGACAGGATCGGACGCGGCTTCAGGTGGCGCCGGCGCACGAGCTCGAACGCGAAGCCGGCCTTCTCATTGGCCACCCGCGTCACGTAGTCGAACGCGGGCTCGTCGGCGTTGACCTCTTCCGTGACGTCGGCGCCGCGCGGGCCTTCGCTGCGCAGCAGCAGCAGTTCGAAATCGACGCCGATCTGGCGCAACAGCTCGCGCCGCCGTGGGCTCTTCGAAGCAAGGTAGATTTTTCGTTCGACCGGTTTCATCGTTCTTGTTGTGTCGTTATTTTGGTTAATCGCAGGATATCGAAACGATACCAGCTATGCCGGGCGAGCGACAGGGGAGGACAGGAGCAGCTGGACCACAAATAAACCGGGGACCAAATTGGGGACAGCCTCCGATTTCAAGAAATTGGGGACAGCCTCCAGAAATTGGGGACAGCCTCCGATTGCCCGGCAATGTCGCCGAAGAATCGGAGGCTGTCCCCAATTAAGAATCGGAGGCTGTCCCCGTGGGTCTCATCTATACGCGGTGGTAGGGATGGTTCTGCGTGATCGTGTAGGCGCGGTACAGCTGCTCGGCCAGCATCACCCGCACCATGCCGTGAGGCAAGGTCATGCTGGAGATGCGGATCAGGCCCTCGGCTTTTGCCTTCAGGCCCGGATCGAGGCCGTCCGCCCCGCCGATCAGGAAGGCCGTGTCGCGCCCGTCCTGCTGCCATTGCTCGAGCTGTTGCGACAGGCCGACGCTGGTCAGGTCCTTGCCCCGCTCGTCGAGCGCGATGATGCGCACCGATTTCGGCAGGGCCGCCTCGATGCGCTCGCGTTCCAGCGCCATGGCCGTCGCGGCGGTCTTGCTGCCGGAACGCTCGACGGGCTTGAGCTCCTTGAGCACGATGCGCAGCTCCGGCGGCATGCGCTTGACGTACTCGGCAAAGCCCGTCTCGATCCATGCCGGCATCTTGTGGCCGACGGCAGCGATGATCAGCTGCATGCGGGATTACTCTTCCGCGGCCGGCTTCTTGATGCGCTTGATGACGGTCTTGGCCGGTGCCTTGGCCGCTTCCTTCGCCTTCGCTTCCTTGGCGGCCTTGGCCGATGCCGTGGCCGACTTCGATGCGGCGACCTTGACCTTCTTGCCTTCCGGCGCCTCGACCTTCGGTGCGGCCTTCTTCGCGGCAGCCTTCTTCGCCACGGCGCCGGCAGCGGCGGCAGCCTTCACGGTGCCGGGCTTGCGGGCCGGAGCCTTCTTCTCGACGACCGGCTCGGCAGCCTTCTCGGCCTTGGCGGCGGCGAGGTGGCCCGACTTCTTCTTCGGTGCTGCCTCGGCCTCGTCGGCGGCCTTGCCTTCGGCGGTCGACTTGCGCTTGGCGGCGCCCAGCTTGACGGGTTTCTCGCCCCAGATTTCCTCCAGGCGGTAGTAGGCGCGGATCGGCGCCTGCATGATGTGGACGATCATGTCGCCCAGGTCGACCAGCACCCATTCGCCGGTGTCTTCGCCTTCCAGGCCGACGACGTCGCCGCCCGCTTCCTTGACCTTGTCACGCACGGACGCGGCCAGCGCACGGGTCTGGCGGTTGGAGGTGCCGGAAGCAATGGCGATGCGGTCGAACAGGCTCGTGAGGCCCGTCGTGTCGAACACGACGATGTCCTGGCCCTTCACGTCTTCCAGGGCGTCCACGACGAGGGTTTGCAGTTTTTTGATGTCCATTCAGTTCTTTACTTCTTATAGAGATGATGTTGTTCGATATAGTCTAGCACTACCCGCGGAATCGGCGAGTCTGCCTCATGTCCGCCCTGCAGCGCAGCGCGGATGCGGGTGGACGAGACGTCCACGGCCAGGTCGGGCGCCACGCAGGTGCGTCCGGCCGGCTGCAAGCACAGTTGTTGCGGCGCGCACAGTCGCGCCGCAAATTCGTTGGCCACCTCGGGTGGAATATCCGGCCCATCCAGTGCGAAGCCGGGGCGGGCCGCCACACACAGATGAGCCAGGGAAAACAGGTCGCGCCACGCATGCCACGTGTCGAGGCGCTGCAGCTGGTCGGCGCCCATCAGGAAGCACAGCGCCACGTCGTCGCCCAGCGCCGCACGCAGCGCGCGCAGCGTCTCGACCGTGTACGTGGCCTTGCCCCGTTCGATTTCCTGGCGGTCGATCACGACCCGGCAGGGCAGGCCGGTAAACGCCAGTTCCGCCATGTCGGCCCGCTGGGCCGGCGACGCCACCAGTGCGGCTTTCTGCCATGGCACGGTCGGGATCACGCGCAGCTCCGTCGCGCCCAGCAGCTCGACGAAGCGGCGGCCCAGGGCCACGTGGCCGTTGTGGACGGGATCGAAACTGCCGCCCAGCAGCGCAATGCAGCCGCTCACTCCGCCAGCCAGTCGCGATGCGGCAGGAACTGCGCATACAACGCCGCTTCCGGCGTGCCTTCGGGCGGATGCCAGTCGTAACGCCATTTGACGACCGGCGGCATCGACATCAGGATGGCTTCCGTGCGCCCGCCCGACTGCAGGCCGAACAACGTGCCGCGGTCGAACACGAGGTTGAACTCCACGTAGCGGCCGCGCCGGTAGGCCTGGAAATCGCGTTCCCGTTCGCCGTACGGCTGGTCCTTGCGCGCCTGCAGGATCGGCAGGTAGGCAGCCAGGAAAGCGTCGCCCACGCTTTGCGTCATCGCGAAGCTGTCGTCGAACGGCAGCTCGTTGAAGTCGTCGAAGAAAATACCGCCCACGCCGCGCGCTTCCTTGCGGTGCTTCAGGTAGAAGTACTCGTCGCACCACTGCTTGAAGCGCGCATGCAGGTCGGCGCCGAACGGCGCCAGCGCATCGCGGCACGTCCGGTGGAAGTGGCGCGCGTCGTCGAGATTGCCGTAGTACGGCGTCAGGTCCATGCCGCCGCCGAACCACCATACCGGCGTGCCGTCCTCGGCGCTCGTGCTGAAGAAGCGCACGTTCATGTGCACCGTCGGCACGTACGGATTACGCGGATGCAGCACCAGCGACACACCCATCGCTTCCCACGCCCGTCCGCCGACGCCGGGACGGTGCGCCGCGGCCGATGGCGGCAGCTGCGCGCCCGTCACGTGGGAGAAATTGCAGCCGCCCCGTTCCAGCACGGCCCCTTCCTCGATCAGGCGCGAAATACCGCCGCCACCTTCGGGCCGTTCCCATGCGTCGCGCAGGAACGCATTGCCGTCCGCCTGTTCGAGGGCGGCGACGATGCGCTCCTGCAGGCCGAGCAGGTAGGCTTTGACTTGGGCTGGATCGGGTTGGGACATGGTGTGGTCTGTTCAGGGAAACCCATGGGGACAGGCACCTTTCTGCGCGTCGCAGACGCGCAGAAAGGTGCCTGTCCCCGGTGTCGGTGTTTAATACGTCATCAATGCTTCAGGCCGCGCCAGCCGATATCGCGGCGGTACTGCATGCCGTCGAAGTGGATCTTCTCGACCGTCTCGTAGGCCTGCTTCTGCGCCATCTTGACCGAATCGCCCAGGCCGACGACGCACAGTACGCGCCCGCCGCTGGTGACCAGCTGGCCGCCCGCGTCGACGGTACCGGCATGGAACGTCACCGCCTCCGGCGTCTCGGCCGGGATGCCGTCGATGACAGCGCCCTTGACGGGGTTGTCCGGGTAGCCGGCGGCGGCCAGCACGACCCCCACGGCGGTGCGGCGGTCCCATTCCAGGCCCACGGTGTCGAGCGTACCGTTGACGGCGTGTTCCATCACGTGGACGAGGTCCGTCTTCAGGCGCGCCATGATCGGCTGCGTTTCCGGATCGCCCATGCGGCAGTTGAACTCCAGCGTCTTCGGATTGCCGGCCGCGTCGATCATCAGGCCGGCGTACAGGAAGCCGGAGAACGGGATGCCGTCCTTCGCCATGCCCTGGATCGTCGGGTTGATGATCTCGCGCATCACGCGCGCGTGCATCGCCGGCGTCACGATGGCCGCCGGCGAGTAAGCGCCCATGCCGCCCGTGTTGGGGCCCTGGTCCTGGTCCAGCAGGCGCTTGTGGTCCTGGCTCGTCGCCAGCGGCAGCACGTTCCTGCCGTCGCACATGACGATGAACGATGCTTCCTCGCCGGCCAGGAATTCCTCGATGACGATGCGGGCGCCCGCGTCGCCGAACGCGTTATCGGACAGCATGTGGTCGACCGCCGCATGCGCTTCCTCCAGCGTGGCCGCCACGACGACGCCCTTGCCAGCCGCCAGGCCGTCGGCCTTGATGACGATCGGTGCGCCCTTCGCATCGACGTAGGCGTGGGCCTGGCCCGCATCGCTGAACGTCTCGTATTCGGCCGTCGGGATGCCGTGGCGCTTCATGAACGCCTTGGCGAAATCCTTCGACGATTCCAGCTGCGCCGCCTCCTTGGTGGGGCCGAAGACCTTCAGGCCGCGCGCGCGGAACAGGTTGACGATACCGGCCGCCAGCGGCACTTCCGGTCCCACTACCGTGAACGCGACGTGCTCGCGCACGACGAAGTCGGCCAGCTCGTGCAGGTCGCCGATCGCGACGTTCTGCAAGCGCTGGTCGCGCGCCGTGCCACCGTTGCCGGGGGCGACGAACACCATCTGCACTCGTTCCGATTGCGCCAATTTCCAAGCCAGCGCGTGCTCGCGGCCGCCGGAGCCGACTACCAGGATTTTCATAGGGACCGTTCGTTCAAGTTTGAGGATTCGGGGAAGCTTCTTCAAGATGGCCAGAGCAGGGCGGCCGGAGCAGGGTGGCCGAAGCGGCTTGGTCATGCCATCTTGAAAAGGCTTCTGGGCTGGCCGGAGGGCACAGGCGCCAGGAGCGGAAAAGGCGGCCCGCGGGCCGCCGTGTCACGAGGTGGTGCCGGATCTTATTCTTCGATCACGGCGTTGGTGTAGACCTCCTGCGTGTCGTCCAGGTTTTCCAGCGCGTCCAGCAGCTTTTGCATCTTGATTGCTTCTTCGCCCGTGAACACCGTCTCCGTGGCCGGCTTCATGATGATCTCGGCCACTTCGGCCTTGAAGCCCGCCTTCTCCAGCGCATCCTTGACGGCGGCGAAGTCGTTCGGCGCGCACAGTACTTCGAAGCCGCCTTCCTCGTCGGTCACGACGTCTTCGGCGCCCGCTTCCAGCGCGGCATCCATCAGCTTGGCTTCATCGGTACCGGGGGCGAACAGGAACTGGCCGCAATGCTTGAACATGAACGACACGGAGTTCTCCGTGCCCATATTGCCACCGTATTTGCTGAAGGCGTGCCGCACCTCGGCGACCGTGCGCACGCGGTTGTCGGTCATGCAGTCGACGATGATCGCGGCGCCGCCGATGCCGTAGCCTTCGTAGCGGACTTCTTCGTAGTTGGTACCCTCGTCGCCGCCGGTGCCGCGCGTGATCGCGCGCTGGACGTTATCCTTGGGCATGTTGGCGTCGGCCGCCTTGTCCACCGCCAGGCGCAGGCGCGGATTGGTATTGATGTCGCCGCCTCCCATGCGCGCGGCAACCGTGATCTCCTTGATCAGGCGCGTCCAGATCTTGCCGCGTTTCGCGTCCGTTGCAGCCTTTTTATGCTTGATGTTGGCCCATTTGCTGTGTCCAGCCATGTTGACTCTTCCTTAGACGGTGTGCAATCGAGGGCGGTATTCTAACATACCGCCCCCTGCCGATTGCCCGTCCGCGGGCCGGAAGAGCGCCTGCGACGTCAGTGGAACGGAATGTATTCGATACCGTTCTGGATACTGCCGATCACCTGCGCCTGGTTCTCCGGACTTTCCGCGAATTGCACCAGCAAGTGCTCGCGTGTCACGCCGCCTTCCAGCGCCTGTTTCCAGAATGCGAACCCTTCCGCGTCCGGCGCGCGGTGCAGGGCGTTCTTGTACAGGTTGGTGAGGAACGTGTCGTTCGAGGATTCGGCGCCGTACAGCTTGGCCCACTCCGCGCTGTGGGTGAAGCCGGCCGCCATGTTCTCCCAGTCGGTGCCACGGTCGGCGGCGTCGATCCACCAGCCCAGGCCTTCCTTGTCCGGCACGCGGTTCAGGGCCGCCTGGTACAGGCGGAACATCTTGCCCGCGCTGCCGTCGATGTCGTAGGCGACGGAGGTATCGGAATACTGGACGCGCTCGACGTTCGTCAGCGTGTCGGCACCGCCGGCGCTGGACGTGACGCCGATCGTGCCGGCTTTCAGCGCTACCGTGTATTCGCCGCGGGTGCCGCTGAAGATGGCCGTGTCGATGCCGCCACCGCCGTCGAGCTTGTTGCTGCCGCTGCCACCGATCAGTACGTCATTACCGCTGCCGCCGGTCAGCGAATCGTTGCCGCCGCCTCCTTCCAGGCGGTCGCCGATCAGGTCGGGCAGGTTGCCGGTAGGCGTGTAGATGACGCCGCTGAACAGCATGTCGTCGCCGGCATTGCCCAGAAGAATGTCCGCGCCGCCCTGGCCGTAAATCGCATCGTTGCCGAGCGTTCCCGGCAGCGTGTCGTTGTTGATCGTTCCGCCGATCAGGTTAGGGGAGTCTGCCATGATGTCATCCTTATAAGTTAAATAGCATTTTTGTAATGAACAGCCTACGCCGAAAAGGCAGAGTTGTCGAACCCCTTTTCAACCGTGTGTCGGCGGTGTACTTCACGCAACAGCTTCATTTCACAGGCATTTGCGGGCTTGCCGCCGGCTGCTATGATTTTGTAAATTTTTGTAAATTTACAACGGCGGAGACATGAATATGGACAGGCGGCAATTTCTGAGGCTGGGTGGTTTCCTTACGGTATCGGCCGCCACGGCCGGGCTGGCCGGTTGCGGCAGCAGCGACGACGATCCGGTCGATGCCGGCCTGCCACCGGCCACCGGTGCCGCCTGGACTTTTCCGCAAAGCGTCGCCTCCGGCGATCCCCGTCCGGACAGCATCGTCTTGTGGACGCGCGTCGTGCCGGCCGGCATCGATCCGGCCGCAGCGGCGCCCGCCGGCAACGACGTGACGGTGCAGCTGATCGTCGCCACCGGTGACCATGCCCGCCTGCTGGGCGGCAATGCCGCACTGGCAGGAACTCCGGTGGCCGACCAGCGCCTGCCGCTGCGCGCCCAGTACGACAACACGGTGCGCCACAAGCTCACGGGCCTGCAGCCGGGCCAGACCTACTATTACCAGTTCGTGGCCGGAGACGTGCGCTCGAACGTGGGACGATTCCGTACCGCGGCAGCCAGCGGCGGCGCCGTCGAGCAACTGCGCTTCGCGACGCTGACGTGCCAGGACTGGAGCGTCAACCACTGGGGCGCGCTGGAGCACGTGGCCACGGAGGACAATCTCGACTTCGTCCTGCACCTGGGCGACTACGTGTACGAAACGGTGGGCGAGGACTTCCAGCAGGGCCAGGTGGAGACGCGCCACGACGCGCTGCGCCTGCCGGACGGCACGCCGACCGGTGCCGGCGGCACGGCCCGCTACGCCACCACGCTGGCGGACTACCGCTACCTGTACAAGAAGTACCGCGGCGACCGCCGCCTGCAGGCCGTGCACGAGCGCTTCGCGTTCATCGCGATCTGGGACGACCATGAGTTCTCGGACGACTGCTGGCAGGATGCCCAGACCTACGACGCCAGCCTGGCCGGCGGCAGCGGCTTGCGCCAGACGCAGCGCCGGCGCGACGCCAGCCAGGCCTGGTTCGAGTTCATGCCGGCGGACGTCACGTTCGATGCGGCGCAGCCGGGCTTCGACAATATCCGCATCTACCGCCAGTTCGATTTCGGCACGCTGGCCCGGCTGGTAATGACGGACCAGCGCCTGTACCGCGCCGACCACGTGATCCCCGAGTCCGCACAGGTGGGCCGCATCGGCAGCCGCTACCTGGTGCCGCAGGACCTGTACGAGCGTGCCGAGGCGCAGAAGATGGCGGCCGCCGGCAGCGACCCGCTGGCCCCGGTCAGCATGCTGGGCGCGACCCAGCGCGGCTGGTGGCAGCAGGCCATGGCCGAAGCGCGCACGACATGGAAACTGTGGGGCAACGAGGTGTCGCTGCTGCGCATGGGCCTGTCCGGCACGGATGCCATCGCCACCTTGCTGGCGCTGCAGGCCGTGCCCGTGCTGGCCGCGTCCATCGGCAGCACCGCGCAGGCGACGGCCGGCAATGTGCCGATGGCGGCGGCGATCGTGGCCGCCAGCACGGCCGGCGCCACCGCCGTTGCCGCGCAGGCGGGCGCGCAAGCCATCGCCACCGTCGTCGCGGCCGATGGTCCCACCGCCCAGCAGGTTGCCGCGGCCGTCGCGGCCGGCCTGACCCAGGCGCAGGGGACGCTGGCGGCCAGCGCCTACATGGGCGCGCTGTCCGCCAGCGGCGGCCCCTCTGCCTCGGCGGCGATTGCCGCGCACGCGATCGCGTTCGGCTACGTCAAGCCGGACGTGCGGGCGAAGAAGGTGGAGTCGTCCTTCGTGACGGCCAGCGGCAAGGCCGCCGCGCTGGCACCGTATTTCCGCCGCTTCCTGCTCAACTGCGACCAGTGGGACGGCTACAACGCCGAGCGCAAGGCGCTGGTGCGGCACCTGGCGGACAACCGCATCAACAATGTCGTCGCGCTGACGGGCGACATCCACGCCTTCTTCGCCGGCACCGTCAGCGACGACTTCGACGCCGCCGGGGGCGGCAAGCCCGTACTGGTCGACCTGGTGACGGCGGGCGCCAGCTCGGAATCGTTCTTCACCTACCTGCGCGACGCGGCGGCGGGGCTGGGCGACCTGGCCACCATCGTCTCGTACCCCGTAACGATCCCCGTGCCGGACGTAGGCAACGTGGCGGTCAGCGTCAACCTGCTCGACTACACGCTGGGCAAGGCGGCACCGACGACGGCCGCGCTGCTGGAGCAGATCCGCGTGCAGTTGCGCGGCGCGCTGGCAGCGAAGGGCGTGCCGGAAGCGCGGCTCGATGCGACCACGGCGGCTGTCCTGGAGGGCCTGGCCGGCAGCACCGATTTCGGCGGCACCTTGCTGACCCTGGCGGGCCATCTGTCGGCGCTGAACAGCAATCCATGGCTGCGCCACGTGAACACGGACGCGCAGGGCTATACGCTGGTGACCGTGACGCCGGCCAGCCTGACGGCACGCATGCGCCAGGTCAACCGCCTGGTCGGTGCCGGTGCCCCGGCCAGCGCGATCGCGCGCGAGACGGTCGTCACGGTGACGGCGGGTACCGTCGCCGTTACCGTCACCTGATGCGGGCGACGGCCTGCACCGTTGCACGTTTGGCCGTACAATGGCCGGATGACCAAAAGCATAACGGACTCTCGCGCGGCCGCCATGCAAGCCGGGGCGGCCGGCGGCCTGGCGCTGGCCATCGTCGGCGCCGTGCTGTTCTCGACCAAGGCCGTCGTCGCCAAGCTGCTGTACCGCTACCACATCGACGCGGTCACGCTGATCGCGTTCCGCATGCTGTTTTCGCTGCCCGTATTCGCGGTAGTGGCCATCTGGCAGATGCGCGCCGGGCCGCCCCTGTCGTGGAGCGACCGCTGGCGCCTCGTCGGCATGGGCCTGATCGGCTACTACCTTTCGAGCTTCCTCGACTTCCTCGGCCTGCAGTACATCACGGTCGGCCTGGAGCG